>CANDEE010000036.1 GCA_947383685.1 uncultured Pseudoflavonifractor sp.
TCCTCGGTAGTGACTGGAGTTCAGACGTGTGCTCTTCCGATCTATCTTCAAAATCATTTACATAGGATAATAAACCAAATTTACTTACAATCTCACCCATTCTTGCATAAGAAATATTCCATTTCTCCATACAAGCATTAAAAAGAATATAAGCAAGTTTACAAACATCTAAAGATATAGGTTCCATATATAACACCACCCTATATTTTTTTGCTTTATTATAACATAAAATGATTGAAAAGTAAAGAAATTAATTTATTTCATTACCATCCTGGCCTAAATGACCACTTCTGCAAAAAACCATCCCATCTAAAATAATCACCTAAAAGTTCACCATCTGTTGTACCCTTTACACTCTTATCTATGCTATTATAAAGAGCTTTATAAATTGATGTCCACTGTTGAGAAGTGTAAACTTCACCTGTTACATCATATTTTACAAAAACTGTCATATCATTTGAATACCATGCACAATCTCCCACACCCCAAGTACCATTTGCATTTGGGTCTGCCCTTGTGCCTGTAATGATGTCAACACCTTGACCAAAACCTAAGAGGTAGAGGTCTGAGTTGCCAACTTGATTCATTTTTAAGGTAACTTGGGTTCCATCTGCCTTGACTACTATATCGCCCTCTTTGGGGATGGTGTGAGACTCACCCTCTGTCCAAGTCTGAACACCTGCAACTGGTTTGTAAAGGTCTTCTGAAGAACCTGCTTGATTATAAGCAGGCTTTTGAGGAGTGACAGGAGTCCTTTTATCTGCATTTAACAGCTTATAGAAAGATTGACTTGCAGAAGCTCTATCAAGGGTTCCTTGAGGATTAAAGGTTCCTGCTTCATCAATACCATTGAGCATACCCAAAGTATAGCACTCTCTTACAGAATCACGGTAATAGGGAGAAACTGCTTTAAAGTCAGGGATTTGGGTCTGATAGACCAAATCTGTTGTTGCTACACCCTTTGCATGGGCTGTTCTTTGGAGGATGAGAGCCATTTCCTCACGTCTAATAGTGCCATTCATATCTTCTGGAGAACAATTCATATCAGGGTCATTGGGGTCAATGATACCCTTTTCTATGGCTACCAGCCAAGCATTGTCCCACCATTGATTAGGATTAGGATTCTCTGCATTCTTTTTGTCTAACTCTGATTGATAGGCCACTCTCACAGCTATTGTAATATAAGCTGCTCTTGTCATAGTAGCATTAGGGGCAAACTGAGGAACACCATCTACATCCCCTGTACCCTTTAACAAACCTTGACCTGACATAGCCATGACAGAGTTATAATACCACTTATCTGCTGTTACATCACCAAAGGAAATTCCCTCTGCATTTGCTTTTGGAGACTGTACCACTTCTGTCTGAGTGCTGATACCCAAACTATCTCTCACTGATTGCAGGGCCACCATGACCTTTTCGTTGCCACTGACGCCTTTTACTGCGTTCTCTACATTGTTGAGAGTAGAGACAATCTGAGTGGTGGACTTACCATTAGCTGCCTTTTCCAACTGATTGAGTTGACTTGCCAACTTCTCCAAACTTGCTGTTTGCACACTACCCTGAGAAATCTGAATCTTCAACTTCGCCACTGTCGTTCTAATCTCCTGCAGGGCTGTGTCTACTGAAATATTGTTCTCGTAGGCTACTGTCTGCACCTTACTCATATCCATCTTTTGAGGTTCTGCTGCAAAAGCTGCGGAACTTGTTCCTAAGACAGAAGTGAGGACAAGGGAAGAAATCAACATTTTTTGGATTATACCTTTGAAGTTGGTTTTACTCTTTCTACTATGAACTTTCTCTACATAAACTTCATTTACATTTTCCATATTTAAACCTCCTATATAAAATATTTTCAAATAATCTTAAATTTACTACTGTTAAAATAGAATTTTATAGCATATTTTAACCTATAACTGTAGAAAAAATACTTACTATAAAAACATCAACATATTTCTACTTTATCATAATACAACCCATATCACAGGAAACAAACCTCACTTCTGTCTTGGGTACAAGTGCAGGTGCAAAACAACCCATACCACAGGAAACAAACCTTGTATTTAGAAATATTGCTTTAAACAAATCTATATATGGGGTAGCCACTACTACTTAGTATCTTCGTGACTACGATTTTTCACCTAACTAATTATGGGTGTAAAACAAATTTGCTTGCAAATTTGTTTTCATAATGTAGTTAACAGGTGAAGGCTTTGTCAATCCTTTTATATTATATCATAAATATATAAAAATGTATCAAGTTGTATAAAAATTTTATTCTTTTAACCATTAGTTATGTGACATTAAAAAAGATGAACCCCTACCTCTCTCTTGCTCACACAAGGGAGAGGTTTTTATATAAACACCATTGCTGATGAATATACCAAACAAATTTTCTGGACTTTTACCATTTTTTATGATATCCTTTTTATACCCCTCCTCAAACAATGGGGGTGATACAATGGTCGAATTACTGACTTCTTTGTTCGTGATTTGTGGTATGACCATCATTGAAACCTTAGGTTTCATAGATGTCATACAAATTTTTATTGATTAACACAAATAACCAATAAAATTAGTTATGTGACTTGTGTAGCACCAATGAAATTCCTGTTTGAGGATGGGGTTTTTATATAAACACCTTAAAGATGATTATATCTAATTTTATAACCTCTAAAAAAGAAGACAGTTGATGTGTTACAAAACCACCAACCGTCTTCCTATTTAATATCATTATTTCTTTTTCTTAAATTGAGCATTTGGCTCCATTTTCTGCCATTCTTTTTTTATGTAATCCATATTCTTATATATCCATTTTTGCAATAATTTAACATCACATGGTTTAACACAACCTAATTTAACTAACTCACTTGTACCATCTTCAAAAACCCAAAATTTTGCTGCTGTTCTTTCTGAACCTATATCATCTGGATGAGCATGAACATGAACAATTAACTCACGACCACAAGAAGATGTAATGTATAAATAATATCCATGATATTTATCAGGTATAAACTTTCCCATTTTTAAAATGCCCCAATATCTCATTTTTATTTCTTTCTATATAAAGAAGGACTTTATACATATTTTCATTTGAAAAATTAGTATCTGCTAATCTTATATCTTTGCCATTATACACATTACAAATCATTGTCTGAGTTAAATTTCTCAAATTCACTACTTCTATATACTTCTGCTCATTCTCTGTATTTACTCTTAACAAAAAAGCAAAACCACCTATTATCATAAACGCATTCTCTTGAATTTTCTCAAATTTTGTCATTAAGAACACCTCAATTCTATATCAGAAACTTTTAAAGTATTCATCTTTCTCTCTATCTTATCTAAATACTTACTATCAAAACCCCAAGTTTCCATTGAACCCAAAAAATCTAAATATTCTTCACCTAAATTTGTCTGTATACTTATTACAGAGTTTTTAAATTTTGTAATACTAAATATCTCTTTAATTGCAAGAGGTAGTCCTGAAGATAAATTGATACCATCAAAATGAAAAGAAACAATATTCAATTCTGGCTCAAATTGTAATATTGCCTTTTTCATAGATTTTCCCCTCACTTTCTTTTTAATATTATAACATGAAATGGCTGAAAAGTAAAGAAATATTATTAATGTTGTACATCAAATACCCAATCTCCTAAAAAGCTATCCCAAGAAAAATAATCTCCATACTTTTCTCCATCTACTGAACCTTTAACCATATTTTTATTTGGACGAAGAGCCTTGGCTATATGGCTCCACTGTTGAGAAGTGTAGACTTCTCCTGTCACATCATACTTATAAAAAACGGTTCTATCATCGTCATACCAAGCACTACAGCCCACACCCCAAGTACCATTTGCATTTGGGTCTGCCCTTGTGCCTGTAATGATGTCAACACCTTGACCAAAACCTAAGAGGTAGAGGTCTGAGTTGCCAACTTGATTCATTTTTAAGGTAACTTGGGTTCCATCTGCCTTGACTACTATATCGCCCTCTTTGGGGATGGTGTGAGACTCACCCTCTGTCCAAGTCTGAACACCTGCAACTGGTTTGTAAAGGTCTTCTGAAGAACCTGCTTGATTATAAGCAGGCTTTTGAGGAGTGACAGGAGTCCTTTTATCTGCATTTAACAGCTTATAGAAAGATTGACTTGCAGAAGCTCTATCAAGGGTTCCTTGAGGATTAAAGGTTCCTGCTTCATCAATACCATTGAGCATACCCAAAGTATAGCACTCTCTTACAGAATCACGGTAATAGGGAGAAACTGCTTTAAAGTCAGGGATTTGGGTCTGATAGACCAAATCTGTTGTTGCTACACCCTTTGCATGGGCTGTTCTTTGGAGGATGAGAGCCATTTCCTCACGTCTAATAGTGCCATTCATATCTTCTGGAGAACAATTCATATCAGGGTCATTGGGGTCAATGATACCCTTTTCTATGGCTACCAGCCAAGCATTGTCCCACCATTGATTAGGATTAGGATTCTCTGCATTCTTTTTGTCTAACTCTGATTGATAGGCCACTCTCACAGCTATTGTAATATAAGCTGCTCTTGTCATAGTAGCATTAGGGGCAAACTGAGGAACACCATCTACATCCCCTGTACCCTTTAACAAACCTTGACCTGACATAGCCATGACAGAGTTATAATACCACTTATCTGCTGTTACATCACCAAAGGAAATTCCCTCTGCATTTGCTTTTGGAGACTGTACCACTTCTGTCTGAGTGCTGATACCCAAACTATCTCTCACTGATTGCAGGGCCACCATGACCTTTTCGTTGCCACTGACGCCTTTTACTGCGTTCTCTACATTGTTGAGAGTAGAGACAATCTGAGTGGTGGACTTACCATTAGCTGCCTTTTCCAACTGATTGAGTTGACTTGCCAACTTCTCCAAACTTGCTGTTTGCACACTACCCTGAGAAATCTGAATCTTCAACTTCGCCACTGTCGTTCTAATCTCCTGCAGGGCTGTGTCTACTGAAATATTGTTCTCGTAGGCTACTGTCTGCACCTTGCTCATGTCCATTTTTGGGGCTTCTGCTGCGAACGCGCCCGCGCTCGTTCCCAAAACAGTTGTCAAGACAAGGGAAGAAATCAACATTTTTTGGATTACTCCCTTGAAGTGGGTGTTGCTCTTTCTACTATGAACTTTCTCTACATAGACTTCATTTACATTATCTGTACTCATATTTAAGCCTCCTTTAAGTGGTTTTATTATACCATGACCATAGGAGGATATCAACTAGAGAGCTCAAGGGCAAACTGCCCTTGAGTGAGTGGTTTTCAGGGGTGAAAAATGGTATTTGCCCTACAGTTTGCCCTTGAGGGAAGGGCAAACTGAGGATGGTTGTTTTCTTGAAAGAAGAAGTACAGAGGACAAAAAAGAACCCCTACAAGCCCTGATATATAAGGCTTGTAGGGGTTTTGTTGTCTGACTGAGGATTAGCCAAAGTATCTCTTCAAAAGCCCCTCAAAGGCTTTCCCATGTCTCGCTTCGTCCCGAGCCATCTCGTGAACGGTATCGTGGATGGCATCCAGGCCCAGCTCCTTGGCCTTCTTCGCCAAATCGGTCTTGCCCATGGTGGCGCCGTTCTCGGCGTCCACTCGCATCTGCAGGTTCTTCTTGGTGGAGTCAGTAACCACCTCTCCCAACAGCTCGGCAAACTTGGCAGCGTGCTCAGCCTCCTCATAGGCTGCCTTCTCCCAGTAGAGACCGATTTCAGGGTAGCCCTCCCGGTGAGCTACACGGGCCATGGCCAGGTACATACCTACCTCGCAGCACTCACCCTGAAAGTTCTCCCGCAGGCCGGCAATGATATCCTCAGGCGCACCCTTGGCAACGCCCACTACGTGCTCGGCGGCCCAGGTCTTTTCTCCTGCCTGCTCCACAAACTTCTCCTTTGGAGCCTTGCAGACAGGGCAGGCCTCGGGAGCCTCAGGTCCCTCGTGTACATACCCGCACACGGAACAAACCCACTTCTTCATGTTGAATTTCCTCCTTAATTTTTAATATACCATTTATTAAACAGTAATTATTCCTGTTTATAGATGTAAGATACCATGCTTTTCATTTACTGTCAAGAGGAAATTGTAATCTTTCCCTATTTTTTTCCTTTCCTTCGTCCTGTTAACGCCATTGGAGCATCTTCGACTAAAATGATATCCTCGCCAAACCGCCGGACTGCCGACCAAGGAAATACTCTCTCCTCCTCTCGGCCCAACAGCCCGAACAGGCGCAGTCTTCCAGGCACCACAAGGGCCTGTATTTGTCCTGTTTGTAAGTCTACTTCCGCATCCCCCACATAGCCATAACGGCTACCATCCATAACGTTGATGACCTCCTTGCACCGCAGCTCCCCGATTCTGGAATCCATAGACACTCCCCCTTTGAGTAAGAATATGGCTAATATGCCCTGTCCTATTCTCTGGTTCTCACATCCGTACTGTTTGAGGCATAGAATGGAAAAAAAGGAGGAATTTTTATGCCAATTATCTATCTCTCCCCCTCTACACAAGAAAAAAATTTCTACGTGAACGGCGGCACCGAAGAAGAATGGATGAATAAGCTTGCCGATGCCCTGGAGCCCTATCTGACGGCTTCCGGCATCCGCTTTACCCGTAACACTCCAGATATGACAGCCGCTTCCTCCATCCGAGCCTCCAACGCTGGGCGGTACGACTTACATCTGGCACTCCACTCCAATGCCGCACCGGAAGGCCTATATGGGCAGAGACGCGGCATCATCGTTTTTTACTACCCCGGCAGTAGTCAGGGACAGGCGGCAGCCCGACTTGTGGCCGATGGGCTTAAAACTATTTACCCGCTTCCAAACGATGTACGTGCCGAGCCTACTACCACCATCGGGGAGGTCAAGCAGCCCATTGCTCCTTCTGTGTTCATTGAATTGGGCTATCATGATAACCGCGATGACGCAGTATGGATCAAAAACAATATTGACGCTGCAGCCCGAAGTATAGCCCTGTCCTTGACCGAATTTTTCGGCGTTCCCTTCCTTACCCCCAGAGCCTATCAAAATGCGGTGGTAGATGTGAACTGGGGGTCCTTAAATATCCGTGACAAACCGGACTCCGCTTCTTATGTGGTAACCCGCGCTCCAGACGGCTCCCGGCTCACCGTTATCAATCAATACCGTAACTGGTATGTAGTTCGCTATGAAGGCATTGTCGGATGGGCAAACGCCGATTTTGTCACCTTGGTGTAAAGTTATGGTTATTCACGTTGTAACAGCGGGAGAAACACTCTACTCTCTTTCTCTGAAATACGGAATCCCCACATCGCTTATTGCCCTGGATAACGGTCTGGAGGTCCCGGAGCAGCTTGTACCGGGGCAAGCCCTTGTTATTCGCTTTCCGGAAATCGTCCATACTGTTCGCCCCGGTGAAAGCCTAACCGCCATTGCGCGGGAATATGGAGTCAGTTTGCGGCAGCTCTACCAAAACAACCTAGTCTTGGAGGGGCGCCCTGCCATCTGGCCCGGACAAACTCTGGTTATCGCCTTTCGGCAGGAACCTGGGCAGGAAATCGGTGTCAACGCATATGCCTATCCCCATATCAACGCCAACATTCTCACTACCACCCTGCCCTTTCTTACATATCTGACGCCTTTTACCTATGGATTTACCTCTACCGGAAACCTGGTCCGGTTAGACGACGCCCGGCTTTTGGCTGCCGCCCGAAACGCCGGAGTAGCTCCGCTGATGCACCTGTCCACTCTTACTCAGGAGGGGGGCTTCTCTAATGACCTGGCCCACATCGCCCTAAACGATGAAGCCGTCCAGGCCCGACTGATTGACAATATTGCCTCTACCCTTCAGGAAAAGGGTTACCATGGTTTGGATGTAGACTTTGAATATGTGTTCCCTGAGGATGCCGCCCCTTATGCCGAATTTCTTTCCTCTCTTACCAGGCGTCTGAATCCCCTGGGCTACCCTGTTATTGCCGCTTTGGCACCAAAAACCTCCGCCTCCCAGCGCGGTGCGCTCTATGAAGGGCATGATTTTGCCGCTATCGGAGCCGCTGTCAATGAAGTATTGCTTATGACCTATGAATGGGGCTATACTTACGGCCCGCCTATGGCGGTAGCGCCATTACCAAATGTGCGGCAAGTTGTGGAATATGCCCTTACCGAGATTCCCGCCAGCAAGATTTGGCTGGGCATCCCCAACTATGGATATGATTGGCCCCTCCCCTTTGTCCAGGGACGAACCAAAGCTACCTCCATCTCCAGCCAGCAAGCGATAGCCCTGGCACGAAAATACCGGGCGGATATTCAATATGATGAAAAGGCTCAGGCCCCATGGTTCCGCTATACGGATGAACGCAGTATTGTGCATGAGGTCTGGTTTGAAGATGCCCGGAGTATCCAGGCCAAGCTGTCCCTTATCCCGGAATACGGCCTTACAGGAGCCGGATACTGGAACCTGATGCGTGATTTCCCCCAAAACTGGTTGGTTCTTTCCTCGCTCTACAAGATTCGCCAAGTGTGAGGCGGTATTCACAAATTGTTCACGGGAAGTTCCCAAACTGTCCATCACTTTTTTTCTTGGTATGGTATTCTGAAGCTGTCAGGATGAACAGGCAACAAAACCTCCTCTCTTTTTCTTTCTCTCTACCGCTGTTCCCCATGGGCTGCAAAAGCTGCCCATGGGGAAACAGACCACAAGCTACCGTGCCAAAGGCACGTTTTGAAGGACGGCAAGCGCCGTCCTTTTTTATTGAAACCCCCGGGGAGATATTCTCCCCGGGGGTTTTCTTTGGCGGAGCGGGTGGGATTCGAACCCACGAGCCCTTGCGGGCTACCTGATTTCGAGTCAGGGCCGTTATGACCACTTCGATACCGCTCCATTTGTATGCGTGCTTTTAGTAGAATACTCTATTTTTTTTCGGTTGTCAATATTGCGCCCCCGACAAAATCCAGTTATAATAGCCTCACTAAAGAGAAAAGGAGCCCAGTGTCATGGAATTAACAGAAGAAATGCGGTCTTACTGTGAATCGCACGCTTTTATGAACAAAAACCACATCCACCTGGAAGAAGCGGAGCCGGACCGGGTAGTAACTATCCTTGCCGCCGGTCCGGACAGTCTGAATCCCTATGGATTTGTACATGGCGGAGCGCTCTACACAATGGCAGACTGTGCCTGTGGAGCTGCCGCCCGTACCGATGGCAGAAAATATGTTACCATATCCAGCTCCTTCAATTTTCTCCACAGCGGGCTGGACGGAGATACTATCCGGGCTGAGGCCAAGGTCCGCCGCCGGGGACGCACCACCTGCTATGTGGAGGTGGACCTGACAAACGGCCGGGGTGATCTGCTTGCCAGTGGTAATTTTACCTTTTTCTGTATCAAGTGAGCATATGGGCCGGAAATTCCGGCCCGTTTTTTATACTTTAATTTGCCCCAATATCTCTCCGATTTTTCCCGTCAAAATCAAATTTGCCTGCCTGTCATATGGGGTAGGAGACTTATTAATAAGCACCAGCCTGTCTCCTTGATAGTAATTGATAAGTCCCGCCGCAGGATAGACCGCCAAAGAAGTTCCTCCCACCAGTAACAGGTCGGCTGCGGCAATCGCCGCTACCGCGCCCTCTACGGTAAGTCCATCCAATGGCTCCTCATAGAGCACCACATCTGGCTTTACCATACCGCCACAAGCATCACATCTCGGCACACCCTCCGCCTGTTTCACATAGCGGGCATCAAAGGACTTATGACACCTCATGCAATAGTTCCTATGCACACTCCCGTGGAGCTCATAAACCTTTTTGCTACCTGCAGCCTGATGAAGACCGTCAATATTCTGGGTCACCACCCCCGTCAGCCGTCCTGCTGCCTCCAGAGCCGCCAGTTTTTGATGGGCAACATTAGGCCTGGCATCCAGATAAAGCATCTTCTCCTTATAAAAGCGGTAAAATTCCTCCGGGGCCTGAAGGAAAAAGCTGTGGCTGATGATGGTCTCCGGAGGATAGTCGTAATTCTGATTATAAAGTCCGTCCACACTGCGAAAATCCGGGATTCCGCTTTCTGTGGACACCCCCGCCCCACCAAAGAACACCGCCCGTTTGCTTTCATTTAACCATTCTTGCAGGGTCCTTAATTCTGTCATGTTCATCCCCCTTTTCTAACACTACAATACCACGAAAAAGGAGACCGCGCAAGGCGCGGCCTCCTTTTTCGTGAGAGTAATCATCAAACTTTTTACTTACCAATCTTGGCTGCCAACTCGTTCTCATCCTTCTTGCGGACAAATGTCTGTACATAGAACAGGATGAAGAAAGCAACAGCAGCCACAATGCCCACAGGATAGGCGATTGCAGTGGACAGGTGCAGGCATTCAGGAGCCTGGAAAAAGTAGGTAATAGACACCGCTGTCATAAAGGTGGCGGGCAAAGCGGCCATCATCGAGGCGATGGGCGGATAACCAAACCGGTGAAGGAACACAGCCCCCGTCCACAACACGATCATCGCCAAGGTTTGGTTAGACCAGGAGAAGTAGCGCCACAGATAGGTCCAGGGCAACAGTTTAACGATGATAAACCCTACCCCCAGCAAAGGTACAGCCAAGATAGCCCGCTTCTTTGCGTCAGCCTGATCCAGCTTGAACCAGTCTGCAATGGTAAGCCTGGCAGAGCGAAATGCCGTATCTCCAGAGGTAATCGGGCAGGCAATCACACCAATCATTGCCAGTACGCCGCCCACAGGCCCCAATAGAGTGGTGCAGATATCAAAGACTACCCCGCCTTGACCACCGGCAGCAATGGCGGCCTGGAGACCGGTCATACCGTCAATCAGAGAACCGTTGTTCATGTAGAATGTAACGCCAGCTGCAGCCCAAATCAAGGCGATAATGCCCTCGGCCACCATTGCCCCATAGAATACCGTGCGTCCCTCCTTCTCGGACTTGATGCAACGGGCCATCATGGGCGACTGGGTAGCATGGAAGCCGGACACAGCCCCACAAGCTACGGTGACAAACATCATCGCCCACTTCGGAGTTCCGCCGGGATGAGCAGTGGCAAGGGCACTCAAGGTCATCTCAGGCATTTCAGCGCCGTGCATAAGGACGGTAGCGCCACCTACACCCACAGCCATGATGATAAGACAGATACCGAACAGGGGATAAAGCTTGCCCACAACCTTGTCAATCGGCAGAAAGGTAGCCGCCAGATAGTAAATCATAATGATAATGAGCCAGATGTTGGAATTCAGCCATTCTGGCGTCAGTTTTGCCAGCAGTCCAGCAGGTCCGGCAGCAAAGTTGACACCCACCATCACCAGCAGCACCACGGAGAAGATACGCATAACAAAGGTAATGATTCGGCCCATGTAGAGGCCCACTACCTCAGAAATGGACATACCGTCATTTCGCTCCGACATCATGCCGGAAAGAAAGTCATGAACGGCGCCGCCCAATATCGTACCAAACACGATCCACAGATACACCGCAGGTCCCCAACAAGCACCAGCGATGGCTCCGTAAATGGGTCCCAGTCCGGCAATATTCAAAAGCTGGATCAGGAAAACGCGCCAAGTTTTCATGGGGATGTAATCCACACCATCAGGATGAGCGATAGCGGGTGTCTGGCGATCATCAATATGGAATACCTTTTCAATCAGCTTCCCGTATGTAAAGAAGCCCACGATCAGGATTGCCAGACAGACAAAAAATGTGATCATACTGAATTCCTCCTTCTTTTCTCTATTCCGCCGTACTCTCACACCGGCAGAATGGATCTGGTCGACTTCTCGGCCTTTTCCGCCACATATCATAATCCTTCCATTGCCGAATGTTAAGAGCAATTTCCCACAAATGTGAAACAGACATTTTGTGTATTTTGCCATTCAAAAAAAGAGCGAACAGTCATAGCTGTTCGCTCTTTTGCAACTTTTTTAACAATCTTATTCTTTCGCGCCTTCTTCTGAAGCAGCTTCCTTTCCGCAACACTGCCCCCCTCGTCCACAGCAACGGCCATCTTCCTCATCGCTAAGATCAATGGCAAACTTCTCACCGCAGCTGGGGCACTCCACCATGCCGGCAGCCAGCGCATCCTCATCAATGTCAATATCGTTACCGCAGCTGGGGCACTCTACCGCAAAAAAGTCCTCGTCCAGGTCATCCTCATCATCCTCCCCGAAGACCACTTCCTCCACATCAGAGAGGTCATCGGAAATAGCGTCGATCTCCTCACCTAAGGCAGTGGCATTCTCCTCCAGGTCCTCAATGGACAGGCCAACTTCCTCCAAGATGCCAATCATTACCGAAATCAACTTAGCCTCCTTGGACTTGGCGGTATCCAGGTCCAAGCCCTCCGCCAAGCCTTTCAGGTATGCTACCTTCTCAGAAATCGTCATGGTATACTCCTTTCGGCGTACAGGTTATCAGCCCTTGCAGCGCTCCAGATACTCGCCGGTGCGGGTGTCGATCTTGATACGATCGCCGGGGTTAATGAAAAGAGGCACCTTAATCTCAGCACCAGTCTCCACAGTGGCGGGCTTGGTAACATTGGTAGCAGTATCCCCCTTAAAGCCGGGGTCAGTCTCTGTAACCTCCAGCTCCACAAAATTGGGAGCTTCAACGCCCACAACCTTCTCCTTATAAATCATCAACTTACAGACGGTATTTTCCTTGACAAAAGCGAACCCGTCGGGCAGGTCGCTCTTGGACACGGGGACCATCTCGTAAGTCTCCTGGTCCATAAAATAATAGAGGTCGCCATCGTTATAACTATACTCGGCATCCTTGCGCTCAATGTATGCGCTCTCGAACTTAGCGGTGGGGTTAAACGACGTCTCTGTAACGCCGCCGCCCAAAACGTCCTTCATCTTGGTCCGCACAAAGGCGGCGCCCTTGCCGGGCTTCACGTGCTGGAACTCAATGACCTGCATAACCTTTCCGTCCATCTCAAAGGTCACGCCATTGCGGAACTCACCTGCTGTAATCGTAGCCATTGGAATCATCCTCCCAAAATATGATACAAAAAATGTAGCGAAGATATTTTACCCTATATCCACCGTTTTTGCAAGGGCTTTTCCGCCAATTTATGGCAAACGTCGAAAAATTTCCGTTTTCTCTTATCCTATCCTCCCTATTGACATAAGGAAAAAAGTGTGTTAAGATAACCCTTGCGTTTGACCGGCCTAATAACCTGATACGGAGAGATGTCCGAGTGGTTTAAGGAGCCAGTCTTGAAAACTGGTGATCCCGCAAGGGACCGTGGGTTCGAATCCCACTCTCTCCGCCATGTCGGAAGCAGTTCCATTTGAATATATTTCTTTTTTCAGCTATGCAGAAGTACCCAAGTGGCTGAAGGGGCTCCCCTGCTAAGGGAGTAGGCGGGTAAAACCGTGCGAGGGTTCAAATCCCTCCTTCTGCGCCAAACCGCCGCGAGCGTTATGCTTGCGGCGGCTTTTTAATGTTTCAGTCCCATAAGTCTATTCTCAAAACACGGAGAGATGAGCAATGGAACCCATAAAATCGCAGATACCCAGCCACATTGAGGTCCGTGGCGCCAAAGTACATAATTTGAAAAATATAGATGTGGATATTCCTCTGAATAAAATCGTAGGCATTGCAGGCGTATCTGGTTCAGGAAAATCTTCTCTGGCTTTGGGCGTCCTATACGCCGAAGGTTCCCGGCGGTACATGGAAGCCCTTTCCACCTATACAAGAAGGAGAATGACCCAGGCCACTCGTGCTCAGGTGGAGGATGTCCGCTACGTCCCCGCGGCCCTGGCCCTTCATCAGCGGCCTGGGATTCCCAGTATCCGCAGCACCTTTGGTACTTCTACCGAGCTGTTGAACAGCCTGCGTCTCATGTTCTCCCGACTCGCCAACCATCGCTGCCCAAACGGCCACTATCTGGAACCATCCCTCAACGTGGCAGCAGAGCAAGAGTTAATCTGTCCAGTGTGCGGAAGCCATTTTTTTGCGCCCGGGGCTGAGGAACTGGCCTTTAACAGTGCCGGAGCCTGTGAGCATTGTGATGGGACCGGTATTGTGCGGACCGTAGACGAATCCACTCTGGTCCCTGACGAGTCCCTTACGATCGACGAGGGAGCGGTGGCTCCCTGGCAGACCCTCATGTGGTCCCTCATGAAGGATGTGGCCCGAGAAATGGGGGTACGGACCGACATTCCCTTTTCCCAACTAACGGCTGAGGAACGGGAAATCATATTCCACGGCCCAGCAGTAAAAAGACATATCATGTACCACAACGAAAAAGCCAACACAGCGGGAGAATTAGATTTTACCTACTATAACGCCGTCTACACCGTGGAAAACGCCCTATCCAAGGTAAAGGACGAGAAGGGCATGAAGCGAGTAGAAAAATTTCTCACACAGGGCCCCTGCCCCCACTGCAGCGGCACACGGCTTTCCGAGCAGGCCCGCGGCCCCAAGCTACGGGGTATTACCTTGGCTCAGGTCTGCGAAAAAACTCTGTCCGAACTAATCGACTGGGTAGCAGAGGTTCCCCAGTCACTCCCTCCGGAGATGGCGCCTATGGCGGAGAGCATCTGCGCAGCTTTTCAGAGTACTGCCAGGCGGCTTATGGACTTAGGCTTGGGGTATCTTACCTTGGATCGGGCAGCCTCCACCCTGTCTACCGGAGAGCGGCAGCGGACGCAGCTTGCCCGCGCAGTACGGAACCGGACCACCGGGGTGCTGTACGTGCTGGACGAGCCTTCCATCGGCCTCCATCCTTCTAATATTGAGGGGCTGACTGGAGTCATGGGGGATTTGATTTCCGACGGAAATTCCGTGGTGTTGGTTGACCACGACACCCAGGTGCTCTCACAGGCCGATTGGCTCGTTGAATTGGGTCCCGAAGCTGGAGCAGGCGGAGGCCAAATCATCGCCTGCGGCCAAGTGGATGTCATTGCCAAGGACCCCCACTCGATCATTGGTCCTTATCTCTCGCACAAGACAACCCCCTCCATGCGGACCCGCATAGAGGGAGAACATCTCTTTGAGTTCGGTGAAATTGTCATGTCCACCACCCAAATCCATACTGTCCGGCCATTGGAGGTCCGTTTCCCAAAAGGTCGCTTGTCAGTGGTGACAGGAGTTTCCGGCTCCGGCAAGACCACCCTCATCTTGGAAAGCATAATCCCCGGACTAGAGGCCTCCATTTCTGGGGTTCGCCTCCCCAAGCATGTCCGCTCCATCCAGGCGGCAGGCATTTCCCACGTCAAGCTCATTGACGCGTCCCCTATTGGTATTAACGTTCGCTCTACCGTAGCCACCTACGCAAACGTCCATGACGAGCTGCGAAAAGTCTATGCCCGAACGCTCAGCGCAAAGAAGATGGGTTATAAGGCCGGGGACTTCTCATATAACACCGGAAAGTTGCGTTGCCCTGCTTGCGACGGCACAGGGACTATCAGTCTGGACGTGCAGTTTTTACCGGACGTGGACATTCCCTGTCCCGATTGTCAGGGTTCTCGGTACGCCAAAGCAGCCTTTGACATTCTCCGCCAAAACGGCAGTTTTTCCTATTCCCTCCCCCAGCTTATGGCTATGAGCGTAGATGAAGCAATTCAGGCCTGCGGTGACTTGCCCCTTGTCCGCAGCCGCCTTCAGGTGCTCCATGACGTGGGCCTAGGCTATCTTACCTTGGGCGAGGAAACTCCCAGTCTTTCCGGCGGAGAAGCACAGCGGCTGAAGCTGGCCAGTGAGGTAGGCCGGGGACAAAACGACTCCATCTTCATTTTTGACGAACCCACAATCGGGCTTCACCCTTTGGATGTACGAACCCTGCTTCAAGTGTTTCAAACCCTCATTGACCATGGCGCTACGGTCATTGTCATTGAACACGACTTAGACGTGATTCACAGTGCCGACTATATTGTGGATATGGGACCCGGCGGCGGAGAACAAGGAGGGCAAATCGTAGCCGCCGGAACCGTTGAAGAAATTAGGACCAACCCACAGAGCATTACCGGCCGCTATCTATGACATTAAAAAATCCCGGAGCCCTGTGTATGGGCTCCGGAATTTTTGTTCAGCCGTTTTCTTACTTCAACACTTCATCAAAGCCAAAATAATGAAGGGTATTGTTGTAACTGATATTCTCCACCATCTTTCCCAGTGTCTCCATATCGTCAGGATATTCTCCATCCTCCACCAACTGACCAAAAAGATTACAAAGAATACGGCGGAAGTATTCATGGCGGGTATAGCTCAGAAAACTGCGGGAATCAGTGAGCATCCCGTTGAAGGTACCCATAGCCCCCAAACTCATAAGGCTGGTCATCTGGGCCTCCATGCCAGGCTTGTGATCGTTGAACCACCAGGCGGAACCGTGTTGAATCTTGCCAGGAATCGAACTGTCGGTCTGGAAGCAGCCCATGATGGTACCGATAATCCCGTTGTCGGCAGGATTCAATGAGTAAAGAATGGTTTTGGGTAAGGCGTTTGCCTGTTCCATGGCATCCAGGAATCTGGCAAGCCCCACCGCATTGGCAGCATCATTCATGGAATCAAAGCCGGTATCGGGTCCCAACTTTTGGAACATCTTGGTAGAGTTGTCCCGAAGGCAGCCAAAATGAAGCTGCATAACCCATCCCCGCTTATCATACTCCTGACCCACAGTGATCAGGAGGGCGGTATGATACGCAAGCTGCTGTTCCCAGGTAATCCCCTTCCCTGCTTTGGCGGCAGCCAGAATTGTGTCCAGCTCCTTCTCCTCTGCCTTTACGCAGAAACAATAGTCAAGAGCATGGTCGGAGACCCGGCAGCCATGATCTGCAAAGTAGGCGATCCGGTCCAGCAAAGCTTTCCGCATATCCGCCATCGTATGAATCGGATAGCCCACCGCCTTTTCCAAACGGGTCACGTACTGGGGGAAGTCCGCTTTATCGGCCCGCATGGCCTTGTCGGGCCGGAAAGCCGGCAGGACCACTGCGGGAGCGTCTGGATCTGCCGCCAGCAGCTCATGGGCCCTCAAATCGTCGGCAGGATCATCTGTGGTGCAAATCAGCTTCACGTTAGACTTGCGAATAATGCCCCGGACGGACATATCCGGCTGAGCCAGGATTTTGTTGCACTGCTCATAAATCCGCATAGCGCTTTCACCATTCAGCGGTTCCGTAATGCCAAAATACCGCTGAAGCTCCAAGTGCGTCCAGTGGTAAAGCGGATTGCCGATAAGACTGGGCATGGTCTCGCCCCACTTTTGGAACTTTTCCGCCGGAGTGGCATCCCCGGTGATGTACTTTTCCGGCACACCGCAGGAACGCATAGCCCGCCACTTATAATGGTCACCACCCAACCAGACCTCGGTGATAGAGTTATAGCGCTTGTCCTCATAAATCTCCATTGGATTAATGTGGCAGTGATAGTCAATGATAGGCATTTTCGCCGCGTGCTCATGGTAGAGTTTCTTCGCCGTCTCGGACTTAAGCAGAAAATCCTTGTTCATGAAAGCGTTCATCTTTATCCCTCCATTTGTTTGATACACGTTTACAGTACCACGCCATCTTTGAAGATGGAAATCTCCCGGAATCCCTTCTTCTCAGCGCATGTCTCCTCCCCAGAGGCCACCGAGAGCACCTTTTCCATCAAATCAGCTGCCGCCTCGTCAAGAGACCGCTTTCCATCCGCCACTACGCCGGCATTAAAGTCAATCCAACCCTGTTTCTTTTCCGCCAGGGGTGTGTTGGTGGCAATTTTCATGGTGGGTGCGGGTGCCCCAAAGGGAGTTCCCCTGCCCGTGGTAAAAAGGATGATGTGCGCGCCCGCAGCAGTCAGCGCAGTGGCAGAAACCAAATCGTTGCCAGGACCATAGAGCATATTAAGGCCTTTCGTAGTCACCGGGTCCCCATAACCGATTACGTCCATAATAGGGGCGGTGCCCCCCTTCTGGACGCAGCCGCAGGACTTGTCCTCCAACGTAGTGATACCCCCCTGCTTGTTGCCCGGGCTTGGGTTATCATAAACCACCTCGTTGTGGCGGATAAAATAGGCCTTGAAACCATTAATCATATCCACTGCCTTTCGGAACACTTCCTCATTGACGCAGCGGTCCATGAGGAAGCCTTCGGCGCCGAACATCTCCGGTACCTCGGTGAGCACGGTAGAGCCTCCCTGAGCCACCAGCAGGTCAGAAAAGCGACCTACCACCGGGTTGGCCGTAATACCGGAAAGCCCGTCAGAGCCACCGCACTTCATGCCGATAACCAGTTCACTGGCAGGAAGCGCCTCCCGTTGGAACTGTCCGGCGTAGGCAGCACACTCCTCCAACAGCTTCCGGGCAGCCTCCATCTCATCGGGGACTTCCTGACAGGTAAGGAATTTCACCCGACTGGAGTCATAGTCACCCAACTCCGCTAAGAACTGCTCATGGGTCAGGTTCTCACAGCCCAAGCTCAAGACCAGCACCGCCCCAGCGTTGGGATGGCGAGTCAGAGCCGCCAGCAGCTTCCGGGTCTGGGCATGATCCTCCCCGGTCTGTGAACACCCAAAGGGATGGGTGAAGGTATAAAGTCCGTCGATGGAGCCCTGCACCAAATCCTGATTTTCCCGTACCAGGGCTTTTGCCACATCATTGACGCAGCCCACGGTGGGGATGATCCAGATTTCATTGCGAACCCCTACCCGGCCATCCAAACGGCGGTACCCCCGGAAAGTCCCCGGCGTCGCTGGTGCAAGAAACTGAATATTAGGAGTATAGGTATACTCCACTTCCCCCGAAAGGTTGGTCGCCATGTTGTAAGTGTGAACCCACTCCCCTGCTGCGATAGGAGCAGTAGCATGACCGATAGAAAAACCGTACTTCGTCACCGTATCCTTCTCTGCAATAGGGCGAATTGCCATTTTATGGCCCTGGGGAATATCAGACTTAGCAGCAACCCCCTCATAAACCGTTCCGGCAGGAACTGCACGCAGAGCCACCACTACATTGTCACCGGGATGGATATGGATAAAATCAGGCATCGCTGGCTCTCCTTTCCTTCTCAGAGTATTTTATAGACAAGAAGCATAGGCGGCAACGGCGCCCTCGGTCCGAATCTTTTTCAGGTTCTCCACCGTAGCGGCTTCAAAGTCAGCAACTTTGGTCAAATCCTGGCCCCACATCTCCTCGTTGGTCATAACTGCATGGACTAGGTCCTCCACGCTGCCATCCTTATGTGCATAGTAAAATTCCAGGACCCAGCGGTCGTCGGAACAAACATATTCGTTACCCTTGGGCCGTTTGCACACCAATCCCTTATCTGTAAGTGCCTGAATATTGTTGGAAAAAAAAGCAATATAGGCGGCAAAGCTCATAGTAAGGCACTTTGGCAACTCCTTTTTCATGTCAATATACTCCAGGAAGGAGGGCATATTCCTTGCCCGCCACTTGGAGGTGGAGTTGAGGGAAATGCTCATGAGTTCATGGTTCACAAAGGGGTTGTTAAACCGGTCCTGAACCGCAGCCGCAAAGTTCTCCAAGTCCTTCTTATCCAGTGGCAGAGTGGGAATGACCTCCTCATAGAGCATTTTGTTCATAAATCCCCGAACGGTATCATCATGCATACAGTCCCGCACAATGTCAAAGCCCCCCAGGTAGGCGCCCAGTACAAAACCGGTATGGGCACCGTTGAGGATGCGGACCTTCCTCTTTTTGTAAGGGGTCACGTCAGGCACC
>CANDEE010000037.1 GCA_947383685.1 uncultured Pseudoflavonifractor sp.
GCTGCCACTCGAACTCCATGTTGTAGTTGGGGTCGATGGTCTTGAGGTAGTCGATAAAGAGAGGCAGAGCGCTCTTGCCGCGGCTGGAGTTGCCCACGCCAAAGAAGGTCTTGCCGTTGGACTCCTCGATGGCCTTCTTGGCCAACTCCTCCATGGTCATACCCTCGGCTTCTTTGATGATCTTTTGCACTTCGGTCAGGTTCTCTACGGGAGCCTCGGGAGCCTTGCTCTCAACGGCAGGAGTGGGTTCCTTGCTCTCGGGGGCGGGTGCCGGAGTCTCGGCAGCACCGCCGCCGCAGCCAGCCAGCAGGCCGGCTACCATGGAGAGGGACAGGGTCAGGGCCAGTACGCGCTTTTTCATAACTTGTGTTCCTCCTTCTATTTATTGTGGTTTTCGCTAAAGCAAGAGACAAATATGGCGCTTGGTATAATCATATTCTACAAAAGAAAGGGCAGAATATCCACTGGACATTTCTGCGGTTATTTGTGAAATTCCAGTTTTTTGGGCAGGATAGACAGAACTATGTCAACCCAGCCAAGACTTCTTCAGCATTTTGCCAGGTCCAGCTTTCTCTGCGCACCATTTAAGAAAATAAAAAGGCGGCCCCGTAAGGGCCGCCTTTTGAGATGGCGTATCAGAAGTTACAGCGGACAATGCATTTCAGGGTCATACCGTCTACCGTGGCAGTAACCTTACAAGTTCCCTTACTGACGGCGGTGACGGTACCGTCAGCTCCCACGGTGGCGACTGTGGCGTCGCTGGTAGCCCAGGCCACCGCCGAACTGGTGCCGGAGACGATCAGCCGCCAGGTTTCTCCGGCCCGGCTCAGGGTAAAGTCCTCCCGGTTCAGGGATATGTTGACAGTGGAGGCAGTGGGCTGTGATGTAGCCGTTGCGGAAGGCGCGGCGGTAGCAGCCGCGGGAGCGCTGCCGGAGAAGTTGCAGCGAACAATACAGCTTTTCTCCCCTACGCCGTCAATGGTGGCGGTGATGGTGGCGGTCCCCTTGGACACTGCTGTCACAAGGCCGTTCCAGGACACAGAGGCCACGTTGGGATTGCTGGACTTCCACTGCACGTCGCCGTGGGCGTCCGCCGGGGTCATAGTCACCTTGAACTGATATACCTCGCCCACACCGAAGAAGGAAATGTCCGACTTGCTCAGCTTAAAGTCGGTGGGAGTCACCAGAGGCACCGAGGGGGTCACGACTCCCACCGAAGGGGCGGGGCTCGCCTCTGTACCCGGGTCCACAGTGGGTTCTGTGGAAGGTTCCGCCGGGACGGTAGGAACAGGGGTGGCGGAGTCTGCCACTGGGGGAACACTGTCCTGCGGCTGCGGCTTTGGCTCCTTTCCTCCGCCCAGGAGAGGCTTCAGGAGAGAAATCACAATGCCTGCCGCAGCAATGATAAGGGCCAGGGACAGCACCCAGCTGATGATGCTACGTACCGAGGGACCACTCCCCCGGGAACGGCCGGAGCGGGCCAGGCGTCGACCGCCCCGGACAGGGAGGTCGTCGTCATAATATTCCTCGTCCTCCCGGCTCTCCGGATCATCCCAGCGGCCGGTACCGTCCTCGTTGCAGAAGGGACAGTGTTTATAGCTGGCGGCGTACATTTCACCGCAGTATTCACATTTAATGAGGTCCTCCTTGGTCCCGCTCTTTCGTGCCATAGCGTTCCCTCCCATTGTTTTCTTCTTTTATTTTACACGCTTCCCCTGTTATCGTCAACTTGATTTAGGCAAGTTTTATCAATTTGTAATCATTAAGGATAAAAGCTGCGGTAGGTCTGACCCGGTTTCAGCTCCACATGGCGCTGGCGGGCCAGCTCCTCTACTGTGACAAAAAGGAACCCTTTCCGGTGCAGCTCATCCACCACCCGCAGGGCCGCTGCCACTGAGGTGGGATAGATGTCATGGAGCAAAATAATGTCCCCGTCCCGGGCTTGCGAAACGATGTGCTCCACGATGCGGTCCGTATTCTTATCGTCCCAGTCCTCCGGGTCGATAGACCAAAGGATGAGGGCGCTGTGGGCACGTTTTTCCACTCCGTTGTCGATCCTTCCGTAAGGGGGACGGAGTACAAAGCCTCCGTGGCCCAAAAGCTCTGTTAGGCGGGCTTCGGTCCGGTCTACCTGGCGGGAAAAGTCCGCAGCGCTAAGACCTGTGAGATACACATGGTCATAGGAGTGGGTCCCGATTTGGTGCCCCTCCCTGTCCATCCGTTCCACCAGGTCCTCACAGTCCGGGAGCATCTCTCCCACCAGAAAAAATGTAGCCTTTACTCCCCGCTGGTCAAGGCCGTCCAACAGCTCCTCTGTAGTGGCGCGGCGGGGGCCGTCATCAAAGGTAAGGGCAATGAGGGGGCGGTCCGCCTCTATATTTGCCGAAGCATCCGCTGTAAGGGCAGCGGAAGGCGTTCGCTGTATGACCACACCCAGCAATAGGGAAAGGGAGAGCATGAGAACAGCCGCTCTTTTTTGCATTTTCCCGCCGCCTTTCCATTCATTCTTACCCTCAGTATGTCCGGCAGGGATTTTTTTTTGCTGGTAAATGTTGAAAAAAAGCCCGCGCCTTTCGGCGCGGGCTTTTCCGGTCACTGCTCTCTGGGGTCGGGGTCCCCGTCCAGGGTGGTAAGGTATTGAAACAGGGGCGTCAGCTTTTCCCATTCCCCCAAAATGTACTCCGGCAGGTCCGGAGACCACAGCAAATCGTCGTGGGGCCGCTCACAGCTCAGGGAAAAGCCTCCCTTTTTGTTGTACCAAGGGTCCAAAATTTTGCTGGGGGCCGGACGGAGCTTTTTGAACTCCTCCCCCGTCAATTGGAATGTGTTCTGCTTTTCCAGCCTGCGAACCAACTTTTCCATGGGCTTAGGGTTACGGTCCATTCTGGCCCGGAATTTCGCCATGGTCAAGGCCTGGGCCATCCAGTAGCCCAGACCGAAACTGTAATTTTCCGGGCACAGCTCAAACCAGAACACGGGCTGACAGGACCAACGTTCGGCAGGTTCCGAAACGGTAAGCCACAGGTGGTCCTTATAGGGTCCCCGCCCAAAAAGGCGGCGGGCGTCCCGGTAAATGCGGCTCACCCGACTGGTCAAGGTAAGCTCCGAATGCCTATCCGCAAATTCCGTGTAAAGGTCATGGCAGAGGGCTTTCATGGGGGCTTCCATAAGCTCCTTATACTCCGCTTTCCTGGGCTCAAACCACTCCCGGCTGTTATTGAAGCGGAGATTCCACATAAAGTCCACCACTGCAGGGTCAAACCCTTGGAAGGTCATATTTTCTTTCTCCTTTTTTACCGTCACTGTCCCACCGAAAAAGAGCCGGGGGGCGGAATGATGGGAAGGTCAGAGGGGGTCAGGGTCTCCACCGGAGGCGGGGTCTGCTCCTGTCCTGGCGGAAGAATGGGATTGTCTCCCACGTCCGGAGGCAAGATGGGAGGCGGGGTCTGCTCCGGCGTGCTGCTCTCCTCTGGGCCAGGGGTAACCGCAGGGGCGCCGCTCTCCTCCGGCTCCCCGGGAGCCACGACAGGCTCGGTACGGATACCCGTAAAGGGGTCGATGCCCCACAGCTCCAAGTCAGCGGGGTTAAAGAGGATAACCTCGTTACGGACCTTATACTTTGTCTGATAGAGCAATTGGTCAGAAACCACCTTGCCATCAGCATCCACCAGCTTCTGGTAGGTATCAATGGTGACCCCGTTATAACCCGTCCGCTCCTCATCCTTCTTTGTGGTCCCCTGGGGAACGGAAGCATCGGCCTGGTAAATAGTCTCGAAGGGCTGAGTCACCACCCGGTTGGTGGAATAGGGCTGACCGTGAATTCCCGTCACATCGGTTCCCCGAATGGTCACATGGATATAATTCTTGCTGTCCACCGAAGCCTCAATCTTGATAGGGTATTCGGTATTGTTCTTGAAGCGGAAATCCAGACTGCCTTCATCGCTGTAGTCCCCATAGACGGTGGCATCCAAGCCGCCCTTTACATAGCTTGGTTCATAACGGTGGGCATAGCGCTCCACTGTCTCCAGATTCGCCATGAGGCTGACCCAGTAGAGGGTGGAGCTGGCCTGGCAGATACCTCCCGCCACCGTGTCTTTGGAAAGGCCGTTGACGTAAGCAGTGGCCTTTCCGTAACCGTTGTCCTCAGTATAGGGACTGCACTTCTGGTTAAAGGAGAATTCATCGCCGGGGAACAGAACGGAGCCGTTGATAAACTCCGCCGCTACCCGCACGTTCAGCTTCCGGTCGGGAGTGCCTGTGACCCGGGTGGTGGCCTCCCCCAGCACATCCCGGAACAGCCTCTCGGTCAAGACCTCGGTGGAGGTTTCCGGTTCGGTGATGATAAATTCCACCCGGAAGGTCTGTCCGTCCTCCGCCTGATCCAGAGCGGCTTTCGCAGCTGCCGTGTCCAAGTCCTTACCCGTCACCGAGGGAACGATCTCCAGAGTCTCCCTGTCCAGATAGGCCTCGGAAACCTGGGTGTAAATCTCCTGCCGGATGGCCTCAAAATCAGGCTCGGCAGGGGGCGCAATGGTAATTTCCGCCTCTACGGGGACATAATCCGCAGGCTCATCGTTGTTCAAAAGATGCCCCGCCAGTTCAGTGAGCTTTGGCAAAAGCTCCTCCACGTCCACGGTACGGCCAGTGCGACCCTTGGTAAAAACGATGGCGGTATCCCGAATGTCCCAGGTGGTCTGAGCGTCGGCGTCTCCTTGCTCCTGAGCAGCCCGGCTCACCTCGGCAGGCACATGATCCAGGGTCAGGGGTACGGATGCCCCATCCCGGTTCAGCACCCCGGCAAGAAACCGGAAACCCCGGAGGGGCACAGGGGCTGCGGCGGGAGAGGCGCTTTTGACCGCTCCCTCCGCATCATAAGAAAATTCCGTACCGGGGACGGCGTATTGACCCCCGCCGCATTGGAAGGGCACCTTCAGGGCGGAAAGCCGCTGCTGAAGGGCGGCGTCCAGGGTAGAGACAGCCTCCTCACTGGACAGGCCGCCCACCTCTACCCCACCGATCCGGGTATTGGGCGCCATCTTCCCCCCACCGCTTCCAGCATAGGCGCACAGGCCCCCATACCCGCCCAAAAGTAAGACGACTGCCGCCCCCACAGCGATGAGGGCGGCGGTCCGCTTTTTTCGGTTAAGGTCCGCGGCAGAGCGCTTACCATTATTCTTTTCATCCATATCCATATCCGTTCACTCCAAAGGTCTACACAGGCAGACAGCACAAGATATAGTGCTATTATACGGGTTCTTCCACCAAAAATCAATAGCAGAACGGTTACATCCACACATTTCCGCTATGGTTTTTTCTTTACATCCGGCAGGATTCGTTGTATAGTAGATAGAGTGTGAATTTACTTTAATTTCATTCATTCCAGTGGGAGGCGCGGTATGTCCAACAAGCAAGAATCTAATATCCCCTGGTGGGCCATCGTTCTGGGGTTTATTTTATTTTGGCCGGCAGGTATGATCCTCCTGTTCCTGAACCTGGGCGGCGTTTCTCTCCCCACGGGGACAACACGGCAGAATTTTCAGCAGGGCTACCGCCCCACAGGGCAACAGCAGTACCGTCCGCCTACGGCCAAGAGCGGCTTTACCGGTGGTCAGTCCAGCGGGCAGGGAACAGCCCAGCGGGCCGCTCCCGGAAGCGCCCAGCGGCCTTACTCCTACGGGTCAGCCTCTGCGGGACAGCCCCAGGCTTCACAGACAGCAAAGGGACAGAGCGCAGGCAGCAGAAAGTGGCGGTTCCGCAAGCCTAAGAGCGGGCGCTTTCTCACCGCCATTGGGGGCATCATGAGCTTTGTGTTTGGCCTGGGCTTTGCCAACGAGCTGATCGACGCCCTCCGCTACGGACTGCTTTCCTATGCCGACGAGCTGTTTCCCATCTTCGGCTTCTTCTGCGCGGCGCTGGTCATGCTGTGGAACGGTCTGAGCCGCACCCGGTTTGGACGGCGGCAGATGCTCTATATGGGGGTCATCGGCAACCGGAACTCCGTCTTTATTTCCGATCTGGCGGGGGCCGCCGGAGTCAGTGAGAAAAAGGTCCTTTCCGACCTCCAGCGGATGCTGTCGGACGGCTCTCTGCCCATGGGGTACATAGACCGGGCCTCCGGGCGGCTGGTGCTCACCGACCAGGGGTATGAGGCTCCCCGGCAGGAGGCCCCCAAGAAGGAATCTTCTGAACCAAAGGTTCAGAAGAAAGAGGATGGCGATGACGCCATCCTGCGGGAAATTAAGGCGGTGAACGACGCCATTCCCGACGATGAGATGAGCCGGAAGATCGACCGCATCGGGGAGATCACCAGAAAAATTTTGGACTACCAGCGGCAGAACCCCGCCAAGGCCCCGGAGCTACGGCAGTTTTTGAACTACTACCTGCCCACCACCCTGAAAATTCTCCGGGCCTATGCCCAGATGGACTCCCAGGGAGTGGAGGGAGAGAATATCTCCGCCGCCAAACGGCGCATTGAGGATATGATGGATAAAGTGGTGGAAGGGTTTGAAAAACAGCTCGACCAGCTTTTTGCCACCGACGCCATGGACATCACCACCGATGTGGAGGTACTGGAGCGGATGCTGGACAAGGATGGCCTGGGGTCGGGGATGACCCTGGGTGGCTGAACAAAAAAGAAAGCCACGCTGTACCCGGTACAGCGTGGCTCCTTTTTTCTTTTTTACAGCTCCTTTTTGTCCATGATAGACAGGGAAATCCGCCAGGAAAGGGCCAGGGCGGCCACCCCAACCAGTGGGAGCAGAATAATGATGGGGGGCAGGCGGAGAGAACTGCCGCCGCTGATGCTCAGGATGGCGCCTCCCATGCCAAAAATGGCGGCGACGCCCGCGATGACCACGATCATCACCGTCCGGGCCCTGGTACCGCCAAAGTGGTAGCAGATGGGCAGGGTCACGGAGGCATAGAGGAAGTAGGCCACGGTGTATATGGCGGTCATGGAGAAAACGTTGTCCTCCCCTGCCAGCAGGCCCAATATGATCTGAACCGCCGCGATCCCCAGGCCCATCAGGACGGTCAGAAGATACCGGGCGTCCACCATGGCCATCCGGCCGGAGAAAACGGCGGCACCGTAGGACATCCAATGGTTAAATTCGTCGTAGTTAAAGAGCCCCATGATGCTGGATACCCCGAAAATAACCACATAGAGGGAAAACATGGTGGTATTTATGTGGGTAAAGATAGCCGCTCCGGCAAAGATCGCCATAAAGACGGCGTAAAATTTCAGGTTGCCCTTCATGAGGTAAAAATCCCGTTTCAAAAAGCCATTCATGTGCGGTCACCTCTCGTGGTAAAAATCATTAAATCCTCCAGGGTGGGCATATCCAGGGGCAGGTTCGGGTAGGCCTGCCGGAAAGCCGTCCTGTCGTTGACAAGGGCCTGGCAGCCGTAGTCTCCCTCCCGCTTACCTACGATGAGGGACGGGTCTATTCTGGCCAGGTCGGTCTTGGAGCAGGAAAGCTTGGCGTATCGACCCAGCAGCTCGTCCTTGGCCCCCGAAATGGTGAGTTTTCCCTTGTGAAGGTAGGCCACATAGTCGCATATCTTTTCCAGGTCGCTGGTAATATGGCTGGAAATGAGAATGGCGTGATCCTCGTCGGAGAGGAAGGAGAGAAATTCGTCCAAAATCTCGTCCCGAACCACCGGGTCAAGGCCGGAGGTGGCCTCGTCCAGCACCAGCAGCCTGGGCCTGTGGCTGAGGGCGGCAGCGATGGACAGCTTCATCTTCATGCCCCGGGAGAGCTCCTTCACTTTTTTGCCTTGGGGCAGGTCGAACTTTTCCAAATAGTGGGCAAAAAGCTCATTTTCCCAGCCAGGGAACATTCCGGCGCAGGATTTCCCCACCTCCTCCACCTTTAACTGGTCGGAAAAGGGGCACTCGTCGGGGACATAGCCTACGCCCCCAAGGCCCTCTCCTTCCAGCAGCTCCACGCTGCCGCCATCGGGATGTAAAATGCCCAGCAGACACTTGATGGCAGTGGATTTGCCCGCGCCGTTTTCTCCGATCAGCCCCAGAATGGTGCCGCCGGGGACGGCAAGAGATACCTCGTCCAGCCGAAAGGAGCCAAAATCCTTGGTCAGGCGATCCAGCTTCATGGCATACTTCATGATTTATTCCTCCCCATACAGGATGTCCAATGTTTCTTTTACTTCCGCGGCGGTAACCCCGCCCAGCTTGGCGCTCTCCACCGCCTTTTGGAGATATTCCTCCACCTGCCGGAGGGCGTTCTCCCGCGCCAACTCCAGGTTCCGGGGGGCCACGAAGCAGCCCTTGCCGGGAACGGTGGTGATAAAGCCCTCCCGCTCCAGCTCCTCATAGGCCCGTTTGGTGGTGATGACCGAAATGCGCAGGTCATGGGCCAGGGCCCGCATGGAGGGCAGGGCCTCCCCCTCCCCCAAACCCCCGGCGAGGATCAGGGCCTTCACCTGACGGGTGATCTGGTCGTAAATGGGGGCCTCTCCCGTATTTCTGATGATAATATCCATGTCATCACTCCAACCCTTTTGATTGTGCTTACTGTATCTATCTGATATATACAGTATAACACAGTATGGGCCATTGTCAATAGGAAATTTTTGCGGGGGCTGTAAATGGAGCCAACGGTTTAAAAAAGTAAAAGCCCTTTTATGCCTTGACAAATCAATACCCCCAGCGCCGCAATGGGCGCTGGGGGTACACTATATCCAAATGACGGAACACAAGGGAGCATAGCCACGTCTTCTTAATTTTCCGATGATGGAATCACAAATTCCAAATTTCCTGCGGTTCCTGCGGCAATACTGTATTTGGGAAAGCATACAACGACCGCGCCATCTTCACGGACATAGAAAGCGGTGCTTTCATCTACTGTGGTAAAGCCCCCTTTGTCCGGAGCAAAGAACGAGGAGGAGTCACCGGCGTATGCAGACTCATCAATCTCCTTTTGAATGGCGGCATTGCAGACGGCGACCCAATCGTCCCCCAGAAAATCCCGGAGCGTCAAATCCCGATTCTTTGCGAAATCCAGATTATAGTAGTAACGTTCCTCATTGGAGGACACCCACTCCTTCGCAAAGGACACCATGAAGGAAACCCGCTCCTCCGTCTGGCTCTTGATTTCGTAGTCGATGATCACGTCCATTTCACGGCCGCCCCACTCCTCCTCCGTGCCGCCGGTGGCAAAAAAGGCTTCCCGGTAATCATCCCAGTCTTGCTGCGCCTTGGCGAGATGCTGTTCGACCTTCTCCTGGATAAGGGCATTGACTTTCTCCGCCAAAGCGCCTTCCGTTGCCACTTCAGGGACATAAACATCGTAATCAATGCCGTCTGCGGACTTATTGTAGTCCGCAAAGGTCAGCACCTGGAATAGCTCTCCCAAAACCGGAACATTAGCGGCGGCACGGGCCAGGGTAGGCGACAGGTTCAACCCTGCCAGCACCAGACAGATGCAGGCAGCGGCAGTCATCCAGCGCCGGATTGTCCGATTGCGGCGGCTCCGGTACTGCGCCTTCCCCATCCGGATCCCCTCCTGGACGCGCTCCGGCAGTTCCGGAGGGATGGTGATGTTATCATAGGCTTCCTTGGCCTGTTTGAATTCATCCATAAGACTCATACTCCTTCTATTGCAATGCGTAATTTTTTCAAGCCGGCGTATAGGCGGCTTTTCACAGTACTCAAATTCTGCCCAGTCACTTGGCTGATCTCTTTCAAGGACAGTTCCTCATAAAACCGCAGCTTAATGACTACCCCTACTTCTGGCGGCAGAGCCTCTATCCGCCGAACCAACGTATCATCGGCAGGTTCCGGTTCCTCCTGGGAGAGCTCCAAACCCTCCGGAAAGGGAACCACCCGCGCCCTCTGGCGGAGGGAATCGTTGCAGGTGTTCAGCAGAATACGGTAAAACCAAGACCGGACTGCCCCAACGTCCCGAAGGCTGTTCTGCCGTTCCAGAGCACGGCAGACAGCAGTCTGCACAGCGTCCAAAGCCTCGTCAGGGTTCTTCAAAACGTTATAGGCCAGCCGATAAAATCCAGCTTGATTTTCAATAAGGTACTGCGTCAGAATCTCCTCTTTCGTCACATCGATGTTCCTTTCTGCTCGCTCCAAAGCTGAGATGCGGGGGTTGACATCGTTCTATCCGGCCGTGAAGATCGGTATCTATATCATAGACGGAGTATATGGTCAAAAAGTTTGAGGACAAGCAAAAAATATCTCTGATTTTAACAGGGGTATGCTTCCACTGTTCTACCCCCCAAAAACAATGAGGGAGGAGTGTATATGCACTCCTCCCTCTATCACACTTCGGACTATGCTCAGTGGGTCAGGTACCGCACCCGGAGGACGCCGTCGATGGCACGGATGTCCTCAATTTCCTTATCGGACACCCGGCTGGCGATGTCCACCACGGTGTAGGCATACTCCCCCTTGGATTTGTTGGTCATGTTCTCCACATTGACCCCCTCGTCGCTAAGGAGGGCGGTGATCTGGGCCAGCATACCGGGACTGTTTTTGTGGATGACGCAGATCCGGGCGATGCCGGACCAGGGCTGTTCCAGAGTAGGCAGGTTCACGCTGTTGCGGATGTTGCCGTTTTCCAGGTACTCCCGCAGCTCCTGGGCCGCCATGACGGCGCAGTTCTCCTCGCTCTCCGGGGTAGAGGCCCCCAGATGGGGGATGAGGGTCACGTTCTTGCAGCCCGCCAGCACGTTGGTGGGGAAATCGGTGACATAGGAGGCCACCTTGCCGCTCTGGAGGGCAGCGACCAGGTCAGGCTCGTTTACCAGGCCGCCCCGGGCCAGGTTGATGATACGGACCCCGCCCTTCATCATATGGATGGCGTCCTCGTTGATCATGCCCTTAGTCTCCTTGCTCATGGGCACGTGGATGGTAATATAGTCGCAGTTTTTATAGATGGTCTCCAAATCGGGGGCCACGTGAACCATGCGGGACAGGCTGAGGGCCGCGTCCACCGACAGGAAGGGGTCGTGACCGTAGACGTTCATGCCCAACTTGGTGGCGATATTCGCCACCTGAACGCCGATGGCACCCAGGCCGATGACCCCCAGGGTCTTACCCATGACCTCGGGACCCACAAACTGGCTCTTGCCCTTCTCCACTACGGTGGTCACATCCACTCCGGCGGTGACCTGGGCGTCCACCCACTTGGAGCCCCCCACCACGTTCCGGGAGGAGAGCATCAGGGCGCAGACGGTAAGCTCCTTCACGGCGTTGGCGTTGGCGCCGGGGGTGTTAAAGACCACGATGCCCGCCTGGGAGCAGCGGTCCACGGGGATGTTGTTCACCCCCGCCCCGGCCCGGGCAATGGCCCGGAGGGTATCGGGAAATGGATACTCCTGCATATCCGCCGAGCGGACCAGGATGCCGTCCTCCTGCTCCTCGCTGTCGGAGACGGTATACCGGGCCTTATCCAGCTGGCTGAGGCCCGCGGGAGAAATCTTATTCAGTGTCTTGATACGGAACATCGGAACAGCCTCCTCTTAATTCTCTTTGTCGAACTTCCGGATGAAGTCCGCCAGCTTCTCCACGCCCTCCACAGGCATAGCGTTATAAATGCTGGCCCGCATACCGCCCACGTTGCGGTGACCCTTCAGGTTGGTGAACCCGGCGGCGGTGGCTTCGGAGACAAACTTGGCGTCCAACTCCTCGCTCACCGAGCGGAAGGTCACGTTCATGTCGGAGCGGCTCCCCGGCTGGGCGGCGCAGGTGAAAAGTCTGGAGGAATCCAGCACGTCATAGAGCATCTGGGCCTTGCCGTGCTTGATCTTCTCCATGCCTTCCACTCCCCCCTGGCTCTCCAGCCAGTCCAGAGTCAGGCCCAGCATGTAGATGCACCAGCAGGGAGGCGTATTATACATGGAGTCCTTGTCGATCATGGTCTTGTAGCCCAGCATCAGGGGGGTGTAGGGAAGCTCCTTCCCCGCCAGCTCCTCCTTAACGATGACTACGGTGAGCCCCGCGGGGGCCATATTCTTCTGGGCGCCGGCAAAAATGACGCCGTACCTGCTCACGTCCACAGGCCGGGAGAGGATGTTGGAGGACATATCGCACACCAGGGGCACGTCCCCCGTCTCGGGCACATACTGCCACTCGGTACCGTAAATGGTATTGTTGGCACAGTAGTAGAAGTAGCTGGCCTTGGGGTCCAGCTTGAGCTGGGCCTGGGTGGGGATATAGGTGTGATTCTGGTCCTCGCTGGTGGCGGCTACGCTGATCTCGCCGTACTTCAGGGCCTCCTTATAGGCCAGCTTGGAAAAGTTGCCCGTGACGGCATAGTCCGCCTTCCCTGTGGCTCCGATGAGGTTCAGGGGCACGGCGGAAAACTGGGTGGAGGCGCCTCCCTGAAGGAACAGCACCTTGTAGCCCTCGGGAACACGCAGGGCCTTGCGGAATTTTGCCTGGGTGTCGTCAAATATCTTCTGGAACACCTTGGAGCGGTGGCTCATCTCCATGACGGACATCCCGGAGCCCTGGTAATTGGTGATTTCGGCTCCCGCCCGCTCCAAAGCCTCCAGCGGGAGCATGGAGGGGCCGGCGGAAAAGTTGTATACTCTGTCCATAGTGTAGTTCCTCCTTTGATTCAGTTCTCGTGGGCCGCTTTCAAGTCCTGGGTCCGCTCAATTTCTCCAATCATGTCGACACGGACCTGGTGACGGCCGCCCTCATACTTGGCGTTCAGCCACTCATCCACAATCATCTTGGCGGTCTCGATCCCAATGACCCGGGCGCCAAAGGCAATGATGTTGGTGTTGTTGTGCTCCTTGGAAAGCTTGGCGGTATAGGGGTCGCTGCATACGCAGGCCCGGATACCCTTCACCTTGTTGGCCGCCAGGGAGATGCCCACTCCAGTGCCGCAAATCAGGATGCCGCCATCCACCTCGCCGTCTGCCACCAGCCGGGCCACCTTGTAGCCGCTGATGGGATAGTTGAACCGTTCGGTGGAGCCGGTACCCACATCCACCACCGCAATACCCTTAGCCTCCAAATGGGCCTTGATTTCCTGCTTCATTTCCACTGCTACATGGTCGTTTCCGATTGCCAGCTTCATAAATAATGCTCCTCCTGTCATTTAGAATCTCAGTTTACAGTGCCCGCAGCTCGGGCATGATTTCGGCGTAGCTTCTCCCCTTGCCGAAAAGGGCGCTGGTCCCCAGTACAAAGCCGTCCACACCCTGGCGGCTGAGCCGGGCGATGACCTGGAGGCTGCACGCGCCGTCGATAACCAGCTTGTAGCCGTATTTCTCCTTCTTTTGGGCAAGCTCTGCCAGCTTTTCGTCCACAAAGGGCAGGTACTTCTGCCCTGCAAAGCCGGGATTCACCGTCATAGCCAGCACATAGTCCGCCAAATTCAGCAGAGGCTCCACCGCCGCCACTCCGGTGCCGGGGTTCAGGGCAAGGCCTGCCTTGGCGCCCGCATCCTTGATTTTTTGCATGGTCCGGGCAGCGTGAGGGTCAGCCTCAGCGTGAATATAAATCAATTTTGCCCCAAGAGCCGCCAGTTTTTCCACGTAATTACCCGGAGTCAGACACATCATATGCACATCACAGGGGATGGAGGCATGGGAGCAGATATACTCCACGTCCTGAAGTCCCATCCCGTAATTTGGCACGAATTGCCCGTCCATCATGTCCAGGTGAAACAGGTCTGCCCCCGCCTTCTCCAGCCGGGACACCTCTCCCGCCAGGTCGCCAAAGTCGGCGCACATCATGGAAGGGCAAAGCAGCTTTTCCATTCTCTCGCTTCCTTTCCCACTTCGTTACAAAGTAGATTATAGGGCAATCGGCGGCAAGTTGCAAGAGGCGGACAAGATAGGTTTTAAAAAAAACCAAGGCCGTTTCTGTGCAAAAGGACCCAAAGCCCACGGGCTTTGGGTCCTTTTCTCCGGCACGCCGGAATTCTTTACAGGGTCACATCCTTGGATTTGGAGACCTTCATAAATACCGCCAGAGACACCACTGTGGTCAGAGACAGGATGGTCGCCAATGCCGCGGCGATACCGTCGTTGCCCCGGGACACATAGGTGTAAATCGCCAGGGTCAGCGTTTGGGTCCTGACTGTATAGAGGCAGATGGCGGTGGACAGCTCCGTGATAATGGTCACCCAACTCAGGATGGCGCCCGAAATGATGCCGTTGGACATCATGGGCACCGTAATGGTAAAGAAGGTCTTTGCCTTGGAGGAACCAAGGGAGATAGCGGCCTCCTCCACCGTAATGGGGATTTGCTGCAAGGTTGCCACCGAACTGCGGATGGTGTATGGCAGACGCCGGATCACCAGGGCAATGATCATGATGATCATGGTGCCCGTCAAAATCAGAGGCTTTTTGTTAAAGGCCATGATCAGGGCGATACCCACCACACTGCCAGGGATGATGTAGGGCAGCATACTCATTACGTCAATGACACTGTTGGCCATATTCCGGCGGCGGATAACCAGGTAAGCTACCAGGACTGCCAGGAAGATAATGATAACCAAGGCCCCCAGGCCAATCACGAACGTATTCTTGATGGCGTTGCCCGCCACCTTAAACGCCTCCTTATAGCTCATCAGGGAGTAGCCTGGCACAAAGGCCTTACCGGAGGTCTTGCGGAAGGATTCGTAGAGGATGTATATCTGGGGCATAAAGGCGATGCCCACAATACCATAGCAGAACACATGGATCAGTATGTTAAAGGGCCCCTTTGCCTTCTTCCGCTCAATGGGATGGAGCGCGTTCATGGTGAAGGAGAACTTGTTGGAGGTCCATTTCTGGAGCAGGAACACTACCGTGGTAATGATGATGGCGATGACCGATGTGGCACAGGCAAAGCCGTAGTCGCCGCCGGTGGTCTCGGAGAAAAAGGCGTTGTAAATCTCCACCGGGAAGGTCCGGTAACCCTGGCCGATGAGCAGAGGCGTTCCGAAATCGGCAAAGGCCCGCATGAATACCAGCAAGGTTGCCGCCAGAATGGTGGGCATACACAGGGGCACGATAACCTTAAAGAACCGCTTGACTCCCCTGCATCCCATGTTCTCCGAGGCTTCCAGCAGAGAGTTGTCGATGTTTTTCAGCGCGCCCGACACATAGAGGAACACCAGCGGGAACAGCTGCAGCGACAGCACCAGCAGGATGCCGTTAAAGCCATAGATACTGGGCAGCTTGATGCCCAGCAGGGACTTGATGGTCTTGCGGATGATACCGTTGTTGCCTAACAGCAAAATCCAGGAGTAGGCCCCGATAAAGGGAGCAGACATACTGCACAGGATAATGACCATCTGCAAAAAGGTCTTGCCCTTGATCTCGTAAAGGTTATATACGTAAGCCAGGGGAACGCCAATCACCAGGGTCAGGATGGTAGCCAGCACCGACACCTTAAAGGAGTTCCACAGGGTAGAGAAGTAGTAGGCCTTCCCAAAAAACTTTTGGAAATACTCCATGGTGAACTCCCCTGCCTTGGTCAGCACCGACTGGCGCAGCAGGTTCAGCATGGGGTAGATGAGGAACAGCAGATACGCGCAGAGGATGGCGATGGACACCGCCACCCAGAGGTCCATTTTCTTGGTTTTCTTCATAATTCGTCCCTCGATCCCTTAACCGGCGTTGTCGTTGCGTACGCCTTCCAGCAGGTTATACCTGCCCTCCGCCTCAAAGACGTTGATCTTCTCCGTCTTGACGCCCAGGTGGATCACGGCGCCGTCGGGGATAATGCTGTCGATCTGGGACTCCTGGACTACCTCGATCTTCTCCCCATCGTCCGTATGGGCAAAATAGTGGGTATTGAGACCCAGGAACACGCTGGAATCAATGGTAGCCCTCATGCCGTCGGCGGCGCCGTCCAGAATGACGAACTCCTCCGGCCGTACAGAGATTTTCACCTCTTGGTCCTGGCGGTACTGGGACAGCACATTGCCCATCTCTACCTGGAAGCCGGCGTCAAAGGCAAGAACAGCTTTATCCCCAGCCGCCTTCAGCTTTCCTTTAAGGATATTGGACCGGCCGATAAAGGTGGCCACGAACAGGTTGGCGGGCCGCTGGTAGATGTCCTTGGGCGTGCCCACCTGCTGAATGTCGCCCTGATTCATAACGGCGATCCGGTCGGAGACCGCCATAGCCTCCTCCTGGTCATGGGTGACGTATACGTTGGTGATACCCACGGTGTGCTGAATCTCCTTGATGACGGTCCGCATCTCCACGCGGAGCTTGGCGTCCAGGTTGGAAAGAGGCTCGTCCATCAGCAGTACGTCGGGTTTAATGACCAGGGCGCGGGCCAGAGCCACGCGCTGCTGCTGACCGCCGGAGAGGCGGTCGGGCATCCGGTCGGCGTACTCCTTAATGTGCATCAGCTCCATGAATTTGTCGGTCTCGGTCTGGATGACCTCCTTGGACGCCTTGCGGTTCTTCAGGCCAAAGGCCACGTTGTCCCGGACGGACAGATGAGGGAAGATGGCGTAGTTCTGGAACACCATGCCGATATTCCGCTGGGCCGGGTCCATGTCGTTGATCCGCTTGTCGTTGAAGTAGAAGTCTCCACCCTCAATACTGTTAAAGCCGGCAATCATTCTCAGAAGCGTTGTCTTTCCACACCCGGAAGGACCAAGGAGGGTGAAAAATTCACCCTCCTTGATCTCCAGGGACAAGTCCGAGATGATTGTATTATTACCGTACTTTTTTACCGCGTCCCTGATACTAATACAAACACTCATCGTCGTTCTCCCTCTATATTCGATTCTTGGTCCTCAGCCTTAGCCGCCGGTCACAATGTTGGTCCACTTCTCCAGCATCTCACTCTGGTAGGCGGCGACAGCAGCCTGATCCTCGTAGGCCACATTGATCTCCTCGAAGGGCAGCATACCCTCGCAGTCCTGAGGAATGGTGGTGATGGTGCCGCGGATGGTGGTCTTAGCCAGCTCCTTCTGGCACTCCTCAGACAGCATGAAGTCGATGAACAGCTTGGCGTTGTCCATGTTGGGAGCATTCTTCACAATAGCCACGCCGGCGGGCAGCCACACAGCGCCCTCCTCGGGGTAGACCATGGAGATGTTGGCGTCGGGGTTCTCCTTGTTGTCCAGAACGGCCTGCACCACGGGGTCCTCGTAGGACACGCCCACAGCGTACTCACCGGCCACCACGTTCTTATACACAGCGGAGGAGCTGGACAGGATAACGCCATCCAGATTGGCGACAAAGTCCTCCACGTACTTCCAGGCCTTGTCGCTGTGGTAGCACTCATCAGCGGTAGCACCCTCGCCCATGACCAGCAGCATATTGGTCAACTCAGCGAAAGCGGAGGAGGAGGCGGTAGGATCGCCCATGGCAATCTTGCCCTTCAGCTTCGGGTCAAGCAGATCGGCGTAGCCCTTGACCTCAACGCCCAGCTCCTTGAGCATATCATCGTTCAGAATGAAGGCGCCGGAACCGGACAGGTTGCCAAAGCTGACGCAGCCGGCGTGGTTGCGGTAGTTCTCGTCCAGCAGGGACTCGTTGGGGGAGACATACTCCTCCCACAGGTCGGGATGCTGCTCATAGAAGTTGTAGTTGATAGCGCCCCAGTTGATGTCGGCCTGGGGATTGGCCTTCTCAGCCTCAATACGGGCCAGCACATCGCCGGTGCCCATGGACTGCAGCTCCACATCGATCTTGGGATAGGCAGCCTTAAAGGCCTCCAGGCTGGAGTTGATCTGGGTGTCGGAGTTGGGGGAATAGATAACCAGCTTGCCGCTGGGCTCGGCGGGGGCGGGAGCCTGGCTCTCAACAGTGGGAGCATTGCTCTCAGGGGCGGGAGCGGGGGTCTCGGCGGCGCCGCCGCCACAGGCAGCCAGGGTCAGGATCAGACTGCTGGCCAGAAGAACGCTTGTGATTCTTTTCATGATATGTACCCTCCTTTTATTTACCTATCCGCCCTGTGCAAAGGCGGTGGCCGCTCCGTATATGGAAACTCCCGGAGCATTTTGTACATTATAACAGAAAACGTCTTTGGTGGAAATCGTCATTTTTGCCATTTCCTTTTTGATATTTTTGTGCAATACGTCAACCCGCCTGTCGGACAAGGCCTTACGGGCAAAAAAATACCGCGGGCCAGATGGTCCGCGGTGTTTTTTGCGTTATTAGTCGGTCACGTAAGGCAGCAGGGCAATCTGACGGGCCCGCTTCACAGCGGTGGTCAGCTGGCGCTGATGCATGGCGCAGGTGCCGGTGGTCCGGCGGGGCAGAATCTTGCTGCGCTCAGACAGGAACCGCTTCAACTTGGCGGCATCCTTGTAGTCGATGTGCTCCACCTTGTCGGCGCAGAAGGTACAGACCTTACGGCGCTTCCGTCCGCGGGGACGCATCTCTTTTCCAGTATCCATAGGCATGGGAAATTACCTCCCTTTTTTCAAATTATAGCCGTCTGTATCAGAACGGCAGGTCGCTCTCATCGCCCGCCAGCTCAGTGAACTGGTCGCTGTCGCCGTCGGGGGCGGCATAGCCGCCGGAGGGTTGGGACATGGGCGCGGAATAGGGCTGGCCGTACGGCTGCTGTCCGCCGTAACTGCCGCCGTCTCCTTCCCGGCGGGAATCGCCAAAGTAGAAGTTCTCCGCCACCACCTCGGCAGCGGTACGCTTGTTGCCGTCCCGATCCGTATAGGGACGGATCTGAAGGCGGCCCTCCACCACAGCCATGCGGCCCTTGGTAAAGTAGCGGCTGACAAATTCGGCAGTCTGGCGCCAGGCAACCACATTGATGAAGTCGGTCTCCCGCTCACCGGTCTGCTTATTCTTGAAGTCCCGATCCACCGCCATGCGCACCGTAACCACCGCTACGCCGGCAGGGGTAGTTCTGAACTCCGGGTCGGCCACCAGCCGGCCCATGATCACGATGTGATTGAGCATCTGTCTCCCCCTTACTCGTCCAGGCAGACGATGATGGAACGCATCACGCCGTCGGTAATACGGAAGATACGGTCCAGCTCTGCGGGAAAAGCAGGAGCGGCGGAGAAGGTCAGCCGGACATAGTGACCATCAACCTGATCCTGGATGGGATAGGCCAGACGGCGCTTGCCCCACTCGTCAACCTCCACCTGGGTGGCGTTGGCCTCGCAGAGAGCCTTGAACTTCTCCACCAGGGCGGCGGTGTCCTCCTCGTTCTTGCGGGGGTCGATGATAAACACGGCCTCGTAGTTCGCATTGAGCTTTGCCATTTTTGTGCACCTCCTTATGGTCTTGTGGCCCCCGGCCTCTGCCGGGAGCAAGGAGCTCTGTCTTT
>CANDEE010000038.1 GCA_947383685.1 uncultured Pseudoflavonifractor sp.
TTCAATTGGATAGAGCGTCAGATTCCGGTTCTGAATGTTGGGGGTTCGAGTCCCTCCGGGCGTACCAGAAAAAGCCTTCTGCATCCGCAGGAGGCTTTTTGGTATATTTAGGTCCTGATTGGGGGGAAAACTTTGAAATACTATTTTGCTCCGATGGAAGGGATTACCGACTATATTTTTCGGAATATTCATCACAAATACTTTCCCGGGGCGGATAAATACTACACGCCATTTTTCTCTCCTACAAACGACGGCAGGTTTCCACCACGGAACATGAGGGATTTTGACCGGGAGTCCAATCAAAATGTTCCTGTGGTGCCGCAGCTTCTCACAAAGCATGGAGCGGACTTCCTTTGGGCGGCAAGGATTTTGTCGGACTTGGGATATGAGGAGGTCAATCTAAATCTGGGCTGTCCATCAGGGACGGTGACCGCCAAGGGGAAGGGAAGCGGATTACTGTCTGATTTGAAGGGGCTCAAATGCTTGTTGGATGAAATATTTACTGCGCCGCCGTCGAAAATTTCGGTAAAGACACGTCTGGGGCGCAACACTCCGGAGGAATTTCCACGACTGCTGGAGATTTTTAATCAGTATCCTATTTCCGAGCTCACTGTTCATTGCCGGGTAGGGGCGGATTTTTACCGCAAGCCCGCCAGGCCAGAGGCATTTGCCCTGCCCCTGGAGGAAAGCAGGGCACCGGTATGCTATAATGGCGATTTGATGACACGGGAGCAGATTTTGGAGTTTCAAAATCAATATCTCGCTGCCTCGGCCGCCATGTTGGGCCGGGGGGCGGTGGCTGATCCTGCCCTGATCCGCCGCCTCAAGGGAGGGTCATCCGCCGACAGGGAGACCTTGCAAAAATACAACGAGGAGCTTTTTGACCGCTATTCCTCCGCATTTGGCAGTCCCAAGTCCGCTCTGGGACGGATGAAGGAGATTTGGTTTTATCAGATTTGCCTTTTTACCGGAGCGGAAAGATACGAAAAGCGGCTAAAAAAGACAACCAGTCCCGAAGAATACAGAGATCTGACCGCCCGAATATTTGGTGAATTGCCCCTGCGCCCGGAGGGAGCGTTACCCATTTGGTAAGGAGACTGGATTCAGTGATGTAAAGTGAGTTTTACATTTTTTCCTTTTGCAGCATATCCAACATGGAGCTGCAACCTTCCCATACGTCTTGGAAAGTGGTCTCAAAGTCTCCGGTGTACCAGGGATCGGCAATATCCCGGGGAAGGGAAGACCAGTCCAGCAGACCAAAAATCTTGTCTATACCTCCGGTGATTCGGGCCATATTCCGTAGGTTTGCGCTGTCCATGCCGATGAGATAATCGTATTCCTCACCATCCTGCCGGGTCATTTGCCGGGCGTGGTGAGGAATCAAGGGAATTCGATATTGCTCCAGGATACGCCGTGTGCCCGGATGAACGGGATTGCCCAATTCCTCGCTACTAGTGGCGGCTGAGGACACCTCGATACCTGTAAGGCCTTTTTCCTTAACGAGATATGACATTACACTTTCCGCCATAGGAGAGCGGCAAATATTGCCGTGGCAGACGAAAAGTATTCTTATCACGTTCAAATCTCCTTGTAACACAGTGTTTTCAACGGCTTTACTCATTCAGCCTGTTATCCATACCCCACGGAAATCTACATAAATCCCCGCAAATCTCCGGGCAAATGGCGTAACCTTTGGCGTAAATTCCGGCATAGGACATGGCCCTTGAATCCCTGCTGTATCAACGGCTCTGGACAACTTTAGCCATCGCTTTTTCCGCCATCTCATAGCTGGAATGGGCGTAAATATTCATTGTGGTGTTAGCATCAGAGTGACCCATAATGTACTGTAGACTTTTCCAGTCCATTCCTGCCGCCGCCATATCTGTACAAAACGTATGCCGTAAGACATGGGGCGATACAGTCAGTTTATCTGTATGGCTCTTATTGTAGTTGTCCACAATACGCTTTAATGCGTGCTCCAAATGCCCAGCGACTTTAGGCTTACCGTCCTTGTCCAAAAATAGGAAGCCTGTATAGCCATCAATAATATACTCAATTTTGGGATTCCTACGACCTTGTATGACACGTTGGAAAGCCTGATATACCGCATTGTCCAATATAGGGATATACCGCTCGCCACTCTCGGTTTTTGGCTTTTCAACGTAGTATTCACAGCTTCCCATGTGGCGTGTCCGGGTTAACTGCTTTGACACCCTTATCCGGCGCTGCTCAAAATCAATATCAGACTTCGTAAGGCCGTACAATTCAGAAATCCGCAAGCCTGTACCCAGCAGGATTATTACTTCGTCGTAGTATCTACGACGGCACTTGTCCTCTTGGATATAAGCAAGCAGTTTGTCCTTTTCCTGTGGAGTAAGTGCCTTTCTCGTAACCGCATTGTTGGGAACCACATCGACCACTCGGAAAGAAAACGGATTGCGCCGAATAATATCATCTTCAACTGCCATTTCAAACGCCGGACGCAACACACCCCGTATCGAGTTTATGGTGCTGTAGCTTCGGCCATCGTTATACAGTTTGATAAAAAGTGCCTTTCCGTCAGACGGCTTAATGTTTTTTATCTGACGGCAACCAAAATCCTCTTTCTTCATCAGGTTAGTCACAAAGGTATATCCTACTTTTGTGTTGTAACGAACGCTTTGCTTTTGGGCTATGTATCGCTCCATAAGGTCAAGAACCGTAATAGTTCCAGCAGAATAATCTATGCCATCGTCCAAATCACGCTGTATCTCCCGCTCCTTTTCCCGTAGTTCTTCCAGCGTTTTAGCATATGCGCTCCTGCGCTTTCCGTGGACATCGGTATAGCGGAAATCATAGCTTCTATTTTTCCGTTGGCTTTCACCATCTTTCAAAATCCGGCCCTTGGCATCCTTGCGCTTTTCTGGCATACTCAACCTCCTTTAGAAAAGCGCCTAATATGGTATCTCTGATTATACCACATCAACAGCACATTTTCCAACTTCAAATTGAGTCCACCCCCGCAAGATATTTTTCAAAGGGCTTTCGTTTGATTAACCTCTTATTTCCAACAAAAAGAGCGTATTTTTCGCACTCTCTGGAACTGGTTATCTCCCTAATCTTATTTTGCCCTATATTGAAATAGGCGGCAGCTTCTTCAAGCGTTAAGTTAACTTTTTCCCACACGGGGATATTTGCGGTGCTCAATTTTATCCTCCTTCGGCACCGTTGCCCTCGCCTTTGGCGGAGGTAAGAACCGCTATCAGCGGTTTAGAAAGTCCTACAACCATATTGTTTGCACCAGCCTTTGGCGTGGTGACTCTGCACCCTTCATAAGGGGGATTATTTGAAATGAAATGCTTCAAAAGCCCTTAACCACCAGTACTTTGCTGGAAAGAATCAGTATTTTCCAACCCCTATAACCCTTGTGACACAACGGCCCATCTTTGAGAAAATAAAATGTTGACACGTTAAGTTAAAAATAAAATAGGTCTGCTGTTTGAGTGAATTGGTGGCTATTATGCTCAAAACGGTAACGGGTCTGGATTTTCAAGCAATGACTTATCTTCATCAGATAAGTCATCAAGCCACATTGCCCCTTCCTCATTCTCTGCAATAAGTCCATCAGAATCAGACTGTCCCACTGTCCTGTCCCGTCCCAGTCCCGTGGTATCTACTTCTTTTTCTTCTTCCCGTTCTCCTTCTATTTCCCCCTCTCTTTCGGTTGCTATTTCTGTAGCATTATCTTTCAATTTCTGGAGGATACGACCGACGGCACTTTTCGACACGCCGGTCAGTTCCGCTATGTCTCTTATGGACAAAGAAGGATTTTTCAAATAGGCCGCAACAACCTGTTGCCGCCGTTCTTCTGCTTCTTCACTGGTAAAATTTGCGCCCCGTCTTTTCAAACTTAGGTCTATCTCTCTCTGAATCATGGGCCAGAATATTTGGGTAATAGAGCCGTCCTCAAAATTTGGGGCATCGTAATATCTGGAATAATTTGCTATCGCTTCAAAAAGGTTGTATGCGACCTCTACCCCCTGCGATTCTTTCAAACGTTCCAGCGTTTCATACCAACTCCCAAAAAACGAAAAACTCATCGTAGGGTCAAATGCTTCCTTCTCGGTTTGCAGTTTATTAGACATATTAGTCCCTTCTTTCATCAAATAGTTTCTTTATGCAACATAATCCATTATAAACGACAGTTACAAAACAGCAGTTTGTTAATGCCTTAGTTCTCAAAAGGAATATGGCTAACCTCGATTGAAAACTAATTTTCAATCTCTGGCTATCGTCCGCCGAATCTCTATGCCCCTATATCTGGTAGCGGCTCCTTTCGGCGTAGCCTGTTCACTTTTCAAGGTACACTACCCGCAAGCCTTTACCGGCCGCTACAGTGCATTTGCTCCCGCTCGTGGGGAAGGCTGCCCTTTCCGCTGGCGATGCTCTATGGACTTCCTACAGGCTTCTATGGCATATAGGCTTCACTCCCTTCGTCCAAAAACAAAAAAGGACGCTCCTACCTTGTAAGGCCAAATCTGGCCCTGCGTGGTAAGTGCGTCCTTTGACATTTTGTCGGCGGCTCTAACTTACGGTCTTACTATACCAAAACCGTGTTTCCGCTGTCAACTCAATAACAAGAAATTCTTAAAAATTTTTAGCCAAACAATCCAAGGCGTTCAGAATCAGCTAAAATCTCTTGTATTTCTTCATCAGTATATTCCAGTCCTTCTATGGCAGCATTTTGAAGAAGTTCATCAACAAACTCCTGTTTCTTTCGCTCTTTTTCTTTCCTCTGAATATCATCTAACATCATAAATCCAAAAGCCATTTCATCGGAGCCGGTGTGTCCATCTCCATTGAAGTCAAACGGCCCACCACCAAAAATGTCAAAAAAGCCCATGCTCAACCCCTCTCTTTCATATGCGTGGCAGAATCGGACGGTGTCAGTGACGATAACCGACTACTACTATTATCATTCTGGACACCCCCGGAAAATACCATAACCCCGGCCCCCTGACCTTCTACCGCCGCTTCACGTTCCATCTTCTCTTGTACCGCCTTTAGTATATATGCCTGTACAGACATTCCCGCCGCTGCCGCTGCCGCTCTGATTGCTTCGCCTATCTCTTTAGACGGCCTAACCATTATATTATCACGGCTACTGTTCCATTTGCTACTGGCTCTTTTATGCGCTTCGCTTACAGCCATATAAACCCCACCTTTACTATAACTGGATATGCTATAGTATAACACAAAAGCAAATAACCGTAAACGGTTAAATATGTACAAAACGTTAACGGTTATTTTGTGCAATATCCCATGTTGACGAATTAACCGTTAACGGTTATACTATAATCACAGCAGGGGACAACACCCCGCCGCCTGGTTGCCGGGGCGTAGAGTACGGCATCGGTCAACCTACCGAACCAATACGGCAAGGGAACCGACACGGAATACTGAATCAAAGGGAGTAAAAACAATGTCTACTATCGAAATTATTTCCAAGGTTGAAGCCCTCAAAGAATGGGAAGCCATGCAAGCGGAAGCCGCCGCCGAAATCGAAAATATCAAAAACGAAATCAAGCGGCACATGGACGGCCTGGGCGTGGAAGAACTGGAAGCCGGAACGTATATTGTCCGTTATTCCACTGTTCTTTCCAACCGCTTTGACAGCACCGCATTTAAGAAAGTCATGCCGGACGTATATAAGGCATACACCAAGCAGACTACCAGCCGCCGCTTTACCGTCAGCGCATGAAAAGAAGTCTGCTACCCCAACCGACCAAAGTTTAAGTAGCAGACTTCAAAGACACCGCCACGGGGCGGGATGGATACATGATACACCACCCGCCCCCTTTAGTCAATCTCAAAATTGATGAAGGGAAGATAGAACCATGTCAAAACAAATTACATCTATGACCCGACTGACAGGCCAGCTTGAAAGGATGTTCAAATCGCTGAATGAATCCTTTTATGACGGGCAACTGGATATGCCCATCATCACCGTGACCCCTACGGCAAGAGCCTATGCCCACTATACCCCGTGGAACGCATGGGAAAGCAAGGGCGAACATAAGCGTGAAATCAATATTTCCAGTGCCTATCTGGACAGACCGCTTGAATACATCTGTGGGTCACTTCTTCATGAAATGGCGCATATGTACAACGATACCGTTCTTGAAGTATCTGATACATCCAGAGGCGGAACCTACCATAGCAAGGTGTTTAAGCAAGCTGCTGAAAGTCACGGCCTTGTCTGCACCAGAACTGAAAAATACGGATGGAGTGACACCAGTACCATCCTGTCCGACGAACTCATTGATTGGGTGTTGCTCCACGATGAATTTAGAGAAATCGAACTGTGCCGCACCGTCCCCGGCCTGATTGCTGTTGGTGTAGGTGTCAAGGCCGCTGACGGCTCCGCTCCTGCTATAACTGCCACAAGGAACAATAGCCGCCGCTTTGTCTGTCCTAAGTGTGGCATGATTGCCAGGACAACCCGTGTCGCCCGGTTAATCTGTGGGGACTGTATGGAGGTCATGGAAGAACGCTAACTGAAAGGGGCGGGAGATTGCTTCTCCCGCCCCGATATTATTTGAAATATCATAATTCAAAACAGGAAAGCTGCACTCCAATTTTCATGAAACCAACTTATAGAAGGTGGAGCGTTTTGTCCCTGTGCGGCGCATAGCTTCAACTGCTGTTATTTCTCCCGCTTTCCATGCCGTAATAACTTCATTCCAATTATCGGGCCTTTCGGCCCGTGGACGGCCCAAATGCTTTCCTTTGGCCTTTGCCGCCGCTATACCCTCTGCTTGCCGTTGGTGGATTGTTTCACGCTCTTGCTGGGCAATGCTGGAAAGAACTTCCACAAGAATATTGTTCACCATATCAAGCACCCATTCTTGCCCTGCTGGATAATCTATCATGGTTGTGGGCAAATCCAGCACCTTTAGACGAATGTGGTTATCTTTGAAGTATTGTAGTTCATTTTTTATGTCGGCTTTACTTCGGCTCAGTCGGTCAAGGGATTTTACTACCAAAGTATCACTAGGGCGCAACAGGGCTGTTTTAAGGGCCGTATAGCCCCGTCTATCCAAATCTTTACCCGATTCCTTGTCGGTGATTATGTCCCGCTCCTGCGCCCCCATATCGGTAAATGCGGCAAGCTGGCGGTCAAGATTTTGTTCCCGGCTACTTACTCTTGCATAGTAAAATGTGCGGCTCTCCATGCGAAACGCCCCTTTCTTGTTTTCTGTTTCCAGTGTAACAGGCGGGGCGGAATTTGCATACTTCAATTATCCGCAAAGGTCTATCAATTTGGGGATATGTCCAAAAATATAAAAGGAGACGTTTATAGACGAGAAAATGGGCTTGCTATGGTATATCTGTAAAGGTAGACTTTTATGGATGTGCACTGGCAATTTTGAGATTTATAAATTCCTCTGTCAATGGTTCATCAAACCTCCAGTCGATAAGTGTTACCCCATGTGCTTTACATTTTTGCCGTTTTTCTTCGTCTAACTCCAAACGCTTTTTCAGTCCTTCATCACCGCCAAACAAGGATACCGGTCTGTAGTGTTGGGCACCTTGATACTCAATACCGATTTTCATATTTGGTATGAACACATCAAGCGACTGAAAACCAAGCCAATCCGCTTTGTACTGGTATATCGCATCTGGATACAGATTTTTGATAATGGCGTATGCTTGCTGTTCAGACTTCCATTTTGCTGTTGTTAGACCATGGCTCACCAATTCAGCGTATATCTGTCTACGGTTATTACGCAGTTTACCCATGTAATTTGTTCTGATGCTATCGGCCTGTTTTCTTAAAGGGTCAGTTACACACATACCCGCATCAATGGCAGCATGATTTAACGATGATAAGGAAAAGTATGTATTATATTTTTCAAGGAAATCAGATATTTCACGGCGGTATAGCTGCAAGTTTGCTTGTGTTTTAGGATGGAAGTTTGAAATATAGCTATTATTCATTAAGGCAATTTGCTCTTTATATTCTGTAGATATTTCAACCTCATATATCAAAGTAGCTTTTTGGCGCACTTGTCCATACTCACTGGCAATATACATATCAATATCCCCGTTTTTGCCGTTTGGATATATGAAATCGTATTTGATGAATTTTGGCATATCCCCAATATTTTCGTCCCACACAATTCCATTGGATATATCCTGTATAGCTTTTCCCAATCTTGCAACTGCGATTTTACACTCCTTTGAATATGGAGAGCGGAAATATAGCATACCATCAGCCCCTGGGACTAAAACGGAACTCCCACTTTCCGTATATTCTTTTCTCATATCTATACCACCGCTCATTTCATGTGTGATACAGATATTTTACAGTGGAAAATGTCGAAAATCAACACTTTATTGACAAAAATCTATGAAAAGTATACCGCTTTTACGCTACACTATGCGTAAGGTGGGTGATATTGTGTATTATTGCGAATTTGGCGAAAATCTAAAGAAATTGCGGACAGCACGAAGTCTTACACAAGCAAGTTTTGGAAATCGTGTAGGACTGTCAAAAGCCGTAGTGAGCAAATATGAGAATGGGCTGGGGTATCCTACGTTTGATGTTCTAATCCGTATCGCATCATTCTTTGGCGTCACAACAGATTATTTACTTGGCGTTTCCAGCAGCAAGACCGTTGATGTGTCTGGATTGTCTGATAGCCAAGTTGATATGGTACATCGCATCATTGCAGAATTTCAGAGTGTAAATAAATAACAACCACCGTAGGCGGGATTGCTTACCCGCTAACGGTGGATTTATTTTTGTAACTTAATATTCAAATTCCGCAAGCGGTAGCGGGATAGTTACGGACGGGTGTGCACTCGCCCGTTTTTGACGCAAATAGCGTCAGCCTATGACACCAATAGCAACCCTTATTGCGGTAACATAAGGGGGTGTGTATATGGTTGGTCTTGCCGCCCGACTTAGGCAACTTCGGTTGGAGAAGAAACTGACACAGCAACAGGCCGCAAACGCTGTTGGTGTGACCCGCTCGGTCATTTCTGGATATGAAACGGAAATGCGCTTCCCATCGCTTGACATTTTGATATCGCTGGCCCATCTCTATGGGGTAACAACGGACTATTTGCTTTGTGTGGACAATCGGGAATTTGTTGATGTATCTGGATTGAATGAAGATGAAATTGCCACTGTTTCACACATGATTGACCTGTTGCGCACAAAAAAATAAAGAAAGGAATACCCCCATGAAGTTACTGAAATCTGCGCCGCTTTTTTTACTTTCCCTCATGTTTGCGCTTCTGCTATCTGTCCCCGCCTTGGCCTTAGAGAACGAATCGCCGGAAGAAGCAGAAGCTACCCCTACTGTCGTTTGCACACTGGATGAATTACTTACCGCTATTGAATCAGCGACGGATGGTGATGCAATCGCTCTGCAATGTAAAATTGTCGTAACGGAAAACTGTGTTATCGGACAAGAGGAAAAGCTTATTACGATTATTCCGGCGGACGATTTTAACGGCAATATTATGTTTCAAATCAACCCTTTTGAAGAACAAGCTATTGTATTGCAAAATATTGTTCTGGATGGACAGAATAAATCTGACCTATCAGCCCTTGAAGTGAATTTTTATAGTGCGCCTAATTATAAAGGAACTATCTCTTTAACGGGTATTGAAGTCAAAAATTTTAGCTCAACTCACAGCAACGTCTACATTAACAATATTTCCGCTTTTGTTAATGATTGCCAATTTCGTAATAATACCGCACAGCGAACAGCGGGAATTGAAATCGCTTCAAATGCCACCGTAAATGTTGCTGATTGTGCCTTTTCTGATAATTCATCACTGGGGAATGGCGGTGCCCTCCTTTGCGAAGGACAAGCCCGAATTGACGACACCCTTATCACACAAAATCAAGCGGCCAATCCTGATTCAGCCAGAATGGGCGGCGGCATCTATATTGGTCAACAGGGCTATTGTGAAATCGTGGATTGCCAAATCAGCGATAACACCGCCCACCTGGGGGGCGGCATAGCTAATTGGGGCCATGCGTTGATTATGGACACCGTTCTTTGCAAAAACCAAGGATTGAATGGCGCAAGTGACATAATGACTTTTTCAAGTGAGCATTTCACCGTGTCCTATTCGACTGAAATAGGGGAAATTTACTCAGAAAGCAATCCCATCGGCTTTTATCTGGATGATATGGACAATCGTTTTAGTCCAGATAGCAATACTGTATTTTTGGGCGAATCTCTGACCGGGGATGTTTCCATGAATCAATATGGGGCAAAATTTATTTTTACCAGCGACCTTCCACAAGTACCCCCGGAAAAACCAGAGAACCCCAGTGAGCAGACACCACCGACTGAACCGCCTACCACCCCCCAGGAGCCTAATGCGCCAGATACCAGCGAACCACCCGTTATCCCCGTTATCCCCGATATCCCCGAAGCGCCAGAACCACCAGCTATCCCAAACGAATCAGACAAAGATGTAACGATACCGTCTACGCCAGTAAAACCAACTCGGCCTACAATAGAAAAGCACCCTGTTATCCAGCAGGAGGAACCGCCCGCAAAAGAAGAAGCACCCAAATTGGAGTTATCCCGTGGCGGTGCAACTCTTGATACAACTATTCCGCTTGTACTTTTGGGATATGGGGATGGACAGCTACATGAGAATGACGCTATCACAAGAGCACAAATCGTTGTTTTACTGTATCGTTCACTAACCAGCGACAGTAAATCCGTCATATCCGACACAAACCCTTTTGCCGATGTAGCAAACGGAACATGGTACTATGACGCTGTTACTGTATTGTCCGCTGCTGGCATTATAAACGGCTGTGACGGCCTGTTTCGGCCTAACGATATTCTGACCTATGGACAGCTTATAGCGATACTCACACGCTTTGTAGACCCCAAAGAAGCCCCTGTGTCGGACGGTCTACCGTACACGGGCCACTGGGCATATAGCAATATCGTTACGGCAGTTGCCTATGGCTGGATTGATAACGCTACAGAGATAGACCCTGACCGCCCCATTACACGGGGCGAAGCTGTTGAAATTGTTAATTCAATTTTTGAGAAGCTATAAAAATAGGGGCCGATGCTTATTGCATCGGCCCCTTAACCATATTAGGCGCATTGGCGTAAGCGTGGCGTAAATTCGCAAACCATACTGCAAAAAATACAGTCATTTCAATGGTTTCAGCGATTGTACCCGTATTCTGCCGTGGCAGACAAATAGAATTTTTGTCATGGAAATCACCTTTACAATAAAGAGTTTGATGTCTAAGGCTATTGTACCAGCCGGATGCTTCATTTGCAAGACAGAGTATGAAAAATTGACGAACAGAATGGGATATGCTACAATAGGAAGCACCTTATTTTATATTGACCGAAGGAGGATGACTATGGCCCAACACGGATTTATACGTGATAAGCTGGACCTTAAAATGCTGGAGCTATATTTGTTGGCCCATGCGGCTGGTCCCATCGCTCCTGAGACTCTTACCGATTTGGTGCGCCGGCATGAGGGCGTGAACTATTTTGAGTTTACAGAGGCCACTGCGGAGCTTGTAAAAACCGGGCACCTGACTCAGACAGAGGAGGGGTATTTGATTACCGATAAGGGCCGGACTAATTCTGCTGCCTGTGAGAGTAGCCTGCCCTATTCAGTGCGCCGCCGCTGCGCTCAAGATTTGGCCCCAATCAATGCCGCCTTTCGGCGTAACGCACAGATTCGGGGAGAGAAGCGCTCGAATGCGGATGGCTCGGTAACTACTCAGATGACCTTGGCTGATGATACCGGGAACCTTTTAACCATTGAATTGCTTTGCCCCTCAGAGGAACAGGCGGACCGTTTGATTGCTGGATTTCGGGCGAAGCCGGAGCAGGTTTATAATGATGTGCTGGAGGCCTTGTCTGTCGGTCGAGAGGAGGAGAAGCTGTGACAGAACCTGCCTTTTTCGGACTGCCCATCAGTCTGGCTTTTCTGTATTTCATTGTTTATTCTGTTTTGGGATGGTGTATGGAAACGGTTTACTGCTCTATATTGGAGCGCCGTTTTGTCCCCCGGGGCTTTCTCTTTGGGCCGATGTGCCCCATTTATGGGGTGGGGGTACTGATGATGGTTTGCTGGTTCCAACCCCTTATGGGCAATCCCGTGGTATTCTATTTGACGGCTACGGTGTGTATGTCTGCCTGGGAGTATCTGGTGGGCTGGTTTTTGGAGACGACCACCCATATCAAGTATTGGGATTACAGTATGTATCGATTTAACCTAAAGGGCCGCATCTGCCTGTGGGTATGTCTCATGTGGGGCGTACTGTCCTTCTTGGTGCTTTATTTCATCCATCCAAGGATAGCGGCGTTGGTGGGGCGGATTGGATTGATTCCCCGGTACATTTTGGACGGCTTTTTCCTGGGGGTTTTGACGTCCGACACAGGGGCAACTATTTATCAACTGGTCCGCACCTCTCAAATGCTGGGTAAGCTCCAGCAGGCGGGGGATCAGCTTCGGCTCCAGGTCCATTTGGGCAAGGCGGAGCTGTCCGATATGCTGGCTGAGGCGAAAGAAGCATTTTCCGATCGGTTGGACGACCTGCTTCCTGACCAGTTGGATGATACAGGCCGTGCTCTTAAGGAGCGGTACGATGAGCTGATGACCCGAACTGAATTGGTGAGCCGCCGTTTCCGGTCTGTTTACCGTGGAATGAGTACGGCTGGCCCGGCAAAAGAGGCATTGGAGAGTGTGAAGCGTCGAGGGGAAAAGCTGAAGATCAGGTTCCATAGCGCAAAAAGTGGGAAAAATAAAATATAATCTTCATGAGAAACCGGCCACTTCAAGTGTGGCCGGTTTTTTGCTGCCTGCCAATCATTATGTCGACCAAATATTGATTTTCGCAGGATAAAGAACTTGCTGTTGCGGGATTGCGGAAATTCCGTCAGAAAGGTGGGAAACTGTTGGGAAAAGGGGAAAAGACGGATGTGGAAAAAGTGGTGGAAAATGTGAATAACTCTTTGTAGTAACTGTTATAGAAAGATGTTATGTAAAGTTTATGGATACTAAGGTGCGAGAAAGAATAAAAATGTAATAGAATATAAACTTTTAAAGGTAGTATAAGGGACGAGAGGGGAAACTCAAAAAAAGTTGGGCTTTAAAAGAGAAATACAAGCTGTAATTCGCACAGAGGAAGACTGACCTTTTAAGAAATAAGGAGTATGCAGGTTCCTTCCTGCACATACTAAGCTACATTGAAAATGGAGGGAACGGCATGGATGAGGAGCAAAAGCTGGAAGAACAGCGTCAGAGTATTGAGGAGTTTGGCACATCTGTGGTTCGTACGGAGAGGGGCACGATTCATACTTTAACCATTATCGGACACATTGAGGGCCACCAGGTTATGCCGCCTACCGCGAAAACCACAAAATATGAGCATATTTTACCTCTGCTTGCCATGATCGAGGAGAGTGATGAGGTAGATGGCCTTCTGGTGCTTCTCAATACTGTGGGCGGCGATATTGAGGCGGGGCTGGGCATTTCAGAAATGATAGCAGGGATGACAAAGCCGTCGGTTTCACTGGTGCTGGGGGGAGGACATTCCATCGGCGTCCCATTGGCAGTGGCGGCAAAGACCTCCTTTATCGCCCCCTCAGCGGCTATGACCATACATCCGGTACGCCTGTCAGGAACGGTTATCGGTGTAAGCCAGATGTTTCACTATTTTGAGCGGACTCAGGAACGTATTTTGCAGTTTGTTACTGAGCACAGCCATATGCGGCGGGAAGATTTCCTGCGCCTTATGTTGGAAACGGGGGAACTTACGGGAGATGTGGGCAGCGTTATCTATGGCGAGGAGGCGGTGTCCCTGGGCCTAATTGACCGGGTAGGAGGTCTGGGCGACGCCCTGGCCTGCATCTATCAGCAGATTGAGGAGCGGCGGGGAGGAAAGGACGGCTGAAAGGCCGTCCTTTTCCCAGGAAAAGGGTGGAAATATTTGAGGGCTTGTGCTAATATAGTAAAGTAAATGAAAAAACAGGGAGGGAGTTCCTTGACCTACATATCATCCGTTCTTATGGGGATTCTCCAGGGAATCGCTGAGTTTCTGCCCATTTCCAGTTCGGGCCATCTGGCATTGTTTCAGCACTTTTTTGGTGCGGAGAATTATGAGGAGACCCAGATGTTTTTCACAGTTCTGCTCCATCTGGGAACACTTATCTCTGTATTTATCTATTACTGGCGGGATGTGTTTGACCTAATTCGGGAGTTTTTCCTGGGGATAGCGGCGCTTTTTTCTAAAGAGAAAAAAGGTGGAAATGCGGTGCTGCCTCCCGCCAGACGGCTGGTGCTGCTCATTATTGTGGCGACCCTGCCCCTTTTCCTGATCCTTCCTATAAAGGACCTGGTGGAGGGAGCGATGAACAATGTGCATTTCGTTTCCGTCGCTCTGTTGGCCACCGGGCTTATCCTGTACTTTTCCGACCGCATGGCAAAGGGACGCAAGACGGCTAAAACAGCCACACTGCTGGATGTGGTGCTGGTAGGTTGCGCCCAGGCCCTGGGGACCCTTCCGGGTATTTCACGGTCCGGAATCACTATTTCCGCCGGGATGCTCCGGGGCTTTGACCGGACGTTTGCCGTCCGTTTTTCCTTCCTCATGTCCATGCCCGCCGTGCTGGGGGCTAACATCCTGACCTTAAAGGATGTGATCGAAACGGGGGCCATTGACCTGGAGCTGTTGCCGGTCTATCTGGTGGGAACGGTGGTAGCCGCTGTGGTGGGTTATTTCGCCATTCGCCTGGTAAACTTGTTAGCTAGCAAGGGTAAGTTTGGGGCCTTTGCCTGGTATTGCTGGATTGTGGGCGCGGTCTCCCTGGTGGCGGGGTTTGTGGTAAAGTAAGGAAAAGCTGAGGGGAAACCGGCTGGTATTTTTGCCAGCCGGTTTTTGCTGTCCGGGGAAAGGGACAGGGGTAAATTTTCTCTGAAGTCCTTGCAATTCAAGGAAATTTGCAGTATTATATATCTTAAATTGTTATGACAATTTCCGCCCTTTCGCGGCGATTTTCCTGAAAGGATGATACCATGGCGACCACACAAAAGAAACCCAATCCCCCCCGGAAAAACACCTCCGGTGGAAACGGAAATTCCAGAGGTTCCTCTGGGGGAAACCGTTCCAGTTCTGCCCGGAGCAAGGCTCCGGAGCAGACGCTGAAGCCTATCCGTCGGGAGGTGGGGGCTGTTGTTTGCCTTCTGCTGGCCCTGTTCTCCCTGTTGGGTCTTTTCCAGGTGGATGGTTTTGTCATTGACGCTCTCTGCGGCACAGCAAAGGGCCTCATTGGATATGGTTACTGGTTTTTGCCCTTTGCCCTGATCGGCACCGGAATCATTTTGCTTTTTCACCGGGGGCGGCCGGTTCGCTTGCGGGTAACCTGTACGCTGCTTTTCCCAGTAACCCTGGGAAGCCTTCTGCATTTATTCCTTTTCAAAGGGGAATTTCTCTGGCAGGGAGAATCAGTAAAGGCTCTTTATACCGCAGGCAAGGCCATGGCTTCCGGCGGCGTAGTGGCAGGTTTTCTGTCCCAGGGATTTATCGCTGCTTTTAGTAAATATGGCGCGGCGCCAATCCTGATTTTGGCAATTCTGGGCCAACTGTTGGCGGCTTTCCGACTGACACCGGTTCAAATTGTGGACTGGCTCCGGGACCGTCCCCATCCGGAATATGAGGAGGAGCCGGAGGAGGAGCGGGAACCCCGTGCGAAGCCTACCCATAAACCTGTGAAGGAGCTTCCTACTCCCCGCAGGGGAGGCCGGACCAATATTGATATTCCGATAGATGATGGCCCCATTCCTCAAGAGGAAGCCAAGGAGGAACCAAAAGAGGAGCCAAAGGAGCCGGAGGCATCCAAGCGGGGATTTTTTGACCGTAAAGCGAAGGTGCCCAGCCCCGATCAATTGCTGGTAGTGGAGCAGGAGAAGGCCGTGCCTCGCCCCGAGCCTCAGCCTGAGAAGCCTGTTGTTTCCCCGCCTGCGGCAGAGGAAGACTCCGAGCCACCCTTCGATCTTGAGGAGAGACCCGCCGCAGTTCAACCTATGCCTGAAATAATCAGGGAACCCGCGGTTCCCAAGCTGAAAAAGGGAGAGGCGGAAGAAGTGGCCGCCCAGGTCTCGGCCGAGGTGGAGGAAGCCCTGAGCCAGAGCGCTCCTGTCTATGAATATCCCCTTGTTTCTCTTTTGAAAGAGGGGCGGGGAAGTGACGCTACCGGAGTTGCCAGTGAGCTGCGGGCCAACCAGACCCGGCTTACGGATACCATTCGTTCTTTTGGAATCGATGCCAATATCGTCAATGTGACCCGCGGACCGTCGGTGACACGGTATGAGCTGGAATTGGACCAAGGGGTCCGGCTTAACAAACTGACTAATTTAGCCGATGATATTGCGCTGGCCTTAGGAGCCTCCGGCGTTCGCATTGCTCCCATTCCTGATAAGATTTCTATGGTGGGCATTGAGGTCCCCAACAAGCTGGTTTCCCCAGTGCAGATTCGGGACGTGATCGGTTCGGAGCAATTTCAGGGGCACGATTCCAAGGTGGCCTTTGCCGTGGGCAAGGACATCGGTGGCAACTGTATTGTAGGAAATATTGCCAAGCTGCCCCATCTGCTGATTGCCGGCACCACAGGCTCTGGTAAATCGGTATGTACCAACTCTATTATTATTTCCCTGCTCTATAAAGCCAGCCCGGAGGAGGTCCGTCTTATCATGGTGGACCCCAAGATGGTGGAGCTGGGTATTTACAATGGAATTCCCCATCTGCTGATTCCCGTAGTTACCGACCCAAAGAAGGCGGCTGGAGCGCTCCAGTGGGCAGTGGTGGAGATGATGAAGCGATACCGAGCCTTTTCAGAGGCGGGGGTCCGGGACCTGGCCTCCTATAACGCTCATGCCGCCCGGACAGAGGGAATGGAGACCATGCCCCAAATCGTAGTGGTCATTGACGAGCTGGCGGACCTGATGCTGGTGGCGGCTAAGGAAGTGGAAGAATCCATCTGCCGAGTGGCCCAGATGGGCCGTGCCGCGGGGATGCATCTGATCGTAGCCACCCAACGACCTTCTGCCGATGTGATTACGGGCCTTATGAAAGCGAACATCCCCTCCCGCATCGCATTTGCCGTGGCGTCTTCGCTGGAGTCTCGTATCATTCTGGATAATACCGGCGCGGAGAAGCTGGTGGGCCGTGGCGATATGCTTTATCTTCCCCTGGGAGCAGGTAAACCCACCCGGGTCCAGGGCTGCCTTATCACAGACGAGGAGGTAGCCTCGGTCGTAGAATTTGTCAAGCAAAGCGGCGCTGCCCAGTATGATGAGGCAGTTCTTCATCAAATTGAGCAGAATGTGGCGGAAAAGGAGAAGGGAAGCAAGGGCGTGGGCGGTTCTGCCCCCGAGGATGTGGACAACTCTTTTGACGAGTTGCTGCCCTCCGCCATCGAGGTGGTGGTAGAAACCGGCATGGCCTCTGTTTCTATGCTCCAGCGCCGCCTAAAGCTGGGCTACTCCCGGGCGGCACGGCTGGTGGACCAGATGGAGGAAAAAGGCGTGGTAGGTCCCTTTGAAGGCTCCAAGCCCCGGCAGGTATTGATTACCAAGGAACAGTGGCAGGAGATGCAGTACAAGCAGAATATGGTGGATATGGCCCCTGACGCGCCGCCGGTTTCCGAACCTGTTCCTGAGGAGTTGGATTATGAGGGAGATGCTGTTCCCCAACCCCGGGATATGCCTCCCTTTGACATGGGGGAGGAAGATTTTTGATATGATAAAGCTTCGCTTTGCCCCGGAAGATGAGGTGGCGCCTAAGCTGCTCTTGGGAGAATACAATAAAAAATTTGTTCCGGATACAGAGGATCTGTCCTGCCTCATTGAGGAGGATGGAGTCTGCCTGGGTGGGGTTAACGCTTTTCGGCTGGAGAGCCTTCTGATGATAGACCGTCTTTGGGTGGCAGAGGCCCAGCGGGGAAAGGGGTTGGGTAAAAAGCTGCTTTCTGCAGTGGAAGAAAGGGGAAGAACCCAGGGAGCTAAGCGGGTAGAGCTGAATACCTTTGGTTTTCAGGCGCCCGGCTTCTATGAAAAGATGGGATATCGTCAGTTTGGCGTTCTGGATCATACGGTGGGGGAGTGGGGGCATTACTTCTTTGTAAAAGAACTGTAAAAGGACACCATAGCGGTCGAAGCAACAAATGCAATCCAATTTCGAATAGAAAAAAAGGAAACCATGTGACCTCAACGGGTTACATGGTTTCCTTTTTGGTACGGCTGGAGGGACTCGAACCCCCGACCTACTGGTTCGTAGCCAGTCACTC
>CANDEE010000039.1 GCA_947383685.1 uncultured Pseudoflavonifractor sp.
ATGGCCATGCGGGCGGTGGCCAAGGATTTTGAGACCAGCCAGCTTATGGGCATCAAAATCAACTCGGTCATTTCCATGACCTTTATCATCGGCTCCTTCCTGGCAGGTGTGGGCTCCATGCTCTATTTCACAAACTACCCGTCTATCGTGCCCCTTTCCGGCGCGCTGCCCGGTTTGCGGGCCTTTGTGGCGGCGGTGTTTGGGGGCATCGGCTCGGTGCCCGGAGCCGTGGTGGGGGCCTTTATCATCGGCATGAGTGAGAGCGTCATTAAAGGTTCCCCCTTCAGCATTTTCTCCGACGCGTTCACCTTCGCCCTTCTCATTGTGATCCTGGTGGTCAAGCCCACCGGACTCTTTGGTGAGAAGGTCACGGACAAGGTTTAAGGGGGTGGAGGACATGATTTCCCAGAAAAAGAGCAAAAAGGGCGCCTTTATCGCCCTGGTGTGTGTGGCGGTCCTCCTGCTCCTGTCCATCGTGCTGGAAAACACCCTGGACCCCATTAAAAATACCACCTTCTTTACGGTGCTGCGGAAGGGCGCGGTGTACGCCCTGGTGGCCTCCTCCATGAACCTCCTGAACGGCTTTACGGGGCTTTTCTCCCTGGGCCAGGCGGGCTTTATGCTGGTGGGGGCCTATACCTACGCCATTTTGACCATTCCCGCCGCCAGCCGGGACAGCGTATATTACCTCTACGGCGGCTCGGTCATCCACTTCTCTCTGCCGGAGCTCTTTGGCGGCGGAGCGGTGGGGCTTATTCTGGGGGTGCTGGCAGCCCTCATTCTGGCAGGACTTGTGGCGGCGGGGGTGGCATGGCTTATCGGCCTTCCCGTGCTGCGGCTCAAGTCGGACTATTTGGCCATTGCTACTCTGGGCTTTGCCGAGATCATCCGGGCGGTTTTGCAGTGGGATAAGCTGGGGCCTGTGACCAACGGAGCCAACGCCCTCAAGAGCTTCCCCACCTTCTCCAGCTTCAACCTTCCCAACCTGCGGCTTTCCATTTTTGTGGCTTTCCTGCTGTCGGCGGTCTGCATTGCCGTTATTCTGCTGCTCATCAACTCCTCCTATGGGCGGGCCTTTAAGGCCATTCGGGAGGACGAGATCGCCGCCGAGGCCATGGGCATCAACCTTGCCAAGCATAAGCGGCTGAGCTTTTGCATTTCCTCCTTTTTTGCCGGGGTGGGGGGCGGTATGTTCGCTATGTTCGCCAACCAGGCCCAGGCCAAGACCTTTACCACCGCCATGACCTACGAGATTTTGCTGATTGTGGTCATCGGCGGCATCGGCTCCATCTCCGGCTCCTGCATCGCGTCCTTCCTTTATGTGGCGGCCAGTGAGTGGTGGCTACGGTTTTTGGATACGGAAATGTATATCGGCACATTCAAGGTGCCCCTGCTGCGTAACGGTTTCCGGATGGTGGTATTCTCCGTGGTCATTATGATCGTGGTGCTGTTCTTCCGCCGGGGCATCATGGGCGACAAGGAGCTGCCCGACCTGTTCCGAAAGCGAAAGGCCAAGGCCGCCGGAAAGGAGGGGGCGAAATGAGCGAGAACGTTCTTCAAGTCGAGCACGTGACCATGCAGTTTGGCGGCGTGGTGGCGGTAAACGATTTGACCCTCCATGTGGACAAGGGGGAGATCGTGGCCCTTATCGGCCCCAACGGCGCGGGCAAGACCACGGCCTTTAACTGCGTCACCGGAGTCTACGAGCCCACCAACGGGCGGGTGTCCTTTCTGGGGGTGCCTATGGTGGAGAATTTTCCCCAGGGCAAGATGCAGAAGATGTACGCCGGGGAGCACCAGGGGATGTTTACCCAAAAGCTGAGCCCCTCCCCCGACCACATTACCCAGCTTGGCATTGCCCGAACCTTCCAGAATATCCGGCTTTTTGGAGCCCTTACCGTCTTTGACAATGTGCTCATTGCCAAGCATATGCGCGCCAAGCAAAATTTCCTCTCCGCCACCTTCCGGCTCAACGCCAAGGAGGAGAAGCGGATGCGGGACGAGGCCATGGCCCTTTTGGAGGAGCAGAATTTAGCCCATTTAAAGGACGAGATCGCGGGGAGCCTTCCCTACGGCCTTCAACGGAGGTTGGAGATCGCCCGGGCCTTGGCCACCGATCCCAAGCTCCTGCTGCTGGACGAGCCGGCCGCCGGCATGAATCCCCAGGAGACCCAGGAGCTCACCGATTTCATTAAGCAGATCCGTTCGGAGTACGACTTGACCGTCTTTATGATCGAGCACCACATGGACCTGGTCATGCAGATTTCCGACCGCATTTACGTCCTGGATTTCGGCAAGCTGATCGCCCAGGGCACGCCTGCGGAGGTGCAGAACGATCCGCGGGTCATCGAAGCGTATTTGGGGGTGGCTGACGATGCTGAAAATTGACGACCTGCGGGTCAACTACGGCGGCATTGAGGCCGTCAAGGGCATTGATTTTGAGGTGCCCGAGGGAAAGATCGTCACCCTCATCGGCGCCAACGGTGCGGGCAAGTCCACCACCCTGCGGACCATTGCGGGACTGGTAAAGCCCGCCACGGGCCGTATCCGGCTCCAGGCCGAGGACATTACCGCCCTATCTCCCGACCGAATCGTCTCCAAGGGAATTACCCTGGTGCCCGAGGGGCGGCACGTGTTCCCCGATCTCACGGTGCTGGAGAATTTGAAGATCGGGGCCTACCTCCGTAAGGACAGCCTAGACCACGACCTGGAGTGGGTCTACTCCCTGTTTCCCCGCCTGAAGGAGCGCTCCTGGCAGGCGGCGGGCACCCTCTCCGGCGGCGAGCAGCAGATGCTGGCAGTGGGCCGCGCCCTCATGTCCCGGCCCAAGCTGATGATGATGGACGAACCCTCCCTGGGCCTTGCGCCCCTGGTGGTAAAGGACATTTTTTCCATTATCAAAAAAATCAACGAGCAGGGCGTGACCATTTTGCTCATCGAGCAGAACGCCAACATGGCCCTGCACACCGCCGATTTGGCCTATGTGCTGGAAACGGGCCGCATCACCCTCTCCGGGACGGGAGAGGAGCTGCTGCGGAACGAGGCGGTAAAGAAAGCGTATTTGGGGTAAAAGGGAAACAATAAAACGGCCCGGAAGATTTTGCTTCCGGGCCGTTTTTGCTTGCCAAAACGGGGAGGGACAGGGAAAATCCGGGCTTACGCAAACTCCCCCGCCCAGTTGCCGTCCCGGAACACGGGGACCTGGGTCCCATCGGATAAAATACCCGTAATGGTCAGGTCGGCGGTTCCGATCATAAAGTCCACATGGGTGGCGGACAGGTTGATGTGATGCTCCTTGAGGGCCTTTTCGTCCATTTCCAGGCCCCCCTCCACGCACTCCGGAAAGCCCTTGCCCAAAGCCAGGTGGCAGGCGGCGTTTTCATCGTAGAGGGTGGAGTAGAACAAAATGCCCGTTTGGGCAATGGGGGAGGCGTGGGGCACCAGAGCCACCTCGCCCAGGTGCCTGGCCCCCTCGTCCACCGCCAGAATGCTCTTGAGAAGCTCCAGCCCCTTGGCGGCGCCGCAGTCCACGGCCTTGCCGCCCTCGAATTTCACCCAGAAATCCTCAATCAGCCCGCCGTTATAGTTGAGGGGCAGAGCGGAGTGGACGATGCCCTCGGCCCGGTCCCGGTGGGGGGTGGTGAAAATTTCCTCGGTGGGCATATTGGGGAAAAACCAGGCGCCGTCCACGGTCTCCGCCCCGCCGCCGGCCCAGACGTGGTTTTTGTTGAGGCCCACAGTAAAGTCGGTGCCGTTTTGGGCGGTGTAGCGGAGGGCGTCAAACTGCCTGGCATTCAAAAGCTCCACCCGCCGCTGGAAGGCGGCGGAGTGGTCTTGCCAGGCCTTGGCCGGGTCGGGGCCGTCGGCCCGGGCGGTGGACAAAATGGCCGCCCACAGCTTTTCCATGGCTTCCGCCTCGCTCACGTCAGGAAACACCTTTTTTGCCCAGGCGGGGGTGGCGGCCCCGGCGATACACCAGACGTTGCGGCCCAGGTCCATGCCGTCGTAAAAGACCTTGCAGTCCCGGTGGACGGCCCTGGACCAGGCGGTGAAGCGGGAGGCGTCCACCCCCGCCATGCCGTCGGGGTCGTCCCCATCCAGGGAGAGGATGACCCCGCCCCGCTGGGCCACGCCGTTGCGCTGGAGAGCCAGCCAGTCGGGAACCTTCTCAAAGGCGGAGGAGGGAGCGTGGAGGTACTTCAGGCGGCTCACCGTGTCATCCGTCCATTCTACCGTGACGGCCCCGGCCCCGGCGGCCCAGGCCTCCGCCACCACCATGCGGGCAAAGGGGGCGGCCTCCACAGGGGCGGTGAGGAGCACCTCCTGGCCCGGCTTCAGGGCGCAGCCGGTGCGGATGAGAAGTCGGGCATACTTTTGAAGCTGGCTTTCCAAAGACATAAAAATCGTCCTTTCTCCTGGGGTGATTTGTCAAAAAACGGCACTTGTGGGAACTTGACCCGTTGTGATATACTATATATTGAATTGATATGCGCCTTTTTATGAGGCATAACTTAATTATACAGCGGGGGAAAGCCAATGGCAAGCGTAAAACCACAATATGACAATACCTCCATATCTTCTCTGAAGGGAGCCGACCGGGTACGGAAGCGCCCCGGCGTCATTTTCGGCTCCGACGGACTGGACGGCTGCGAGCACGCCGTCTTTGAAATCTTGTCCAACGCCATCGACGAGGCCAAGGAGGGCCACGGCAGCCTCATCACCGTGACCCGGTTTTTAGACCAGTCCATTGAGGTCATCGACCAGGGCCGGGGCTGCCCCGTGGCCTGGAATGAGAAGGAGCAGAAGTTCAACTGGGAACTGGTGTTCTGCGAGCTCTACGCCGGTGGCAAGTACGGCGGTGGGGACGACAACTACGAGTACTCCCTGGGCCTCAACGGCCTGGGCTCCTGCGCCACCCAGTACGCCAGCGAGTATATGGACGTAACGGTGCGCCGGGACGGGAAGAAGTATACCCTTCACTTTGAGAAGGGGGAGAACATCGGCGGCCTTCACGAGGAGGACACCGACCAGGGGAAAAAGACGGGCACCACCATCCGCTGGAAGCCCGATCTGGAGGTCTTTACCGACATTGCCATCCCCGCCGGCTATTATACCGATGTGATGAAGCGGCAGGCGGTGGTCAATGCCGGGGTTACCTTCCGGTTTAAGAACGAGACGGCTCCGGGGAAGTTTGAGACCACCGATTTCCTCTATGAAAACGGGATCCAGGACTATGTCAAGGAGCTGGCGGGGGAAAATTCCCTGACCCAGCCTGTCTTCTGGCAGACCGAGCGGAAGGGCCGGGACCGGGAGGACAAGCCGGAGTACAAGGTGAAGCTGTCCGTCTCCCTGTGCTTTTCCAACACGGTGCAGATCATTGAGCACTACCACAACTCCTCCTGGCTGGAGCACGGCGGAAGTCCTGAAAAGGCTACCCGCTCCGCCCTGGTGTCCGCCATTGACGGCTACCTTAAGGGCCAGGGGAAGTACCAGAAAAACGAGAGCAAGGTCACTTGGCAGGACGTGGAGGACTGCCTTGTACTGGTGAGCAACAACTTCTCCACCCAGACCTCCTACGAGAACCAGACCAAGAAGGCCATCAGCAACAAGTTTGTCCAGGACGCCATGACGGAATTTTTGAAGGCCCAGATGGAGGTCTACTTCATCGAAAATCCCTTTGACGCCCAGAAAATTGCCGAACAGGTGCTGATTAACAAGAGGAGCCGGGAGAGCGCGGAAAAGGCCCGGCTGAACATCAAGAAAAAGCTGACGGGCACCATGGACCTTGCCAACCGGGTGCAGAAGTTTGTGGACTGCCGCAGCAAGGACCCGGAGAAGCGGGAGCTTTACATTGTGGAGGGCGATTCCGCCCTGGGTTCGGTAAAGCTGAGCCGGGACGGGGAGTTTCAGGGCATTATGCCTGTCCGGGGCAAGATTCTGAACTGTCTGAAGGCGGATTATGCCCGCATCTTCAAAAGTGAAATTATCACCGACTTGATGAAGGTGCTGGGCTGCGGCGTGGAGGTCAACGACAAAAAGGCCAAGGATTTGGCGGCCTTTGACCTGATGAACTTGCGGTGGAATAAGGTGGTCATCTGCACCGACGCCGACGTGGACGGCTACCAGATTCGGACCCTTATTTTGACCATGCTCTGGCGGCTCACCCCTACCCTCATTAAGCGGGGGTATGTGTATATCGCGGAGTCGCCCCTTTACGAAATCACCTATAAGGAAAAAACCTGGTTTGCGTACTCCAATAAGGAGAAGGACGACATCGTAAAGGAGATCGGTCCGGGGAAAAAGCCTTCCATCCAGCGGTCCAAGGGCCTGGGTGAAAACGAGCCGGAAATGATGTGGCTTACCACCATGAACCCGGAGACCAGAAGGCTTATCAAGGTCATGCCGGAGGATGCGGAGCAGACCGCCCGGATGTTTGACCTGTTGCTGGGGGACAACCTTCAGGGCCGGAAGGACCACATTGCCGAGCACGGCCACGAATTTTTAGAGCTGGCGGATATTTCGTAACCCAGGCCGGACCGTCCTGGGCGGTCCCATACACAACGAGGAGGTCTCCATGAAAAAAATTATCTCCCTGCTACTGGCTTTGTCTCTGGCCTGCACCCTTGTCCCCTCCGCTTTGGGGGCGGAGGAAGCGGCCGCTGCCGCCCCCTCCTGGATGGAGGGATCAGCCTATCTTACCTTCCCCGGCGACCCGGTCTACCAGCCGGAAAGCTGGGCCAAAATTTTGGCCCAGCGGGAGCAGGCGGAACAGGGCGGGCTTTTGGCTTACGAAGGCCGGGACTGGGCGGAGGGCTCTCCCGGCCAGTGCTATGAGACGGCCCTGATCCGCCTGAAGTGTGCGGAAAACTATGGGGAGGACGAATTTGAGGCCAAGGCCGCCTTCCTCTCGGCGGGCCGGGCCTTCCACGCCGCCGAAAGCGGCTGGTATGACCAGAACCGGGGCCGGGACGAGACCTACTACCGTCTGAGCGTGGAAAAGTACCGGGCTTATGTGCTCTACCATCCGCTTTACTCGGAAAACCTGGGCCGGGGACTGGTTCCCGCTCTGGACGCCCTGGGCATGACCCTGGACGACTTCTTCAACGCCCCCTATATGGACCGGGTCAGCCAGACCGACCGGGCCATGGTGGCGGAGCTTGTGTCGGCCTATCAAAATGTTTACGACAGGGAAAAGAACCGGATCGCGGTGGAGCTGGACGGCCAGCCTCTGGGGATGGATACCATTCCCCAAGTCCGGGAGCAGCGGGTGATGGTGCCCATCCGGGCCATTGCCGAGGCCCTGGGGGCCGACGTGGAGTGGGACGTGAAGACCAACGGCGTCACCCTCACAAGAGCGGGCAGCCAGGTAAAAATGACCATCGGAGAGACCACTGCCGCCGTGGACGGGGAAAAACTGGAGATGGACGTGGCTCCCTATGCCGACCAGAACCGCACCTATGTGCCTACCCGCTATGTGGCGGAGTTTTTCGGACAGACGGTTACCTGGAACGGGGAAACGCGGACGGTGGAAATTTGGGAGGACAAGTCTGCCTGGGAGAATCTCGGCCTGGAAAACCGGCTGCTGCCCATGGGCGCGCTGCTGGGCTTTTTGAATGGGGGAGACCCTGCCCGATTTGGGTTTTATGCCCGCCCTCCCTATACCGAAACGGTCCATAGCGCCAACGGCGTTAGCGAGAACCGGACGACCGCCCCCTTCAGCCTGTGTCGGGAGGCCCTGGCGGGGACCTGGGAAATCCCGGATAGGGAGGCCCTGCTGGCGTCGGTGGAGGAGATTTTGAAGAAGGGCAATCAAACGGATTTTCAGGCCGCCGCCGACGAGGTGTTTGGCCTCAGCGACCAGCAAATTGCCTACCGGGCCGAAAAGCTGGGTCAGGTGGACGAATATATGTGGCCCTGGACCAAGGCGCTCTCCAAAAAATGGGGAGAGGCAGGGATTCGGGCCTGGGACCTGTGCCGGGCCGCCGCCTTGGTTCAGTGGGGCTACACGGCGGGCTATGTGACCTACAATGAGGCAATGGAGCTGCTGGAGCCTGCCGCAGAGGAGCTGGCGGAAAAGTTCCAGTCCTGGGACGAGGTGTATGAAAACTTCCTGGAGGGATACTACTGGTGCATTCGCGAGGACCTGGGAGACGACACGGTCTGGGAAACCGACCTGGGCATGGTATATCAATACCTGAAAAACAGCCCCGACACCCGGACGCTGTTTGACAATGACCTGCTTCAGACGGATGCTGTCAAAACCGGAAAGGGATGACCTGAAATGAAAAAAGTCCGGCTCCTGCTTTTGCCGCTGACCCTTCTCTGGCTCCTGACCCTCCCGGTCCTGGGGGCGGAAATCTCTTGGAGGACTACGGAGTCCGAGTTTGAGAAGGGGTATGTGGCCCAACAGATCAAAGCCCGGCCTGAGGAGTATGCCGCCTTTGACGCGGAGAGGCGGTATTCCGCAGAATACCCCATGGATCAGGAAGTCTATATGGCTGACTGCGGCATTGATGAGGAGCAGTTCCGGGCGGAGATGTGGGCCATTGAACTGGGGCCGGAGATCCGGAGGGCCTATGGGGAAGCCATCGTGGCCGCCTATGAGGAAACCTTCCCCGGCGATCTGGACGCGGTGGGCATTCCCTGGGCATTGATGCTTCGTGGCCATGACAGCGTGGAGACGTGGGCCGCTGAAACGGCAGGGGATCACGAATACGGAGGGGATGTGCAGGCGGCCTGGCGGGATTTGGCCACCGAGTATATCAGTTGCCGCCAGAGGGTTGCCGACACCCATGACAGGGCGCAGCAATATCGGGCGCAGTACCCCGGCAGCTACGAGGAGTTTGACCCCTATGTGATCTACACCCCCGGTTGGGAGTACCTGATCCGGCATACCATGGACAGCTTTGCCTTCCGGAGTGAGGAGGAGTTTAAGGAACATTCCTATGTGAACAGCCATATGCCCGATTACATCCAGGCCCGGGAGCGGGCCGCCAAGCGGCAGGAGTATCCCGCCCGCTGGCCTGAGGAGTATGCCGCTTTTGACGAGGGGGCCTGGTTCCGGCACTATGAGCCTACCTACGACAGCCCGGAATCCTATCGGGAGCACCACACGGAATATCAGGACTTACCTCCGGAGGCCTTCAAACAGGATATGTTTGTGGAATGGGCAGACCGGGAGTACGGTTTCTTTGACGGCTACTGCGTGACGGTGAACGGTACGCCCATCCCGTTCTGGCAGTACAAGGACGAAAAGGGCAAAACTGCCACCCCCAGGGCGGAAAATAACCGCATTTTGATCCCCCTCCGGGCCGCCGCGGAAGCCCTGGGTCTGACGGTGGAGTGGAAGCCGGAGACGCGGCAGGTCATTTGCTCCGGTGAAAAGGCTACCGTTACCTTCACCCTGAACAGCACCCGGTACAGCGGCGGTACCCTGGACGTGGCTCCCTATGCCGAAAACGGCATCACCTATCTGCCCCTCCGGGCCCTGGGGGAGACTTTGGGCTGCGGGGTCGCCTGGTATCAGGACTTTGTCACCGCCGCTTTGACCACAGGCAAATAAGGGAGGAAAAGAAAAATGAAAAAGAGGATCACCGCCTTTCTTTTACTATTGACCCTGCTCTCCGGCCTTGCCGCTCCGGCGGCGGCCTGGGAAATCTGGGCCTATCCCCCGCGGAAGTACCGGACCTTTCAGGGGTATCTGGACTTCTACCGGACCCAGGAGGACGAGGGTACCAAGGCTTTGGTGGAATATCTGAACCAGCGGCTGGCGGAGGGAGTGCTGGAAACCTTTGACGCCGATGTTTATTTTCAGGAAAACATAGAGGGCGACGGCCCCGGCGTTAACAAGGGGAACTGGCTGGGCCGGAATGACGACTGGCATGATGAGAAGGGGCCCTACGACCAGGAATGGTTCCAGGCGGAGATGCTGGACCGCTATCTGACCGAAGAATACCGGGCCATGCGGGATGCGGAGGACGCCCGGCAGAAGGAGGAGCGCTTCCAGACCTGGCGCCAGACCCGCCCGGAAATTTACGCCGGCTTTGACCCCTACGCCTGGTTTGACGGATATTACGGTACCGGCGGGTCGGTGCTGGAGACCTATATGTACAACTGGGGTCTGGACGACGAGAGCTTTAAGAAGACCATGTTTATGGAATGGGCGGACAGGGCGGATACCGCCTTTTTCAACGGCTACTGCGTCACTGTGGACGGCACCCCCATTCAATTTCAGCTCTACCGGAACCTGGACGGCGAGACCGCCGGGCCCAGGGCGGAGAACGACCGCATTCTGATCCCCCTCCGGGCCGCGGCGGAAGCCCTGGGTCTGACGGTGGAGTGGAAGCCGGAAACGCGGCAGGTCATTTGCTCCGGTGAAAAAACTACCGTTACCTTCACCCTGGACAGCACCCGGTACAGCGGCGGCACCCTGGATGTGGCTCCCTATGCCGAGAACGGCGTCACCTATCTGCCCCTCCGGGCTCTGGGGGAGACCCTGGGCTGCGGCGTCACCTGGTATCAGGATTTTGCCACGGCCGCGTTGACCACTACAAAATGATTCCAAATTGTGATATATAATCGAGATAATACCCAACGGATAAGGATGGATACCAATGGCCAAGAAAAAGACCCCCAATGAAGCCAAGCGCCGCCCCGCCGACCCCAACGTTATGGGGCTGCGGGCCGAGGTGCTGGAACAGCCCATCACCCAGACCCTGGAAATCAATTTTATGCCCTACGCCATGAGCGTCATTATGTCCCGGGCCATCCCGGAAATTGACGGGTTCAAGCCTTCTCACCGGAAGCTCCTTTACACCATGTACGATATGGGGCTTCTGACCAAGACCCGGACCAAATCGGCCAACATTGTGGGCCAGACCATGCGCCTGAACCCCCACGGCGACGCGGCTATCTATGACACCATGGTGCGTTTGAGCCGGGGCTACGGAGCCCTTCTCCACCCCTTTGTGGACTCCAAGGGCAACTTTGGTAAGGTTTACTCCCGGGATATGGCCTGGGCCGCCAGCCGGTATACCGAGGCCAAGCTGGACCCCATCTGCACGGAATTCTTCCGGGACATTGACCAGGACACGGTGGACTTTGTGGACAACTACGACGGCTCCATGAAGGAGCCCTCCCTTTTGCCTACCACCTTCCCCAACGTACTGGTATCCGCCAACCAGGGTATCGCCGTGGGCATGGCCTCCAATCTCTGCGGGTTTAACCTTCACGAGGTCTGCGAGGCCACCATTGCCTACATGAAGGACGAAAACTGCGACATCCTCTCCATCCTGAAAGCCCCCGACTTTCCCACCGGAGGCCAGCTCCTTTACGACGGCGCCCAGATGGCGGACATTTACGCCACGGGCCGGGGTTCCTTCCAGGTCCGGGCCAAGTGGCGGCACGTGAAGGAGGAGGGGGTCATTGAGATTTACGAGATTCCCTACACCACCACCGCCGAGGCCATTATGGACAAGGTTACGGAGCTTGTGAAGGCGGGCAAGCTGAAGGAAATTGCCGATATGCGGGACGAGACCGACCTCTCCGGCCTGAAGCTGACCATTGACCTGAAGCGGGGAACCGACCCGGACAAGCTGATGGCAAAGCTCTTTAAGTCCACGCCGCTCCAGGACCCCTTCTCCTGCAACTTCAACATTCTTATTGCCGGAATGCCCAGAGTCATGGGGGTCCGGGAAATTTTAGAGGAGTGGACGGCCTGGCGGGCGGAGGGAGTCCGCCGCCGGACCTGGTTTATTCAAAAGAAGAAAAAGGACAAGCTGCACCTTTTGAAAGGCCTCAAGAAAATCCTGCTGGACATTGACAAGGCCATTAAGATCATCCGGGACACCGAGCTGGATGCCGAGGTTATCCCCAACCTGATGATCGGCTTTGGCATCGACCAGATCCAGGCGGAATATGTGGCGGACATCCGGCTGCGGAATATCAATAAAGAATATATCCTCAAACGGGTGGCGGAGACCGCCGAGCTGGAGAAGGAGATCGAGGACCTCCAGGACATCCTGGACCACCCCCAGCGGGTCAAAACCATCATCGCCGGGGAATTAAAGGACGTGATGAAGAAATATCCCGCTCCCCGGCGGACCGAGATCGTCTACGAATACCAGACGGCGGCAGCGGACGAGGAGGAGGATACGGTTCCCGATTACCCGGTGAATGTATTCCTTTCCCGGGAGGGATACTTGAAGAAGATCACGCCCCAGTCCCTCCGTATGGCAAGCGAGCAGAAGTACAAGGAAGGGGACGGCCCCAGCCGCCAGTGGACCGCCTCCAACCGGGACAAGCTGCTGGTCTTTACCGACAGGCAGCAGTGCTACAAGACCCGCCTTGCCGACTTCGACGACGCCAAGGCCAGCGTTCTGGGCGATTACCTGCCCACCAAGCTGGGGATGGACGGAGGAGAAAACGTGGTCTGGGCCTGCATTACCAGCGACTATAAGGGGCACCTGCTGTTCTTCTTTGAAAACGGCAAGGCCGCCCGGGTGGAGCTTTCCGCCTACCAGACCCAGACCAGGAGAAAGAAGCTGACGGGAGCCTACTCCGACAAATCCCCCCTGGTGGACGCCATCCTTTTAACGGAGGACAGGGAGCTGGCGCTGGTGTCCAGCGAGAACCGCTGCGTGATTTTTCACACCGCCGTTCTGGCCCCCAAAACCACCCGGAACACACAGGGGGTGGCGGTCATGACCCTGAAGCCCAAGCGGAAGGTGGAGTCGGTCCAGTCCCCTGACGAGCTGCCCGTGGTAAATTTTGCCCGTTACCGGGCCAAGTCCCTCCCTGTCATGGGGGCCATTTTGAAGCCGGAGGACAAGGGGGAAGGGCAAATGTCCCTTTGGGAGGAATGACGGATGAAAAAGCCCCAGGTCCAGTTTGTAAAAACCTATGGAATGATTTTGGTGGGGGCGGCGGTGTACGCCCTGGCCTTTGACGCCTTTTTTGTGCCCAACAATGTGGCCTTTGGCGGCGTTACCGGCCTTGCCCAAATTGTGAATTTCTTTTTGCCCAAGGTTCCGGTGGGCACCCTGGTCATTCTCTTTAATATCCCGCTGTTTTTGCTGGGCTGGCGGCTGTTGGGGGGGCATCTGCTGGTGACCTCCCTCTTTGCCATGACCTGTTCCTCTCTTTTTATCGACCTTTTCCCTCTGGTTTACGCCTTTCCGCCCATGGAGGATAAACTGCTCTCCTGCCTCTGCGGCGGGGTGGTGCTGGGCGTGGGCTTGGGGATCATTTTTCTGCAAGGAGCCACCACCGGGGGCACTGAGATCGTGGCGAGGCTCCTCAAGCTGAAGCTGACCTGGCTCCCTCTGGGCAAGCTGCTGCTCCTGTCCGATTTGACGGTGGTGGCCCTGGTGGCCCTGGTGTTCCGCAACGTGAACACCGCCCTTTACGGCGTGGTGGCCCTCTACCTGTCCACCGTGGTCATGGACTGGGCCCTCTACGGCATGGACAACGCCAAGGTGGCCTATATCATCTCCGATAAGCCGGATGAGATCGCCCGGGTCATCATGGACGACCTGGAGCGGAGCGTCACTTACCTCCAGGGGGAGGGAGGCTATCTGGGCCAGCCCAAAAAGGTGATTTTATGCGCCTTTAAGCAGCGGCAGATCGTAGCCATTAAGGAGACCGTCCGTCAAATGGACCCCAACGCCTTTATGATCGTCACCACCTCCCACGAGGTGCTGGGCGAGGGCTTTGGAAGCTACCACGGCGGTGGACTGTAAGAAAGGAGAAAACCCATATGCCTGACTGGAAAAAACTCACGGATCATTTGGAAAAGCACGGCTTTACCGTGTCCCGTTTTCCTACCGCGGCGGAGGCGGCGGAGTACATAAACAAATCTCTGGACGGCAGAACCATTGGCATTGGCGGTTCCATGACCGTAAAGGAGCTTGGGCTTTACGACCTTCTCTCCGCGCACAATGAGGTCCACTGGCATTGGACGGAGGAAGGTCCCTCCGCCCGGGAGGAGGCCGCCAAAGCCCAGGTTTACCTCTGCTCTGTCAACGGCCTTGCGGAAACGGGAGAGATCATCAATATTGACGGGGTGGGCAACCGGGTGGCGGGAACCCTTTATGGGCACGAGGAGGTTTGGTTCATCGTGGGGGTAAACAAAATTGCCCCCGACGAAGCCTCCGCCCTCCGCCGGGCCAGAAACGTGGCTTCTCCGCTCAATAACCGCCGCACGGGGAAAAAGACCCCCTGCACCGTAAGCTGCGACCAGTGCTACGACTGCCAAAGCCCCGACCGGGGCTGCGCGGCCCTGGTGGTCCTGTGGCGAAAGCCCTCCGGCATCAAGACCGCCCATGTGGTGCTGGTGGAGGAAGAACTGGGCTACTGATTCGGCACGGCTCCTATTTTTGGATGAAAGGAGGCTCCCCCATGAAACAGAGGCTTGCTGCCGCCGCCCTTGCGCTGGGCCTGCTGCTGACAGGCTGCTCAGCCATGCTGGAGCGTTCCTATACCTCCTCCGCGGCCCATGTGGACCGGCCCACCACCGCCGAGGACCCCTCTGTTCTCCGGGTGGAAAACTACCGGGAGCTGGTCTCCGCCGTTCTCTATCTGGTGAGCGGAGGAGCGGAGGAGGGAGTCATCCAGCTCCACGATTACGCCGGGTCAGTGGAAAATGATTTGACGGCGGCCTGCCTGGAGGTAGCTACCCAGGACCCGCTGGGGGCCTACTGCGTGGACTACATCAAGCACGAATATACCCGTGTAGTGTCCTATTACCAGGCTACGCTGAATATTCACTACCGCCGGACCCAGGAGCAGGTCCGGTCCATGGTCCGGGTCACGGGCACCGGAGCCATCCGTACCGAGCTGCGGGAGGCCCTGAGCCAGTTTGCCGACCAGGTGGTCCTCCGGGTGGCCAATTTTTCCGAAGACGAGGAATCCATCGCCGCTCTTATCCGCCAGACCTATTATGATAATCCTGCCGCCGCCCTGGGCTTTCCGGAGGCGGAAATCTCCCTCTACCCCGACAGCGGACGGGAGCGGGTGGTGGAAATTTTGCTTACCTACCCTGAGAGCGCCGACGAGCTGCATCGAAAGAGCGAGACCCTGGCTAACCGGATTGAGGAGCTGGAAGGAGAGCTGCCCCAACCCGCCCTGGCGGCTTTGGAGACCCCGGCGGAGAAGGCGCGGCGGGGCGTTTTCCGCCTGTGGACAGAGGCGGTCTGGGCCTCCGACGGCGGCTCCACCGCTTATGACGCCCTGGTGGACGGGGCGGCAAACAGCGAGGGGATGGCTTTGGCCTACGCCCTTCTAGCGGGAGGCCGGGTGGTGGAGGGGACCCGGCAGGACCGGCCCCATTTCTGGATCGAGCTGGACCTTGCGGGGGAGGTCCTTTACGTAGACCCCTCTGAGGGGACAGGAAACCTCTGCACCGCCCGGGAGTTTTTTGAACAGGGCTACCGCTGGCCAGACGGTCAGGAGGAGGCCCCGGAGGGAGAAAAATCTGCCGCCGGACCGCAAAAGGAAGAAGAAAAGACCCCGGAAACCCAATAATTTCCCTTTACAACAGGGGAAAATTGTGGTATAGTACTTTGGCACGACCGTCCGCCGGCTTAGAGACGGGGCACACCTCTGTGTCAGAGGGGTCCATCGGCCCATCCCCAGGCGGCAGGACAGAAAATAAGGAAAGGTGGAAATACCCATGATCCGTAAGGACGAAAAGACGGCCGTTATCGAGGCCAACCGCACCCACGAGACCGACACCGGCTCTCCCGAGGTGCAGATCGCAATTTTGACCACCCGCATCAACGAGCTCACCGAGCATCTGCGGGTGCATATCCACGACAACCACAGCCGCCGGGGCCTTTACAAGATGATCGGTAAGCGCCGCAAGCTGCTGGATTACCTGATGCGCAAGGACATTGAGCGCTACCGCGCCATCATTGCCAAGCTGGGCATCCGGAAGTAAGAAAAATAGGCCGGGGCAGCGTGGGAAGACCCCGCTGCCCTGGCTTCTATTTTGTAAGCAAAAAATCTGCCCCCCGCCGCCTGATTTAGCAGTTGGATTTGGGTCCGAAATCCCCCCTATACGCCTCTTTCCCCAGAGGCGTTCCCCGCAGATTCTGGGCCTTGACCTCCCCCGGTCGCCGGCCCCCAAACCATCCCCCTGGTTTTTTCTCTGCGGCCATTCTCCATTCGGACCCAAATCCAAGTGCTGAATCCGGGGAACAGTGGGGGAGAACAAAGGAGGAAACCTCATGTCAACCGTTATCACCCATAAACAGTTCCCCAACGAAAAGACCTATGAGATGGACTTGTGCGGCCGCCCACTGAAAATCAACGTGGGCAAGGTGGCGGAGCTTGCCACCGCCTCCGCCATGGTGAGCTATGGCGAGACCACCGTTCTGGTGGCGGTCACCTGCTCCCCCCGTCCCCGGGACGGCATCGACTTCTTCCCTCTGAGCGTGGACTTTGAGGAGAAGCTCTACGCCGTGGGCCGCATCCCCGGCTCCTT
>CANDEE010000040.1 GCA_947383685.1 uncultured Pseudoflavonifractor sp.
CCACCATCATCAGCACCACCACCAGCCCCGCCAGGGTGGTCATCATGGCCTGCTCATCCCGGCCGGACCGGGACAGCACCTGATTCAGCACCGAAACCAAAATGCCGATGGCTGCGATGCGAAAAATAAAATCCACGTCCATGCCGGTCTCTCAACCTCCGTCTCCTCTTTCCAACCACGGCCTCGTTGCGTATTTATTAACCACGTTTCGCGTATGCGTAAAACCGCTATTGTCTGTTTCTCACAATAGTAAAATGGTGAAAAAAGCTCCCAGGGAAATCCCCAGGACACCGTAGGCCCGCCCCTTTCGGCTCAGGTCCTCCCGGATGCGGGCCGCCCTTTGCTCCAAGGCAAGGCGTGTCCCTTCCGCCGCCTTTTTCTGCTCCTCCCAACCGCACCGGCCCAGAACGGAACCCAAGCGGCATAGGGGTTCCATATCCTCCCCGGTCAATCCTCCGTTTTCTTGCGCAAGGGCCTGGACCCAGATCTCCGCAAAGGACTCCTCCCCCAACCGGGGAAAGCTCCGGCAGACAGCCGCCAATGTCTCCCCGGCAGGGCCAGGCGCACGGCGGGACAGGTCCTCCAAAAGCCGGGGCAGGTCGGGAAGCCAAAAGGCCAGCTCCCCTTCCAAAAGGACCAGGGCGTTCTGCCAGCTTTCCAGGGCCTTTGCCCGGCAGGACAAATCCCCCGCCGCCTGCAAGCCCATCCAAAGCCCACCCCCGGTGAGCAAGATTGCCCCCATCAGCTTCCACATAGGCGCAAGTCCTCCACCACATACCGGGGGTTTGTCCAACGCCGCAGAATAACAGCCTTTTCAAAGTTGCCCCGGTCCAGAAGCTCCCGGTAAAGGGGCTTTCGCAACAAATCCTCCACCCCGCCAGCATGAACGGTACACAACAGCTTTACCCCGCAGTTTCCACATTGCTCCAGGGCAGCGCAATCATCGGGAGCTGTCACCTCATCGCAGCAGAGCACCTGGGGGTTCATGCCCCGGAGGAGGATCATAAGCCCCTGGGCTTTGGGACAGCCCTCCAGCACATCGGTCCGCGCCCCCACGTCGAACTGGGGTTCGCCCTTCCAAAGGGCCGCCACCTCCCCCCGCTCGTCCGCCAGTCCGACCCGGAAGGAATTCCCCCTTTCCCCATCGGACAGGAGCCGTACAAGGTCCCGGAGGAGGGTGGTCTTTCCGCCTCCCGGTGGGGACAGGAGCAGGGTGTTTTGAAACTCCCTCCCACAGAACAGGGCGGGCAGCACCTCCGCCCCACAGCCGGGAATGGCGTGGGCCACCCGGATATTTAAAGAGGACAGGCTCCGCAGGTTTTTTACCCTGCCCTCCTCTGTCCAGACGCTGCCGCAAAGGCCGATGCGGTGACCGCCCCGAACCGTGAAATAGCCCTGCCTGACACTCTCCAAAGCCGTGTGGGCACTGGCCCGGGTCGCAATCTCCACCGTCAACTCCAAATCCCGGCCTTCCACCGGAGTCTGGGACAAGGGAAGCTCGTCCCCTCCGACAACCGCTGTGGGGGGACGGCCTGCCCGCAGGCGAATCTCCTCCACCCGCCGCCGCACCAGGGGCGGCAAAGCCTGGGCCTCCTGCCGAAGAACGGGAGGCAACAGGGCGGCAGCCTCGTCAAATCCATTCATTTGGGTTCCCTCCTCTTTCGTGCTGAGACAATGTATGAGGGCGTGTCCACTTTTATGAACACAAATGAAAAAGTTGAGCAGCCGCCTTTTTCCCAAAACAGGAATAACCGCCTCATAACCGGCGAAAACTACCACCAGCCCAAGCTGGTCAAAGTTCAAATAAGGAGGTCTTTATTTTGAAACAACGTCTGTTCCGCCGGACCTTGGCTCTGCTTTGCGCCGGGGTCCTGTCCTTCGTCCTGCCCGCCGCCGCCCTCTTTGGAAATAGCGGCAGTGAACCCGAGGCTGTCAGCGTGGCGGCCTTCTCCAAAAACGGCCTTACCAGTCAACCCATTTCTTTTGATACCCAGGATTTCCGGGTCATGGGAGATGCACAGCTCAACTCCATTGTGCTCACCTCCCTTCCCGACCCCTCCGCCGGGATGCTGACCATCGGCAACCAACCGGTGCCTGAAGGCAGCGAGGTAGCCCTGGCCGCCATTGACGGGCTGCGCTTTACCCCCCTTAGCTCCCCCATGCTCTCCGCCACCAGCTTCTCCTTCACCCCTGTTTTTGCCGGAGGACTTACCGGGGAGGACGTAACAGTGGGGCTTTATCTGCTCTCCAGCGCCAACGAGGCCCCGGTAGCCCAGGACCTTTCCCTGTGCACCTATAAAAATGTAGAGGTCCAGGGCGTCTTTGCCGGGATAGACCCGGAGGGAGACCTGCTCACCTTCCAGCTCATCAGCAAGCCTGCCCGGGGGGCTGTGACCCAAGCGGAGGACGGCTCCGCCGCCTTCACTTACACCCCCTATGAGAACAAGACAGGCAAGGACGCCTTCACCTATGTGGCGGTAGACGCCGTGGGCAACACCTCCGCCCCCGCCACCGTGACGATCAAGATCGAGAAGCAGAAAACCAGGGTGTGCTACTCTGACATGACCGGGGTAGAAGGCCACCGGGAGGCGGTACGCCTTGCCGAGGCAGGGCTTCTCATTGGAGAGCAGATGGGAAGCGAGTACCTGTTCCACCCGGAGGAGACGGTGTCCCGCGCCCAGTTTACCGCCTTAGCTATGGCGGCGGCAGAGCTGGATGTGATGAAGGAAGCCAGTGTCACCGGCTTTGCCGACGATGATGCCATGGCAGTCTGGGCCAAGCCCTTTGTGTCCTCCGCCCTCCGTTCCGGGGTCGTTCAAGGTAGTCTTGACAGCGAGGGCCAGGTGGTCTTTCAGGCCGGAGCCCCCATCACTGCCGCTGAGGCCGCGGTCCTGTTGAACCGCGCCCTTCGGGTCACCGATGTGGCCGAGACCTTCTCCGCATTGGAGGATGGGACCCCCGCTTGGTGCGCCCAGGCCGTGGCCAACCTGTCAAGCTGCGGCGCCCTGCCCGCTTCGGCCACCCTGTCCGAGCCCCTCACCCGCTCCCAGGCCGCCGTTATGCTTTCTGCCGCCCTGGATGTAGTGGAAAACCGCGGCTCCGGAAGCTGGTTCCAGTGGAACTAAATAGTTTGCGAAATAAAATAAAAACATCCCCGACCCTGCTTTTCAGGGCCGGGGGTGCTCTTTTTTATTCGTTTTCCGGCAAATTGTATACATTACGGCAAATTGCGGGTTTGCACAATGGAACATTGACTTTTAGGGGGATTTATAGTAAAATTGTTTAGAAATCTTCCCCATGACGACAGGAGAGTTGGTGGACCTGTGCCTAATATGATCATACTGCTGCTGACCATCCTGAGCGTAATGGTAATGGCTTGGGTATTCCAGGGCGTCCGGCTTCATAAAAGTTATACAGGGGATATCTACGCCACCCTCTACGGCGGCTTTCTCCCCTATTTCTTCCGCTATGTGGTTTTTCGGGACTGCTCGGAAAGCGGCTACCTCCGCTCCCAGATTGGCCCTCACAAAATCATTTTTTCCGTCATCAGCAACGAGGAGCAGCAGCGGACCAAATTCTGCATTATCTTCTACAATAAGGGCATTATGGTGCTCTGCTACGACAAGTCCACCGGAGAGTTCTGGGGCAGCTCCAAGGATAATTCCTGGAATGTCAAGCGGATAGATGCTGACGGCAAGCAGCACATATACCGCCACCTTAATCCCACCCGGGACATGGCCGCCTATCTGAACCGGGTGGCTACCGCCTTTCCAGAGGTCCATATAGAGGCCCGGATGGCGTTCCGGGACGAGGCGGACCTGACCCACCTTCGCAGCGACATCAAGGCTATCCACTTCAGCGAGCTTGAAACTGAGCTGAAGGAGGTGCAGGCGGATTTTCTGCCCGACGACGAGGTCAAAGCCATGTATAAGCAGCTCATTCAAAAATAAGGAGGAACCGGCATGGAAAACAAGGATCTGAGCACCATTCTCGACCCCGCCATCATTGATTTGAAGGTCGAGGGCACCACCAAGGACGAGGTACTGCGGAACCTGGCGGCTACCCTGCTGAAAAACGGATATATCGATAATGTGGACCAGTTCGTCTCCGACATCTACGACCGGGAGGCCGAGGGCCCCACAGGCATGGGCGAGGGCATCTCCATTCCCCACGGCCACTCCCCCGCCGCCAAGAAGCTGGGCATTGCCATTGGCAAGACAGTGAACCCCATCCGCTGGGAGAGCGAGCTCTCCGACGATGGCTGGCAGGAGACCCGTCTCATCTTCCTTTTCTGCGTCATGGTGGATGGCAGCTTTGTGGAAAACCACCAGCTCCTGCTTAGCCAGCTTGCCATGAAGCTGGGCACCGAGGCCCGGATCGTCAAGCTGGGCCAGTGCGAGACCGTGCAGGAAATTATTGATACCATCCTTTGCGACGACTCGGAGTTGGAGCAGGTAGAGGCGAAAGAAGAAATCGTGGATCTTGATCTTGATTTCTGACCTTATATCGGTATGCGGAAATTTAGAAGAAGGAGGTGTAAGTGATGAAGATCCTCGCAGTGACGGCTTGTACGGCTGGTATCGCCCATACGTATATCGTGGCAGAGAAAATCCAGCAGGCAGCCGAGGAGATGGGCCACCAATGTAAGGTGGAGACTCAGGGTTCCGCCGGCATCCAAAACGAGCTGACGGCAGCCGATATTCAGGATGCCGATGTGGTCATCTACTGCCACGACATCGCTATCCGCGGTGTGGAGCGTTTCAAGGACAAGCGGGTCGTGGATATTCCCATCGCCCTGGCCATGAAGCAGCCCAAGAGCCTGATCGCAACGATCGAAAAGAAACTGGCTGCGAAATGATCCAAGAGAAACGTTCCAAAACCAACAGATTCCAATAGAGAGGTGGAAAAACAGTTATGAAACTCAGTGGAAAAGACATTAAGAAGCACATAATGACCGGTATTTCCTTCATGATCCCCATGGTGGTCATGGCCGGTATCATGGGCGCCATCCAGAAGGCCTTTAGCTGGTCCGGTGTAGACCTCAGCGAGCCTCTGGTAGCCGGTCTGGCATACTCCGGCTACTCCATCGGCAAGATCAGCGACTTTATGGCCATGCTGGGCCAGATGAACGGCAACGGCTTCAACTGGGCCTACGCTTTCCTGTGTGCCGGCGTTGCCTACTCCATTTCTGACCGTCCGGGCATCGTCCCCGGCTTTGCCATCGGCTACTTTGCCGGCGGCCCCACCAAGACCGGCTTCCTGGGCGCTCTGCTCATGGGCTTCCTTATCGGCTACTTTGTCGAGTGGATGAAGTCCTGGAAGCTGCCCAAGGCTCTGCGCGGCCTGATGCCTGTTCTGATCATCCCCGTTGTGTCCACCGCTGTGGCTACCTTTGTGTTCTTCGGTATCTTCATGCGTCCCCTGTCCTACCTGATGCTGGCCTTCCAGGGCTGGATCGAGGGTCTGGCCAGCGGCTCCCTGTTCATTGTGGGCGCTGTCATCGGCGCCTGCATGGGCTTCGATATGGGCGGTCCCATCAACAAGACCGCTTCTATGGCTGCTAACGCCCTGTACGCTGATATGCCCGACGGCATCGGCGGCTGCGCTGAGACCGCCAAGATCATCGGCGGCATGACTCCCGCCATCGGCGTGGGCCTGGCTGCCATCATCGCCCCCAAGAAGTTCACCCGCGAGCAGAAGGACACCGCTTACACCTGCATCCCCATGGGCCTGTGCTTCATCACCGAGGGCGTGCTGCCCTTCGTGGCTGAGGACCCCCTCCGCATCATTCCTTCTTCCATGATCGGCTCCGCCATCGCTTCCGGACTGGCTATGACCTGGGGCGTCAACACCCAGGCTGCCCACGGTGGTATTCTGGTCATGCCTCTGTCCAACAATCCCGCCATGTGGGTTCTGGCCTGCGCCATCGGCTCTGTTATCACCGGCGTTCTGTACGCTGTGCTGAAGAAGATGCCCTCCGAGGAGGACAACAAGGAAGAGGAGATCGTGGACCTGGACATCGACCTCTAATTCCCGCTCCCAATCCAGGGGCCGTTTAAGCCCTGCACCTCTAAATACTTAGGAGGGAACCAAAGCAATGTTAGTCAATATGAAATATCTCCTGGACAACGCCAACCGGGACGGCTACGCCGTCATGGCGGTGAACAGCGTGAACATGGAGATGGCCCGTGCCGTTATTGAGGCCGCCAGCGAGGAGCACTCCCCCATTATTGTCCAGATGGGCAAGGGGCAGATGGCTAAGCTGGCTCATCCCGATGACATCCTCCCCATGATCATCGCCATGGCTGAGCGGGCCGACGTGCCCATCTGCCTGAACCTGGACCACGGTCCCGACTTCGAAACCGAGGTAGACGCCATTCACCGTGGCTTCACCAACGTGATGATCGACGCTTCCTCCCTTCCCTACGAGGAGAACGTGCGCCGGACCCGCATGATTGTGGACCTGGCCCATGCCAAGGGTATTAGCGTGGAGGCCGAGTTGGGTCACGTAGGCCAGGCAGCCGACGGCGACGGCAAGACCTCCGATATGTACACCAACGTGGAGCAGGCCAAGGACTTTGTGGCCCGGACAGGCATTGACGCCCTGGCAGTCGCCATCGGCACTGCCCACGGCAAATATCCTGCCGGCTATGTGCCCAAGCTGGACTTCGACCGTCTGGCTGAGCTGAAGGCCGCGCTGAAAATGCCCCTGGTCCTCCACGGCGGCTCCGGCTCCGGTGAGGAGAACATCCGCAAAGCTGTGGCGGGCGGCATCAACAAGATTAACGTCTGCACCGACGCCTTCCATGCGGCTGAGATCGCCATGAAGGAGAAGTGGGAGAAAGAGCCCGGCACCGACTACCTGAACATCATGATGACCGCTGAGGCAGCCATCAAGAAGTTCGTCAAGGAGTACATCCGGATGATCGGCTCCAATGACCGCTACATCTTCGAGTTCGCTGACAACGGCAGCAAGGAATAAGAGCAACGAGCAGGGGCAGATGAAGGGATTCATCTGCCCCTGCTTCCAAAATGGCAATACAAAAACCGGAATCACGGAAGGAGATCGGACAGCATGAAAATCGCAATGATGAACGAATTCAGCCAGGCCAGCAAGAACGCCATTGTCCTGGCCCAGCTCAAGGACGTGGTGGAACCCATGGGTCACACCGTGTTCAACACCGGCATGGAGTGTGACGACGACCCCCACTACCTGACCTACCTGAACCTGGGTGTCCAGGCTGCTCTCCTGCTCAACAGCGGCGCGGTGGACTTTGTGGTCACCGGCTGCGGCACGGGCCAGGGCGCGCTGATGGCGCTTAACAGCTTCCCCGGCGTGGTGTGCGGCTACTGCATTGAGCCCACCGACGCTTACCTGTTCCTCCAGATCAACAACGGCAACGCCCTCGCCATCCCCTATGCCAAGGGCTTCGGCTGGGGTGCCGAGCTGAATATCCACACCATGTTTGAAAAGGCCTTCGGTTCCCCCAAGGGCCTGGGCTATCCCGCCGAACGCCGGGAGTCCCAGAACCGGAACGCGGCGGCCCTCTTTGCCATGAAGGCCGCCACCACAAAGCCCCTCATTGATGGATTGAAAGCCATTGACCAGGACATCCTGAAAAAGAGCCTGACTCCCCGGTTCCTGGAGTGCTTCAACGCCGGCTGCAAGGATGCCGAGCTGGCTGCCTTTGTAAAGAGCGTAGCCGAGGCCTAAGGTGACCCCATGATCAAGTTTATCATCATGGTCGTCCTGTTGATCGCCGGCATGGGCTGTATCATGACGGCCAAGGTCAGCTTCCAGCAGCGGCAGTTGGTCACCCCTGACAATGTCTGGTCGGAAAAGGAAAAGCTGCTGCGGAAAATCGGCTATGGCATTCTGATTGCCGACGTTATTCTGGCGGGCTTTGTTCCCGAATTTTAAGGAGGCTCCTCTATGGAAACAAGAGAGATTGGACGCTCCGGCATCCGCTGCAGCGCCCTTGGCCTGGGCTGCTGGGCCATCGGCGGCGGCTCCTGGTGGGGCGATAACGATGACCAGGCTTCGGTAGACACCATCCTTCGGGCGGTAGAGCTGGGCGTTAACTGGATCGACACCGCCCGGGTCTATGGCTTTGGCCACAGCGAGGAGGTGGTGGGCCGGGCTCTGAAGGAGCTGCCCCGGGACAAGGTGATTCTCTCTACAAAATGCGCCCTCCAGTGGTATGATGAGGGCGGAGAGCTCCATTTCTCCCGGGAAGGACATAACGTCTACCGGGACTTGTCCCCAAAGGCCATCCGCCGCGACCTGGAGACAAGCCTGAAAGCCTTGGGCACCGACTATATCGACGTCCTCTATACCCACTGGCAGTGTAAAACCTATGGCCTGGTCCCCGTGGCGGAAACCATGGGCGAACTGCTGAAAATGAAGCAAGAGGGCAAAATCCGGGCTATCGGTGCCTCCAATGTGGATCTGCGAATTCTTCAGGACTACGTGGACGCGGGCCAGCTTGATGTGATCCAGGAAAAACTGAGCATTCTGGACCGCAAGCCGGAGGCGGAGCTTCTCCCCTTCTGCGAGGCCCACGGCGTTTCCCTCCAGACATACTCCCCCATTGAGCAGGGTCTGCTGGCAGGAAAAATTCCCGATGACTATGTCCTGTCTGAAGGGTCTGCCCGGCAAGGCAAGCTCTGGTGGAAGCCGGAGAACATTCCCCTGGTCAACCAAATGCTGGCAGGCTGGCGGGAGTTGGCGGAAAAGTACGGCTGCACCCTGGCTAATTTGGCCGTCAAGTGGAACTCTATGCTCTCCCCCAGCGTTCATGTGCTTTGCGGAGCCAGAAAACTCCACCAAATTGAGGACACCGCCCGCTCTCTGGACGTTCCTCTCACCCAGGAGGATTTTCTGCGGATGAAGGCCGACGCGGACGCTCTGATTGCCCGCTGCATCTAAATTTTAAAGCCCACCTTCGGGCAAAAAATTAACGGAAAGGGATGTATTCCAATGAAACAGTTCCAGTACACCATTACCGACCCCATGGGCCTCCATGCCCGTCCCGCCGGAGTTATGGCCAAGCAGGTCAAGGGCTACGTGGGCACTACCGTCACCGTCACCAAGGGCGACAAAAGCGTCAACGCCCTGAAGCTCATGGGTCTAATGAGCATGGCAGTAAAGCAGGGTGAGACCGTCACCGTCACCATTGAGGGTGAGAATGAGGACAAGGTCTGCGCCGAGCTGGAGCAGTTCTTCAAGGAGAACTTCTGAGCCGTTAGGCAATCATTGGAAAAACGCCCCAAGCCAAATTGGCTTGGGGCGTTTTTTTGACCGTTCCTTCCGTTGGTGGGTTGACATCCCGTTCCCTATAATATATAATTTATATAAATTGTATACAATTAACAAGGGAGGGAATTTCACTTGGATCAAACAGTCAATGAACTCCAGCAATTTGCCTGCCAAATTCGAATTGAAACCATCCGTGCCTTGAGTGTCATGGGTGTGGGGCACATTGGTGGCTCCATGTCTATGGCAGACCTAATGGCAGTACTCTACGGCAAGGTCCTGAACGTGGACCCCCACTTCCCCCGCAAGGAGGACCGGGACTGGGTTGTTGTCTCCAAGGGCCACTGTGGTCCCGCCCTTTATGTCACTTTGGCCCTGAAGGGCTATTTCCCAGTGGAGGAGCTGGCCACCATTAACAGGCCCGGCACTCGTCTGCCCAGCCATTGTGACAGAAACCGGACTCCCGGCGTGGATATTACCACCGGCTCCCTGGGCCAGGGGATGTCCTCCGCCATTGGTGTGGCCCTGGGGAACCGGATGAGGGGCTTGGACAACTACACTTACTTGATTTTGGGCGATGGCGAGTGTCAGGAGGGCCAGGTCTGGGAGGGCGCTCTCTTTGCCCCCCAACATAAGCTGGACCACCTCATTGCCTTTGTAGACTATAACAAGAAGCAGCTGGACGGCTTTACCCGGGACATCTGCGACCTGGGAGATTTGGCCCGGAAATTTCAGGACTTTGGCTGGTATGCCCAGCAGGTGGACGGCAATGACGTGGAAGCTCTTTTAAAGGCCATTGAGACTGCCAAAGCCAGCCGGGGCAGGCCCTCCATGATCGTCATGGACACTATAAAGGGCAAGGACTGCACCTTTGCCGAGGATGTGTACTACAATCATCACATGACCTTCACCCAGGAGCAGGCAGCCCAGGCCATCGCCGCCCTGGAAGCCAAACTGGACAAGCTGCGGAAGGAGGGAGTATAATGCCCGTATTCCTCGCAAAAGAAATTGCGGCCGAGGCCAAAGAGATGCGGACCGTTTTTGCGGAAACCATGATGGAAATGGCCCGGACCGATCCCCGGGTCCTGTATATGGACTGCGACCTGATGAACTCCATCGGCATGGTCCCCTTCTCCAAAGAATTCCCGGAGCGCACCATCAACTGCGGCATTCAGGAGGCCAACATGATCGGCGTAGCCAGTGGCCTGTCCGCCGCCGGGATGATCCCCTACGTCCATACCTTCGGTGTGTTTGCCTCCCGCCGGGCCGCCGACCAGGTGTTTCTCTCCGCCGCCTACGGCAAGATGAACGTCCGCATCATCGGCAGCGACCCCGGCCTTACCGCCGCGGGCAACGGCGGTACTCACCAGCCCTTTGAGGACTTGGGCATTATGCGGGGCATCCCGGAAATCACCGTCATTGAGCCTACCGATTCCGTCATGCTGCGGGATATGCTCCTCCAAACCAAGGAGCGCTACGGAGTATTTTATATCCGCCTGTCCCGGAAGAAATCGGAGCGGGTCTACGAGACTGATTCCACCTTTGAAATCGGCAAGGCGGTGGAGGTCCGTCCCGGTCACGATGTGACTCTGATTTCCTCCGGCATCTGTGTGGCGGACAGCGTCCGGGCCGCCGAACTGTTGGCGGCAGAAGGGATTTCCGTCCGTGTTCTGAACATCTTTACCCTCAAGCCTATTGACAAAGAAGCCATTGCCTCTGCCGCAAAGGAGACCGGGGCCATTGTCACCGTGGAAAACCACAACATTCTCAACGGCCTTGGCTCTGCCGTGGCAGAAACCCTGGTGGAACACTGCCCTGTCCCTATGGAACGCGTCGGCGTTCCCGATGTGTTTGGCGAGGTAGGCACCATGGATTATCTGAAGGAGCGCTACGCCATGCGCCCGGAGGATATTGCGGCGGCCGCCCGACGGGTCATGGCCCGCAAACGATAAATAAATGGAGGTGCTGCTATGAAGGCCCCGGATGAGAAGGCAAATCTCTGCCAGCGGGTATACGATTATGTTAGGGAGGAGGTCATGTCCCTCCGCCTGCGCCCCGGAGAGCGGATCACCGAGACCATGCTGGTAGAGGAGCTTCGTATCAGCCGCACCCCCATCCGGGAGGGTTTGCGCCTGCTGGCCCGGGACGGTGTCGTAACCCTGTATCCCAACCGCTTTGCGGAAATTGCCGTCTTCTCCCCCAAGGATATTTACGATATGGGAGCCGTTCGGATTTCTCTGGATGTACTGGGGAGCCGGCTGGCAGTATTCCGCGGCAGCAACGCCGACTTTACCCGGTTGGAAAAGCTGTCCCAGGCCTGCGCCGTTGCCATGGAGCAGGGAAATTTCCGGGAACGGGCCCAGATGGACAGCGACTTCCATCTGGCCCTGATGGAAATCAGCGGAAACAGCTTTCTCTATGAGCTGCAAAAGCAGCTTTACACCAGGGTTCAGATGTTTCAGATCATCCGCTTTTCCCAGTCCCCCCAAACTCACTTTGGCGGAGCCAGCCACAATGACATTGTAGAGGCTCTTTTCGCCCGGGACGAGGCCCGGGTAATCGACACCGTCAAATCCCACCTGGTCAGCTTTTACAACGTAGACGAGGACCTTCCTCCGGATTTTTTCGGTACGCTTTGACCGGAGAGAACGGTTATGCCTCTCCAAACATATGTGGTAAGCTTATGTGGAATCATACAATCCTCCGTGGTAAAATGGGCTTGTGCCCAAGCATACGCAAATCATTGTTTACTTCTTAATAGTTCACCGTTTTCCCACACCAACAAAAACAAAGAATGTAGCAATTTCAAGGCTTTGCGCCTAGAGCGCAAGAAAAGCAAAATGCGTCTCGAATGGAGACGCATTTTGCTGAAATATCCCTCAATTTGAGGCACGTTTTCCTGAATCTACGATATTTCCCCAAGCAGGGAAACCATACCGCCTGTATGGATAAACACTACGTTTTCGCCGGGGAGGAACGTTCCGGCCCGGGCCAGCTCCATCAGCCCGGCAAAGGCTTTGCCCGTATAGTAAGGGTCTAAAAAGACGCCTTCTGCCGCCATACGTTCCATTGCTTCCCGCCCCTTAACCGATGGCACGTCTGCGCCCTTGCCGCAGGAAAAGTGAATATGCAAATCCTCCAGTCCGATGCCGCTCTCGCACCGCAAAAGGGCCTCAGTTTCATGGATTTGGCGGAGCAAGGTCTCTTTGTGGGTAAAACGCCGTCCGATGGCGATGGCGGTCGCTCTGGTCTTGGGGTGATACAATTTTGTACCCAAAGCAGCCCCTGCACAGGCTCCCGACAGCGCAATCAGAGAGCGGGTCACCTTTGGCGCGCTTTCTGGCAGGACAATGTGGACCGACAGGCCCGCCTTGGCACAGCAGACTGCCGCCGCCACCGTCTGGTTGGAACGGGAGCCGCCGCTGGTAATCACGCAGTCCGCCCTGCTGTTCAGAGCATCGGCAAGGATGTATTCCAGCTTTCGCACCTTGTTCCCACCAAAGCGATCCCGCACAGATCGTCCCGCTTGAGATAAAGATGAATACCGCCCAGGGCGGCACCAAGGGATGATTTCTGGAGTGGTGTGGGGAAAAGGCCCAGCGTGAGCTTGCCCGGTATATCGCTCATGGCGCGGTGGAATGCTTGGGGACAAAGTATTCTTCCTTAAAAGCCCCCTCCAGCTTCAGCAGTTCGATTTTCTTGGCGATCCCGCCGGCATAACCCGTTAAACTGCCGTTGGAACCCACTACCCGATGGCAAGGGACGATGATGGAGATTTCATTTTTGCCCACAGCTCCGCCTACCGCCTGGGCGGACATCCGGGCCAGCCCCCGCTTTTGGGCCAGCTCCTGGGCGATGTCTCCATAGGTGCGGGTCTTTCCGTAGGGAATGGCGGCAAGGATGGCCCAAACCTCATTTTGAAAGGCCGAGCCGGTAAAGCGCAAAGGCGGCATAAAATTAGGAGCCTTCCCCGAGAAGTAGATGTCCAGCCAATCCTTGGTCTGCCGGAACACGGGCAGGTCTTTTTCTTCGTGCTCCTTGTCCAAATAGAGGGCGTAGTATTTTTGTCCATCAAACCACAGCCCGGTGAGGGCTTCTCCATCGGCAGCCAGGGTGATACCGCCCAGCGGTGATTGATATGTCGTGGTATATTGCATGGTTACACCTCCAAAAAGCGATTGGAATCCATTGGGGCCTCCTGCCGCTGGGTCATGGTGTAGCTCCGAACGGGGGTGACAACGGTGATGGTGTAGTCGGCAAAATCCTCCACACGCCCATGCTTTTGACACATCCGATGTTCTGCCAGATTGCGCCACCGCTCCACACTGGCCTCGTCCTTCCACACGGACATATTGAGCAGCTTGCCCTCCACAGCCAGAGAGGAAAAACGCTCAGAGCAGATAAAGCCCTCGGCCTGGGATAGAGCACTTTTCAGCCCTGCCGCCATGTTCAGATAGTCCTCCATCTTGCCGTCCTTGACGGTCACTTCAAACAACACAATTACATTTTCCATGCTCTGCTACCTCCCACATCTCTTTCATACAGCGTTTGCAGGGTCGATAGCCGTCCGCCAAGGCCGCATCCAGTGTCTCATAGAAGACCATGTTTTTCTCCAACGGCACCTTGGCCGAACAGCCTGGAAGACAGACGATTTTTGTGCTTTTGACTGCCAGATAGAACTTGCCTGTGTAGCTTCTGTCCCGCCGTTGGCAGGCCGCCACCATTTCCTCTCTTGTCATAAACCCCTCCTACAGGCTTGCAGCCGCTCCCGTCCACAGGCCAGGAGGGTGTCCGGCATGACGGCCCCCAGCTCAGCCACCAACTTGGCCCAAATAGTCTGTTGGGCCTTCGTAGAAATCTGTTGACCCAGAATGTGATGAACGACAGAGGAAAATAAATCACCGTCCACCGCCCGGTTAATATGGCCCACTCGCTCAATAACGGCGGCCAACCGCTTGTCTCGGTTTTTCAGATACGTAATCTCTGTTTCGCCGTAGAGAAAATTTGCCATGGCTCTGCTCACCTCATTGTTGACAGCGTTTTTACTCTCGATTATAATGATATAGCAGTTACACCGATATTTCTACAAAGATATTTCCAAAAATTATAATAATATCGCAAAGGTGTGCGCCATGGCAGTCAACTACCTCAATTCGGCCAATTTGAACAGGGAAAGCGCCTTCCCATATTTGAGCATGGACATTGAAAAAGGGAAAAGCGTCCCAGAACCGCCGGGGTTTCATGTGATGCACTGGCATGAGGATTTTCAGTTCATCTACGTGCTGGCCGGAAAAGTCTATCTCCACACGTTGGATCAGACGAAAATCATCCCCGCCGGACAAGGGGTGTTTCTCAACAAGAACGTAGTCCACCTTGTTTCAGCCTCGTCTGATGGTCATTACAAGAGCTTCCTGTTCCCGGAACGGTTGGTGTCCTTCTATCCGGGCTGTCCGGCAGTCAAATATGTAAAGCAGATCGGGGATTGCCCACAAATCACCTGTATCCAGCTTGAACCGACATTTGCGTGGCAGAAAATCATTTTGGAGAATTTGAAGCGATTGGTGGATGTTACCCCCGCTTCCAGCCCCTGTTATGAGTATGAAGTCCTGACCCTGTTGACTGCAATCTGGCTGGAGTTGGCAAAAAACCTTGCCGTTCCCACCGCCCCGGCCCACGACCTGACCGTAAACCGTATGGAAACCTTTTTGCGCTACATTCAGGAACGTTACGCCGAGGACTTAACGCTGGATGACCTTGCGGGAAGTGCCGGGGTGAGCAAGTCCGAGTGCCTTCGGTGTTTCAAGCTGTCCATGCAGGACACGCCCTATCATTACCTGCTGGAATACCGCTTGCAGAGGGCTGCCGAACTTTTAACCGGTTCGTCCCGATCCATTGGGGAAGTGGCCCAAACTGTAGGGTTTTCCTCCCAAAGTCATTTCGGCAAGCTCTTTCGGGAGCGAATTGGTTGTTCGCCAAGGGAGTTTCGGGGTAAGAATATATAAAAACACACCTCAAATTGAGGTATATTTTTGACAAAACTCGTCTCAAATTGAGACGCATTTCAGAGGGTGGAACCTTCAAAGGTGACAAAATCTACCGATAAAGGAGCCATTTTCTCAAGACAGCAAGAGCCGGGCCTATGACCCGGCTCTTTGGATGTTTGCCCTTAACTACCGACCGCTCCGGCGAACAACCTCCGGCGGGTACGCCTTGGGAACCTGGCCCCGGATGAGCTTTCGTAAGTAGGCCGACTGGGACCACTGGGTGGCGACGGTGCGAGACTTCAAAACTGCCATATCCTCCAGGGACAGGCGAATGGTCAGCTTGACGGTTTTCCCCATTGGATTTCTCCTTCCTTTCGTGGGGTTGCAGGGGCAGTACCCCTGCGGTTTTGGATTTGTGCCATACAAATCCAGTGTTTGCTAACAGTATGTAGTGCTATCCTTCACCCCCGGCGTTTTGGTCGATCCACGTCGTCAGCATGGCGGGCAGCTCGTCAAAGGTCTTGTAGTCCGTTGCCTCCTTTCTGCCAAGACGACGGCAGACGCCCCTATAAGAGCTTCTACGGCAAGACCCAAAAGGAGACCGAGGACAAGGCCGAAGCCTACAAGCGGGACGTAGAGGCGGGATTTTACATTGACCCCAACCTGACCTTTCAGGAGTGGTCAAAACAGTGGTATGAGGGCTATAAGGACACTGTATTGCCAACGACCTATGAAAGCTATGGCTACACTCTGGCCATTCTGCAAAAAGCCTCTGGCACAGCCCAATAATGAACATAGAAAACAAGCTGTGTTTCCGTGGAAATTCTGATACGCTTCCATGGGCCAGTGCAAATATAGGACGGGGCGGCCCATCCAGCGCCAAGCCGTGACAGGCCATCCGAAGTCTATTCTGGTATCGTTCTGGTACATCGCTCCAAAGCCGAAAGGGGCAAGGGATAGAAAAAAGTCCTGCAACCTTTGTGGTTACAGGACTTCTCTTGGTGGAGATAAGCGGGATCGAACCGCTGACCTCTTGAATGCCATTCAAGCGCTCTCCCAGCTGAGCTATACCCCCATATTCA
>CANDEE010000041.1 GCA_947383685.1 uncultured Pseudoflavonifractor sp.
GAGATCCTCGGTAGTGACTGGAGTTCAGACGTGTGCTCTTCCGATCTGACCGATTCGTTGAGCTGGGAGGAGTTGACCTGCACATCGTTCCCCAGAGTGCAGTCCCGGATCATGGCGTTGGGCCCCAAAAGGGCGTTTTTGCCCACCGTGGTCCTGCCCCGGAGGATCACGCCGGGGAGAAGGGTGGAGCCTTCGCCCACTACGGCGGCGGGGCCTACATATGTATGATCGCCGTCTACGATCCGTACGCCGCAAGAGAGCATTCGCTCCACGCCCAGGGTTCGGGCCAGAGGCTCCACGGTGGCGCAGCGGTAGGCAAGGTCATCCTTCAGGGGGAGGACCCGGTTTTGCCAGGGGGCAGAATCGCCCAGGGCGGAGAGGGCTTGGTCAAGGGGCTTACCGTCCTTGAGAGCGGCGGAAAGGGCCGCACCCCGGAGGGTATAGACGCTCTTGGCCCCCGTATCCTTGCCGGGGAGGGAAAAATGGGTTCCCTCGGGAGCCAGAAGAATGGGCCGGGTCACCACGGTGACAGGGCCGGGGGTTTGAGACAAAAATTCCGCCAGCCGTGCGGAAGCGTCGGCGGCCTGGGAGGTGACAAAGACGGTCCCCTCGGGAAAACACGCCGCGGCAGCTTCCTGCTGTCCGGCGTCACAGACCACTAAAAAACGCTCCACGCCCGATTGGCGGAGAGTTTCCGACAGCCACAGGGCTGCCGGATCAAACAAAATATCCTGAAAAAACAGGGAGGAGCCGCGCTCGTCCCGGTCAAGAAACACGATGGCGCCCGAACAGTCCATGGGAGGTCACCTCAGCCCCGGCATCAGCCGAAAATTTCTTCACGAAAACATTATAGCAGAGGGTGGAAAGAAATGCAAAGAAAATAAAAAGAAAAAAGCCCCTTTTTCAGGGGCTTTTTTGGGAGAAATGACGGGGACGGCCTCTGTTAAGCCGCTAAAACCGCCCGGAGCTTCATGCGCTTAAAGAGCTGGACCACTTCTGCGGTGGCGCACATCTTGTCCGCAAGGCTCACCACCCAGGCCTCCCGGCTGCGGGGCAGATGGAGGGCCAGGGGCCACATATGAGCCAGAATAATATTCCGCTCCAGCTTGGAAAGGTCGGTAAGCCGGCTGGCGTTCCGGAGGGCGAACACCGGGTGGTCCAGGCACTGGTTTCCCGGATGGGCGGAGGAGTCGTGGCAATTATAGAGGTATAGGTCATGGAGCAGGCCGCCCCGGGCGCAGGCGCGGTAGTCCAGTCCCCAGCGGCGGGCCAGGCGGAAAGCTACGTAAGCCACGAAAACGGAGTGCTCGTAGCAGTTGACCCCCGGGTGGTGGGGAAGGGAACGCATGGACTGGACCTGAGGGGCGTCCAAAAGCCCGTCCAGACAGGACAGGAAGGAGTTCCAGTTGGGAAGATCAATAAGCCGCATGGGAGGGCCCTCCTTACAAAAGAATGGGCGGACGGTATCCGCTTGTTACCACGCCTATTATAGCGGGTCTTTTTCCCGTTGTCACTGGAAAAAAGAAAAAACACGGAAAATCGTAAGGTTTTCGTAAGGGTTATCCTCTTGATTCCCCGGCAGGAACTGGATATACTAACTGTACTAAAGGGCGCAATACAGTTGCGCCGGAAGGGAGCAGGGCCATGATCAGTCTCAATTACCGGGACGCCCGGCCCATATACGAGCAGGTGCGGGACGGACTGCGGCATCTTGTCATTACCGGGGCCATTGCCGAGGGGGAGAAGCTGCCCTCGGTCCGGGCGCTGGCGGCCAGTCTTGCCATCAATCCCAACACCATTCAGCGGGCCTATGCCGCCTTGGAGGCGGAGGGGTATTTGACCTCTGAGCCGGGGCGTGGGGCCTTTGCCGCCAAGGGCGGCGAAGGGGAAAGCGCCCGCAGGGAGGAACTGCTGCGGCAGTTTGACGCCTCAGCCCGGGAGCTGTGCTTTTTGGGAATGACTCCGGAGGAGCTGGCCGAGCGCATCGAGCGGGCGGCTGAAATGAGAAAGGGGGAAGGAGCATGATCGAGGTACAGGCGGTAACCAAGAGCTTTGACGGATTCAAGGCCCTGGACGGCCTCACCATGACGGTGCCCACCGGGGCCATTTATGGCCTGGTGGGACCCAACGGAGCGGGCAAGTCCACCATCCTGCGGCACATCACCGGAGTTTACCAGCAGGACAGCGGGCTGGTGCTGGTGGATGGGCAGACGGTGTATGAAAACCCCGCCGTAAAGGAGAAAATTGCCGACATTCCCGATGACCTTTATTATTTTGGGTCGGCCTCCACCAAGGAGATGGCCCGGTTTTATAAGGGCTTCTACCCCAAATTTGATGAAAAACGGTATGAGACCTTAAAAGAGGTCTTTCACACCGTAGACGAAAAGCGGCCCATCCGCCGCCTTTCCAAAGGAATGCAGAAGCAGGCCGCCTTCTGGCTGGCCCTGTGCCTGCGGCCAGAGGTGCTGGTGCTGGATGAGCCGGTGGACGGTCTCGATCCGGTGATGCGGCGGCAGGTCTGGTCGCTGCTCATGTCCGATGTGGCCCAGGATGGGACCACCGTGCTGGTATCCTCCCACAACCTGCGGGAGCTGGAGGATGTGTGCGACCATGTGGGCATCCTCTCCCACGGCAAGGTGCTGGTAGAGCGGAGCCTTTCCGACCTTCAGGAAAACCTGGTGAAGATGCAGGTGGTGTTCCAAACCAAAGAGCTGCCGGAGCTTCCTGACGATATGGAGGTGCTGAGCGTCCAGCAGGTAGGGCGTATCCATACGCTGATTGTCCGGGGCCGGGCCGACGAGATAACCAACCGTCTGGCGGTCTATTCCCCCATTTTGATGGACGCCCTGCCCCTGACGCTGGAGGAAATTTTTATCTATGAGCTGGGAGGTGAGGACTATGCCGTTCGGGATATCGTCCTCTGAGAAGAAGGGCTGGTTCAGCCCAACCCTCTTTTGGAAAAACTGGACCCGGTTCTGGCCCCTGGCGGCGGGCTATGGGCTTATCCAGTTTTTCCTGTTGCCCATGTCCATCCTTTCTATGATGGGGTACGCCGGCAACCGGGACGGGAGCATGGGCACTGCCATCTCCAGTGTGCTCCTTTCCGCCGCCGAGTGGGCGGGGCCTTTGGGACTGGGGTTTGGGTGCCTTGGGGCTATGGCTCTTTTCTCCTATCTGATGAACAGCCGCTCGGCGGGGATGATTCATGCCCTTCCCATCCGCCGGGAGGGATTGTTTCTGACCAACTGGCTGTCGGGGCTCAGCTTCTTCCTGCTGCCCAACGGGGTGGTGTGCCTCATCGCCCTGGCGGTGGAGGGGGCATATGGCGGGCTGTGGCTGGGGCTTACTCTGCGGTGGTTTGTCCTCCATACGGTCATCGCCATGTTTTTCTTCTGCTTCGCGGTGTGCTGCGCCATGTTCACCGGACATATCCTGGCCCTGCCCGTCTTTTACGGGGTGCTCAACGGGCTGGTGGCGGGGCTGTCCCTGCTGGTGGACAACGCCATGGATGTGCTGCTGGTGGGGTATGACGGCAATTCCGCCTTTTCCTCTACTCTGACCCGGTGGTGTACCCCCTTGTGGCACCTTATGTGGAAGATCAGTGAGGTAGACCGGCTGGATTCCGGGGCCTACCAGACCGCCCAGGGGACCACCATTGCCCTGGGCTACTGCCTGGTGCTGGGAGCGGCCTTTACCCTCATCGCTGTGGTGGCGTACCAGCACCGGCAGCTGGAGCGGGCGGGGGACGTGGTCACCATAGGCTGGGCCCGGCCCATTTTCCAGTGGGGCGTGGGGGTCTGCGTGGGCCTGCTTTTTGGCACGGTCCTGTTTGAAAACTTCTTCCGCCGGCAGGGGGCCTGGGCCTTCGTGGCGCTGGTGGTTCTGTTCACTGTGCTGGGGGCCTTTGTGGCCCGGATGTTCCTGAAAAAGACCCTGCGGGTCTTTGCCGAGGGGTGGAAAGGCTGTATGGCGTTGGGTCTTGCCATGGCTTTGCTGCTGGGCGGGGCCAGGGCCGACCTGTTCGGCTACCAGAAGTGGACGCCGGACCTGGAAGCGGTGGAAAGCGTTTGCCTGGGGAATATGAGCAGCTCTCCTTATGACAGTGGACGAAATGATGTGGAACTGAAAGACCCGGAGCTGATCGCGGAGGCCATTGCCCTTCATGGGGCGTTGGTAAAGGAACTGGACTGGGTGGAGAAAACAGGGCGGAGCGGCGCGCTTTACAGCACCACCCCGGAGGGCTGGGAGACCAGTACCGGAGCGGGGCTGCGGCTGGGGTACCGGATGAAGGACGGCAGTTTTGAGAGCCGGTGGTATACCGGTATTCCTATTACCCAGGAGGCCCTGGAGACTCCCGGAACTTACGCCGCCCGGCTGGAGGCCCTGCTGAACCGGCCGGAGGTCCAGCGGGAGCGGTATCTGGGCTGGATGGGGGAGACGGAGCTGACCGCCGCCTCCGGGTGGCTCACCCATATTAATGGGGTGGCCCGGGAGCTTCCCGACGGGACCTTGTCCCTTACCGCCCAGCAGGCCGGGGCGCTGTGGGAGGCCTTTCTGGAGGACCTGGACGCCGGGAGGATTCACTGTTATCTGCTGGACGGCAGGGAGCGGATGGAGAACTGCTACTATACCGACATAAATTTTGGATTGAATTTTGTCGTGACCTCTCCGGAGACGGGGAACCGGGAGACCCACGCCACCGACCTGACCGTGACCGTCCAGAAATCTGCCAGTTCCATGCTGGCGGTGTTGGAGAAGGAGGGGCTGAAGGATTTGCTGGTATCCCGGGAGGAGGAAAAATTCCCGGAGACCCATCCGGGTTAAAAATCAGAAAAATGCAGGGGCGGAGTTGACCGCTCCTGCATTTTTGCTTTCAGAATTGGAAACTTTTTGAAAATTCCTCTCCACCGCCATTGTTTTGACAGAGAAATAGTGATACAATACCCTCTATCACGCAAGGTTCAAGGAGGAACGAAATGAAAAAGATGAAAATCGCGGCAGGGCTGCTGGCCGCTGTTATGCTGGCTGGGTGTACCGCCCAAGGCCCGGTGCCCACCGCATCCGGAGATCACGACATTGTCCAGGAGGTGCTGGGTATACCGGGAAGCACCCCCATTATGACCATTGACGGAGTGGATGTAGAGGCCGAGCGGTATCTTTTCTGGCTGGTGAACTCCATCGAGACCCAGAAGTATTACGGCTACGCTCTGGAAACAGACGAGGACTGGATCCAGCAGGTAAACGGCATTTCCATTCGGGACGCCATTAAGATGGACGCGCTGGACACCCTGATGCTTTATCAGGTGGTGGAGGCCCACGCCAAGGAAAAGGGCGTGGAGGTAAGCCAGGAGCAGCGGGACGAGGTGGAAAGCCAGATTCAGGACCTGGTGGAGCAGGCCGGAGGCGAGGAGTATTTTCAGAACCGGCTGGACGGGGTCTGCATTGGGCGGGAGAACTTTATGACTATGAACCTGATTCAATATTTGGACCAGGGGCTTTTGGAAAAGCTGACGGCGGAAGGCGCGCTGGATGTGACCGACGAGGAAGTGGACGCCTTTATTGAGGAGAACGGGCTTTATGGGGCCAAGCACATCCTTCTCTCCACCCGGCGCACCAATGCCGATGGCACCGGCTACGAGGATTTTTCCGATGAGGAGAAGGCGCAGGTGCTTCAAAAGGCCCAGGACCTGCGCAAGCAACTTTCCGATGCCGGGGACAGCGAGACGCTTTTTGACGAGCTGATGAACGAGTACAGCGAGGACGGCCGGAACGACGACGGAACCCTGGCTATGCCCAACGGCTATACCTTGGTCTACCAGGGCCAGATGGTGCCGGAGTTTGAAGAAGGGGCCATGGCCCTGGAGGTGGGACAGATCAGCGATCCTGTCCAGAGCGATTTCGGCTACCATATTATTTTGCGCCTCCCAATAGACAAGGACCAGCTGAAGGATCAGCTGGGGGGCGACTACAAGATGAACACCATGATTCAGGGGTGGATGGAGAATACCAAGCTGGAAACCACCGACCTCTATGACGAGCTGGACCCCAAGGTTTTCTATGAAAAGCTCCAGGAGGTCAACGAGGGCAAGCTGATGGAGGCCCCTGCCCCGGAGGAGAGCGGAGAACCGCAGACGGGCGGAGAGCCGGCTGAGTCTCCGGCGGGCTGAGAGGAGAAAACAGTCGAAATTTGGCGGAGCAAGGGTGCTCCGCCAAATTTTTCTCTAAAAATAAAATAATAACTATAATAAACCGCTATAATCATTGATTCCATTCCACCATGATTGTGGCAAGCTATATCTATCATTGTGTAGATAGGAGGGCTTGTCATCATGGCAAAAAAGGAGAAAAAGGAACGGGACCCGGAGGTAGAGGCCATAGGGCGCCGGGTGCGGCTGGCCCGGCAGGGGAGGCAAATGACGTTGGAAAAGCTGGCGGAGGAGGCGGAGACCTCGGTACAGTTTCTTTCCCAGGTGGAGAAGGGGGAGCAGAGCATGACTATGGCCAAGTTCGGAAAACTGGCAAAGGCCCTGCGGGTGTCCAGCGACTATCTGCTGTTTGGACGGGAACGGCTGGAGGACAGGACGGCGCTGGCGGTAGAATTTTTAATGGAGATGAATCCCATCGAGCGGGACCTGCTGGCCCAAAACCTGATCCACTTTCAGGGACTGATGGAAGCCATCCGTCTGGAAAATGAGGGGTAAGGGACGGCCCCTCCGGGTCCTGGTAGTGGAGGACGAGCCTGTGCTGGGCCGGCTTAGCGTCCGGCTGCTGAGTGAGCTGGGCGGTATGGAGACGACCTTGGCGGAGGATGGAGAGGAGGGGCTGGAGCTGGCCTGGTCCTGGAAGCCGGACGTAATTTTGCTGGATTTGATCCTGCCCGTTATGAGTGGGGCGGAGCTGTTGCGGCAATACCGGCAAAAGGGCGGAAAGGCCAAGGTTCTGGTTGTCACCGGAGGGGACTTGGAAAGGGTCAAAGGTGCCGTTTTTGCCCTGGGGGCCGATAAAATTGTGGGAAAGCCGGTCCGCTGGGGAACAGTAATAGAATGGATTCAACTGCTGGCGGGAGGGCTGGAAGAACAGTGCCGGACCATGTTGGAACGGCTGGGAGCCGGTGCCGGGAGCAAGGGCTTTGAACAGGCGGCGGAATGCGCCGCCCTGCTGGGGAAAAAGGAGTGCGCCCTTTTAAAAGAGGTCTATGTGGAGGTGGCCCGGCGGCAAAAGAGTACGCCCGGCAGCGTCTCCAAAAACATCGAGCGGCTGGCAAGGGAGATTCACCAGATAGGAAACCCCTTTTACCAAGGCCTGACCGGACGAAAGAAATCGGACCTCCATCTCACCAACCGGGAATTTTTGGACTTGCTCTCTCAAGCCGCCAGGATTCCCTTGTAATCGGACAGGCCGGTTGGCTATCATAGGCTTATTTCAAGGAAGGGACGGAAGCCTATGAGCGCATGGCACGAGAAAAGTATAGCCGGGACCCTGGAGGAGCTGGGGAGCGACCGCCGCCGGGGGCTGACGGCGGAGGCGGCGGCGGAGCGGCTGAAAAAATACGGTCCCAACCGCCTGGAGGGAAAACCGCCCCGGCCTATGTTCCTGCGGCTTTTGGACCAGATGAAGGACCCCATGATACTTATTTTGCTGGCGGCGGCGGGACTATCCCTCTGGTCCAGCGGGGGAGAGGATTGGCTGGACAGCGCAATTATCTTACTAATTGTGGTGGTAAACGCCGTGATCTCCATTTCCCAGGAAAACAACGCCCAGCGGGCGCTGGAGGCCTTGCGAAAGCTGTCCGCACCCCAGGCCCGTGTGGTCCGGGACGGAAAGGAACAGAAAATGGAGGCCGCGTTGGTGGTCCCCGGCGACTTGGTGCGTCTGGAAGCGGGGGACCTGGTTCCTGCCGACGGGCGGCTTTTGGAGGCGGCGGGGCTGAAGGCGGACGAAAGCGCCATGACAGGGGAGTCGGTGCCTGTAGAAAAAGCCGCCGGAGAGGGCTTGCCCCCGGAGACAGCCCTTGGGGACCGAAAAAACATGGTGGTAGGTTCCACCATTATTACCGCGGGCCGGGCCACCGCCGTTATTACCGCCACGGGAATGGACAGCGAGGTGGGAAAGGTAGCGGGGCTTCTGCTGGAGCAGGAGGAGGCCGAGACCCCCTTGCAGCGGCGAATGGGGGAGATTTCCAAAACCCTGTCCTTTGTGTGCCTTTGCGTCTGCGCCGTCATGTTTGGGGTAGGACTTTTGCAGGGCCGGGGGATGCTGGATATGTTTATGACCGCCGTCTCTCTGGCGGTGGCGGCGATCCCGGAGGGCTTGCCCGCCATTGTGACCATTGTACTGGCTTTGGGGGTCCAGCGGATGGCAAAGCGGGGGGCCATTGTAAAAAAACTGCCCGCAGTGGAGACCCTGGGCTGCGCCGGGGTGGTGTGCTCGGACAAGACCGGGACGCTGACTCAAAACAAAATGACCGTGCGGCAGGTGTGGACTCCGGCGGGAGGAGACAGGACGGCCCTGCTCAGCGCGGCAGCCCTGTGCAGCGATGCGGTTTTAAGCGGAGATAAGGCTCTGGGGGACCCCACCGAGGCGGCCTTGGTAGAGGCGGCCCGGATGGAGGGCTTGGACAAGAATGTACTGGAACGGGAGACCCCCCGGCGGGGGGAGGTGCCCTTTGATTCCGACCGGAAACGGATGACCACCATTCATGCGCTGCCTCAGGGGGGTTACCGGGTATGCGTCAAGGGAGCGCCCGATGTGTTGTTGGCCCGGTGCAAGGTGGGGGAGAGCGAAAAAAAGGCGGCCCTCGCCGCCAATGACAAAATGGCGGGGGAGGCCCTCCGGGTGATTGGCGTGGCGGAAGGGCACCTTGACAGGCTGCCGGGGACCCTGACTCCGGAAACGCTGGAAAAGGGCCTGACCTTTCTGGGATTGATGGGTATGATGGACCCGCCCAGGACTGAGGCGAAGGAGGCCGTGGCCCAATGCCGGGGGGCGGGAATCCGCCCGGTAATGATCACCGGAGACCATAAGCTCACCGCTGTGGCGGTGGCGCGGGAGTTGGGCATTTACCGGGAGGGAGACCTTGCCATTACGGGAGCGGAGCTGGATTTTATGCCTCAGGAGCTGCTGGACCAGGATGTGGAGAAGTTCTCCGTCTATGCCCGGGTGTCCCCGGAGCACAAGACCCGCATCGTCAACGCCTGGCGGAAAAAGGGGAAGATCGTGGCAATGACGGGGGACGGGGTCAATGACGCACCCGCCCTGAAGGCGGCTCATATCGGCTGCGCCATGGGCATTACGGGCACCGATGTGGCAAAGGAAGCGGCCCACATGATACTGACCGACGACAATTTTGCTACTATCGTCTCGGCGGTGGCGGAGGGTCGGGGCATCTACGCCAATATCCGCAAGGCCATTCACTACTTACTTTCCTGTAATATCGGGGAAATTTTAACTATTTTTCTGGCCACCGTCCTGGGCTTCCACCAAATGCCCCTCATGCCGGTGCAGCTTTTGTGGCTGAATCTGGTCACCGACTCCCTGCCGGCTCTGGCCCTGGGGGTGGAGCCGGTGGAGGAGGGGACCATGGAGGAAAAGCCCCGGGACGCGAGGGAGAGCCTGTTTACCCGGAAATTTTCCCTCCGGCTCTGCTGGCAGGGGGCCATGGTGGGACTTCTTACGCTGGGGGCCTATTTTCTGGGGGAGTATGTGCTCTCCGATCCCGGGGAGGCCTATCAGGCCGCCAACACCATGGCCTTTGCCACCCTGACCCTGTGCCAGCTCTTTCATGCCTTTGATGTGCGCAGTGAGGAGCACTCCCTGTTCCATATTGGGATTTTCAGCAACCCGGCCATGAACAAGGCCTTTTTGGTGGGTTTGGGAATGCAGCTTGCGGTGCTGTGCCTGCCGCCCCTGCAAAGGATATTCCAAACCGTGCCGTTGAACCCGGTGGAATGGACGGTGGTCCTTTTGCTGGCGGTTACACCGGTCATAGTGTGCGAGGCGGGAAAAGCTTTGGCGCGGAGAAAACGTTTCTGACGAAAAAAGAAGGACGGCCCAATGGCCGTCCTTCTTTTTATTCCTGTACCTCCCGAATGAGAACAAAGGGGGTGAGCTGCCGGTCCTGACCTGCCGGGTTATCCCGGATAAGGTCCAGCAGACCCTCCTTGGACCAGCCCTGGAGCTGCCCGCCCTTGCCCAGCAGCTCCACGTTCAAATCGTTGGCGTCCACAATCATCATGACTACGCCTGTTTTTGCAAAGACCTCGTCGCAGACCTTTTCGGGGTGGCTGGGCACCCGGACCCCCATGTGCTCATATTCCGGGATGTCCTCTCCATAAAAACCGTCCAGCCCGGTGACCTCCTCGCCCAGCATATCGTAAAAGACGCCGCGCTTGCCAAAGACCTTGCCGACCCCGGCGCAGATGGCGGCCCACAAGACCTTGGGAAGACCGCAGACATTGATGGCGAACTGCATCTTCACGGGCAGCCCCATGCCGGGACCCGCGGAGGTCTGGTGAACGAACCGGCTGAGGACCTTGGCCCAGAAGCCGGGCTTGCATTCGTCCTCGGTGACAATGCGGCCCTGGCACAGGGCGATGACCTTCTCGCTGGAGGAGAGGATGTCCCCCGGTTGATAGACCGGCTTCACATATTTCTCAATAAGGTCAATATAGCTTTCCCCCACCTGCACAAAGTGGGTGGTGATGGCGTGACGGGCATATTTTTTGCCCCCGGCCTCAATGACCACATTTTTTCCTTCGTTGGCGTAAAAGTCCATGAAAAAGAACTCCTTTTTCCTCGGTTGTTTCCCTATTATAACCACTTGACCGCCAAGACGCAACCCGGTATTGCATAAAATTTTCCGCACAGGGGGACACTGGGGAAGAATAGGAGGGGAACCAATGGACTTTTTGGGACGCAAACCCCAGCCTGACCCACCCCATCCCCGAAAGGAGCCCCGGCTGGAGGGGAGCCTGACGGCGGAAAACCTGGCCCGGGTCTTTGAAAATTGTGTAGACTACAACCGGCGGAGCATTGCCGTTGGCGGTAACGAGGCTCTGCGGGTGGAGCTTATTTTTATTGCCGGAATGGTACGGATGGAGCGGGTCAGCGACTATGTGCTCCGTCCTTTGGCCCAGGATGAGAAATTGGGGGAGCTGGGGGAGGCGGTGGCCTGGGAGAGAATGCGCTCCGGGGCGTTATACAGCCTGTCGGTCACTGAGCGGACCACGCTGGACCAGGCGGTCATGGACCTGATTGACGGCAACTGCCTGCTGCTTTTTCCTGGGAAGGAACGGGCGCTGTCCTTTAATACAGGCACCGAGGAAAAGCGGGGCATCGGGGACCCGGAGAACGAGGTGTCGGTCAAAGGCCCCCGGGATTCCTTTGTAGAGAACCTGCGGACCAATACCTCTTTGACCCGGCGGCACCTGAAAGCTCCCGAGCTGCGGATCGAGGAGCAAATTGTGGGCCGCCAGTCCCTGACTCCGGTGGACATCCTTTGGATAGAGGGCATTGCGGACCCGCAAACGGTAAAGGAATTAAAAGAGCGGGTGGAAAATATCGATATTGACGCCCTCCTCGCCACTGGGAACCTGGAGGAGTATATTGTAGATGAGCTGGATACCGCCTTTCCCATGCTCCAGTATACCGAGCGGCCCGACCGGTTCTGCTACGGCCTTTGCCAGGGGCGGGTGGGGGTGCTTATTGAGGGTATCCCCCTGGGATACCTGGCCCCGGCGGTGCTGGGGGATTTTCTGCGCTCACCCCAGGATCGCTCGGAAAACTGGCTGGTGGCCTCGTCCCTGACGGTGCTGCGGTGGCTGTGCCTGCTGTTGACGCTGTACTTGCCGGGAATCTATGTGGCTATGGTAAATTTCCACCCGGAGATCATTCCCACCCGGCTGGCTCTCTCCATTATGGCGGCCCGGAGGGACGTGCCCTTTTCGGCCCTTTTTGAGACCTTGCTTTTGCTGGTTGCCTTTGAGGTCTTGCAGGAGGCGGGCCTTCGCCTGCCTCAATCCATTGGCCAGACGGTGTCCATCCTGGGCGGCCTGGTGGTAGGCTCGGCGGCGGTGGAGGCCCGGCTCATCTCGCCGGCGGTACTGGTGGTGGTGGCTGTGGCCGGCATTGCCGGATACACCATGCCCTCCCAGGACTTGGGGGCGGCTTTGCGGGTGTGGCGTTTTTTGCTCTCGGTGCTGGGGGGCGTGGCGGGACTTTTCGGCGCGGTGGTGGTGGGGACGACCCTGCTGGTGGGGCATTTGGCGGGGCTGGAGAGCTTCGGCGTGGCGTATCTTACCCCCTTTGCCGCCAACGCCGGGGAACGGGTGGGGGAGCACGCGGCCCTGCGGCAGCCCCTTCCGGAGGATAAGCTGCGGCCCGGATATTTGAATACGGGGAATCGGAGGAAGCAAAAATGAAGGGCGGAAAGTGGGCGCTGCTGCTGACTCTTTTGCTGGCGGCGAGAGGGGCGGGCCTTTTGCCCCAAAGCAGGGAGCCGGAGGAGAGGACTTTGGTTTCTGCCCTGGCAGTGGATGGGGGCGAGGAGACCAAAGTCACCGCCGTTACCGGGGTCCGGATTTCGGAGGATGAGGAGCCGGAGGTGCTGACAGGGACCGGGGATAGCCTGGCGGCGGCTTGCCGAAAACTGCGGGGCGGCTCGTCCCGGCGGGCCTATCTGGGACAGACGGAGCAGCTTTTGCTGGGAGAAGGCCAGGATGTGGAGACGGCCCTGGATTTTGTGGTCACAGACAGGGAGCTGCGGTTAGATACCTTATTATATATGGTAAAGGGCGGCGCGGGGGAGCCATTGGAGGCCTCGGCGGAGCTGGTGGCAAGGGAGACGGGAGGAAAGGACCCCCGGGGCCGGACCATCGGGGAAATTCTGCCCCGGCTGTCGGAGGGAGAGTATACCCTGGCCCCCGCTTTGGAACCGGGGGAAGAAGGAAAGCTGAAGCCGGCGGGCTGGGCGGTTCTTGGTCCCGGCGGGTTGGCGGGATATTTGGAAGGAGATGCCGCTCTGGGGGCCGATCTTTTGACGGGAGTAGGCAGGGGGCAGGTGACGACTCTCCCCGGTGGGGCGGCGGAGCTGACCGCCGTCCAAATCCGGGCGGTGGACGGGACGCTTTTCTGTACGCTTACTGCCCGGACGGCAGAAGGAAGCCCAAGAGAAAAAGACCTGGCAATTTGGGGGCAAAAGGTCTTGACGGCGGCTTTGGCTTCCGGCTGGGACTGCTGGGGGCTGGAACGAAAGCTGGGAGGACTCCGGCCCGGCGATTGGGAGGTATGGGAAAATTACCCTGTGGAAAGGCTGGCGGTCAATGTGACAGGAAAGCTGGTGAAACCGTGAAGCAAGAAGGAAAAAACGGCTGCTCCCGCCGGGAGCGGCTGGAGGTGACGGCGGTAGCTCTGGTTCCGGCGGCGTTAGGAATAGTGGCCCCGACGGTAATGCTGGCGGGGCGGTTGAGCTGGCTGGCTCCGGCACTGGCCCTGCCTGTGGGATTGGGGTTATGCCCGGTTTGGGGGCGGCTGGGACGGCAGGATTTGAGCCGGGGCTTGGAGGAGGCCTTTGGACGGGTGGGGGGCAGGTTGATTGAGACCTTCTATTTCCTCTGGGCGCTGGCCCTGCTGGCTGACGCCGCCCGCCGGTATGCCGAGCGGCTGCTGACCATCTCTGAAGGAGAGGGGGTCCGCTGGATTTTTCTCCTGTCGGCCTTTGGGCTGTGCCTGTGGCTAAGCCGGGGAAGCGGTGGGACCTTTGCCCGGACGGGACGGCTGTTTTTTCTGGCGGTGGGGGTGACAATGGGGGGTATCCTGTTGTTGGCTCTGCCGGGGATGGACTGGCAAAACCTGTGGCCTCCGGAGGGAGCGGACTGGCGGGAGCTCCCTGGCAGCGCGGCCCTCTGTTTGAGCCTTGGGGGATACGGAGTTTATGCCCTGTGCCTCCCAAGGCGGGAGGGGGACGGCATGAAGGAGACCTGGCCTTGGGCGGCGGGAGGCTGCGCTGCGCTGGCGGCCCTTTTGTTTGTGGTAGTAGGAGCCTTTGGCCCGGTTCTGGCGGGACAAATGGGAGACCCCTTTCTCTTTTTGCTGGAGGGAGTCCAGGTCCCCGGGGCCTTCCGCCGGGGAGAAGCGGGGCTGATTGCTGTGCTGGCGCTGGCGGATTTGGTGCTGCTGACGCTGCTAAGCCGGGGGGCGGCGGCCCTGTGGAAAGGACTGGTCCCAGTCTTTCCTGGGCTGGGGTGGCTTCTGGTGGCGGCGGCCTTTGCCCTGTCAGGGGTACTGCCCAGCCTGGGCCGGGGCTGGGGACGGTTGGCGGCGGAGGTCCCGGTGGGCAATCTCATTTTTGGCGTATTGCTGCCTGTCCTCTCTGTTTTGACCATAAAGGTTCGGGAGCGCCGGAAAAGGGAAGCTACATTTTGTGGAGGGAAATCCAGGAAGGAGGTAAATGTAGCGGTAAAACCAGACGGCAAAAAAAGTAGCGGAGAAAATGAAAAAAAGTGTTGACATTCCCTTTGCATTTTGGTATATTAATAAGGCACTCCGAACGGGGGCACAAACTGAATCGAGTTCAACCCTTTGGGGGACAACGGATTTCGGGTTTTGCAAACACCTGTCGGCAGTGCAGTGTGCACCTTGTAAATTAAACAACGTGAAGACAAGACAACACCAGAAGAGGACGGAAGTCCTTTTTACAAGTGAGAGCTTGTAGGAAGGTCTCCGAAATTAATTTCTTTGAAGCTAAGAATTGAGCTTCAGTAATTCGGTTTATACAGGCTGAAGTGTCTGTGTAGATACCATATTATTGAGAGTTTGATCCTGGCTCAGGATGAACGCTGGCGGCGTGCTTAACACATGCAAGTCGAACGGGGTACCCTTGACAGAGGCTTCGGCCAATTGATAGGAATACCTAGTGGCGGACGGGTGAGTAACGCGTGAGGAACCTGCCTTGGAGTGGGGAATAACAGTTAGAAATAGCTGCTAATACCGCATAATGCAGTTGGGCCGCATGGCTCTGACTGCCAAAGATTTATCGCTCTGAGATGGCCTCGCGTCTGATTAGATAGTTGGCGGG
>CANDEE010000042.1 GCA_947383685.1 uncultured Pseudoflavonifractor sp.
TGAGCGTGGACTTTGAGGAGAAGCTCTACGCCGTGGGCCGCATCCCCGGCTCCTTCATGCGCCGGGAGGGCCAGCCCTCTCTGCCTGCCGTGCTGGCCAGCCGCGTCATTGACCGCTCTATCCGGCCCCTGTTCCCCTATGACTTCCGCAACGACGTGGTGTGCACCTGCACCGTCATGAGCGTGGACCGGGACTGCTCTCCCGAGGTCACCGCTATGATCGGCGTGTCCGCCTGCCTTGCCATCTCCAACATCCCCTGGGCCGGCCCCATCGGCTGTCTGGAAATGGGTTATGTGGACGGCAAGATCGTCTATAACCCCACCCAGGCCGAGAAGCACGCTTCCCAGCTTGATTTGACCGTAGCCGCCACCGCCCGGAAGGTCATCATGATCGAGGCCGGGGCCAAGGAGCTGCCCGACGACATCATGTACGACGCCATTGTCAAGGCCCACGAGGAGATTCAGAAGCAGGTGGCCCTTATCAATACCATGGTGGCCGAGATCGGCAAGGAGAAGATGACCTACGACCACGCCGCCTTTGACCAGGAGCTGTTTGATAAGATCGTCACCGACTTCATGGATGAGGCCAAGGCCGCCATGGACACCGACGACAAAAACGTCCGGGAGGACCGCTGGAACGCCATGATCGAAAAGTGGCACGAGAAGTATCTGGAGGACCACCCCGACATGGACCAATTCCTGGAGGAGATCACCTACAAGTTCCAGAAGAAGATTGTCAAGGCCTGGCTTTTGGAGGGCCACCGGGTAGACGGCCGCCAGAAGAACGAGATCCGGCCCCTGGCCGCCCAGGTAGGCGTCCTGCCCCGGGTCCACGGCTCCGGCCTCTTTACCCGGGGCCAGACTCAGGTCCTCTCCATCTGCACCCTGAACACTCTCGCCGCTTCCCAGAAGCTGGACACCATCTGGGAGGAGGAGGAGAAGCGGTATATGCACCACTACAACTTCCCCGCCTACTCCACCGGCGAGGCCCGGGCCGCCCGGTCCACCAACCGCCGGGAGAAGGGCCACGGCGCCCTGGCCGAGCGGGCCCTGGAGCCCGTCATCCCCAGCGTGGACGACTTCCCCTACGCCATCCGGGTGGTGTCCGAGGTGCTCTCCTCCAACGGCTCCACCTCCCAGGGCTCCATCTGCGGCTCCACCCTGGCCCTTATGGACGCCGGCGTGCCCATCAAGGCCCCTGTGGCGGGCATTTCCTGCGGTCTCATTCAGGACGACGACGGCGGCTTTACCACCTTCATCGACATCCAGGGCGTGGAGGACTTCCACGGTGAGATGGACTTCAAGGTGGCGGGCACCAAGGCGGGCATCACCGCCATCCAGATGGACATTAAGAATGACGGCCTTTCCCACGCCATCATCAAGGAGGCCCTGGACATCACCCGTGACGCCCGGTACGCCATCCTGGACGAGATCATGCTCCCCTGCATCGCCCAGCCCCGTCCCGAGGTGAGCAAGTACGCTCCCAAGATGATTACCATGAAAATCAATGTGGACAACATCCGGGACGTCATCGGCAAGGGCGGCAGCGTGATCCAGAAGATTACCGCTGAATCCGGCGCTCAGATCGACATTGAGGAGGACGGCACCATCCACATCGCCTCCCCCAACGCCGAGGCCTGTGAGACAGCAAAGAAGATGATCGAGACCATCGTCTTTGTCCCCGAGGTGGGACAGCTTTACTATGGCAAGGTGGTCCGCATCATGGCCTTTGGCGCCTTTGTGGAGCTGGCTCCCGGCAAGGACGGCATGGTCCACATCTCCAAGCTGGCAGAGCACCGGGTAGAGAAGGTGGAGGACGTGGTGAATATCGGTGATATGATCTGGGTGAAGGTCACCGAGATCGATGAAAAGGGCCGGGTGAACCTGAGCTACAAGGACGCTCTCCGGGAGATGGAGAAGAACCCCGGGCTGAAGAAGTAAGAAGATAAGAAAAGGGCCGTCCCTGATAGGGACGGCCTTTTTTAATGTCTCGTTTCTCTCAGACCCACCACTCCGGCGTCAATTCCCCCAAGGGAACCGTTCTCCCACTCTCATAGTCCAGCAGGATTTCAATATCCCGGTATCCCTCGGGCATGAGCTGGACCATCAGCTCCCGGCAAGCTCCGCAGGGCGGGCCTATCTTCCCGTCAGGCATCAGGGCCAGTACCCGCCGGATGGTATGCTCTCCTTGGGTGAGCATGTGAAAAATGGCGTTTCGCTCCGCGCAGATGCCCAAGGTGCAGCTGGTATCCACGCAGACCCCGGTATAAATGTTTCCCGACCCGGAGAGGATCGCGGCAGCCACCCCGCCCGCGCTGACATAGGGAGAAATATCCCTGCCATTCTGCACAGCCTTTGCTGCGCCGTAAAGTTCTTGCCAAATCTTGTCCATCTGCCATCCCTCCCTCATAGGTTCATAAAAGTATACCACATTCCCTGCCCCTGTGGTATACTGAATGTATCGTTTTGAGAAAGGAGGGTTCCGCCATGGACAAATTAACCGTCGGCATTTTGGCCCATGTGGACGCGGGCAAGACCACCCTGTCCGAAGCCCTCCTCTACCGGGGCGGAGCCCTCCGCAAGCTGGGGCGGGTGGACCACGCCGACGCCTTTCTGGATACCGACGCATTAGAGCGGGAGCGGGGCATTACCATCTTTTCTAAGCAGGCTGTCCTGCCCCTTGCGGATGTAGAGCTGACCCTTTTGGACACCCCGGGCCACGTGGATTTTTCCGCCGAGGCGGAGCGCACGCTCTGCGTGCTGGACTGCGCCGTTTTAGTGGTCTCCGGCCCCGACGGCCCCCAAGGCCATACCCTCACCCTGTGGAAGCTGCTGGAACGGCATGGGGTGCCCACCTTTCTTTTCCTCAACAAGATGGACCAACCCGGAACAGATCGGGCCGCCCTGCTGAAAAAGCTCCACGCCGCCTTGGACCCCGCCATTTTGGACTGGGATGCCCTTGGGACCACCTCCTTCTGGGAGGAAGCTGCCTTAGGGGACGAGGGGGCCTTGGAGGAGTATATGGAGCGGGAGAGCCTTTCCGACGATACCCTTCGCCGCCTCATCGGGGAGCGGAAATGCTTCCCCTGCCTGTTTGGCTCGGCCTTGAAGGTGGAGGGGGTGGACCAGCTCTTGGAGACCCTTTCCCGTTTTGCCCCCCGGCCCGCATGGGGCAAGGATTTTGCCGCCCGGGTGTTCAAAATATCCCGGGACCCCCAGGGGGCGCGGCTGACCCATATGAAGGTCACCGGAGGCTCCCTCCGGGTCCGTTCCCTCCTCTCCGTTGGGGAGGGGAACGAGAAGGTGGCGGAGATTCGGATTTACTCCGGGGCCAAATTCACCCCTGTGGAGGAAGCTCCCGCGGGCGCCGTCTGCGCCGTCACTGGTCTTACCTCCACCTATCCCGGGCAGCCCCTTGGGGCGGAGGACCCCTGGGCCCCGCCCACCCTGGAGCCGGCCCTTGCCTATCAACTGATATTGCCTCCTGGGACCGATCCCCACGCGGTCCTGCCCAGGCTGCGGCTGCTGGCGGAGGAGGACCCCCGGCTCCATCTGGAATGGAACGGGGAGCTGGGCGAGATTCACCTCCGGCTTATGGGCCATATCCAGGCGGAGGTGCTGAAACGTCAGATTTCCGACCGTTTCGGTCTGGAGGTGGACTTTGGCCCCGGCAACATCGTCTACGCCGAGACCATTGCCGCCCCTGTGGAGGGGGTGGGCCACTTTGAGCCTCTCCGCCACTACGCCGAGGTCCATCTGCTTCTGGAGCCCCTTCCCCCCGGCAGCGGGCTGGTGTTTGATACGGCCTGCTCCGAGGATGTGCTGGACCGCAACTGGCAGCGGCTCATCCTGACCCACCTGATGGAAAAGCCCCACCGGGGCGTTCTCACCGGCTCTCCCATCACCGATATGAAGCTGACTCTGACGGCGGGAAAGGCCCATGAAAAGCACACCGAGGGGGGCGACTTCCGCCAGGCCACCTACCGGGCCGTGCGCCAGGGTCTCCGCAAGGCGGCAAGCGTCCTGCTGGAGCCTTGGTATGACTTTCGCCTGGAGCTGCCCCAGGCCAATCTGGGTCGCGCCCTGGCGGACCTCCAACGGATGGGAGCCGAGACCGGGGCTCCCCAGACCGTGGGGGAGGAGGCCGTTTTGACAGGCTGCGGCCCGGTGTCCCAGCTCCGGGACTATGCCGTCCAGGTGGCGGCCTATACCAAGGGCCGGGGGCGGTTGACCTGCCTTCCCGGCCCCTACCGGCCCTGCCCCGGCCAGGAGGCCATTGTGGCGCAGCTGGGCTACGACCCGGACGGAGACGCCGAAAATCCCACCGGTTCCATCTTCTGTGCTCACGGGGCGGGCTACTATGTGCCCTGGGACGAGGTGGAGGAGCATATGCACCTGCCCCTCTCCCTGACGGAAAAGCCCGCCTCCGCCCCGGCCTCTGACGATGAAGGCAGGCCGGCCCCCGCTCCCCGCCGCGGGGCCCTTTCCGGCAGTCTGGAGGAGGACAAGGAGCTGAAGGCCATTTTTGAAAAGACCTACGGAGCGATTAAGCCCAGGGCCTTTGAGCCGCCCCCCAAGCCCCGGCGGACCGGACTTGCCGACGGCCCCCGGACCATCGCTCCGCCTCCCTCGGGACCGGAATACCTGCTGGTGGACGGCTATAACATGATTTTTGCCTGGGAGGAGCTGAAGGCTCTGGCCCAGGAGGACCTGTCCACCGCCCGGAAAACCCTGATGGATATTTTGAGCAACTACCAGGGCTTCCGCCAAAACCGGGTCATATTGGTCTTTGACGCCTACAAAGTCCCTCAAGGGACCGGCTCGGTGACCAAATACCACAATATCCACGTGGTTTACACCAAGGAGGCGGAAACGGCGGACAGTTATATTGAAAAAGCCAGCTACCGGCTTTCCAAGGATAAAAATAACCGGGTGCGGGTGGCCACCTCCGACGGCCCGGAGCAGTTCATCATCCTGGGCCACGGAGCCCTGCGGATGTCGGCCCAGGAGCTTCGCTCCGAGGTGGAGCAGACCCAGGGAGAAATTGCCGCCATCCTGCGGAAAACCAACCTGAGGCTGCCCCAAAGCCCGGTGAAGGACGCCTTTGAACGGGCAAGGGAAAAAGAGAAGGAATGAGACAACAGGGAGCGGGCTATGCCCTCTCCCTGTTGTTTCACTTGGTTTATAAATTACATTCGATAATTATAATACAAACGTTGTAAATGTAAAGTTTACTTTATATCAAAAAAATAAAAAGCCGGGAGAGACAAAATCTCTCCCGGCTCTTTGTTTTAAAATCAGTCCAGATCGTACACCGTCACGCCGGACAGGTGGGTGTGGAGCACGATTTCCGGCTTGCCGTCCCCGTCCACGTCGGCAATGACCGGGGTAGCCATACAGCCGTTGGGAACGGTGTTGGAGGTGTCGGTAGCGGCAGGCAGCTCCACTTTTTGGAGAATGCTGCCCTGGCTGTCCGCAATGCAGAGGGAGCCTTTTTTGCTCCCCTGCTTCTGGGTGTAAGTGGTGAAAATGACCTCGGGGGTTCCGTCCCCGTCCAGGTCATAAACTACGGGAGCCCCGGCGTACTCCATAGTGGAGCCGTCATAGACGTTGATGGGCCAGCTGCCGTGCTGGGTATGGTCCAGCCAGTAGCAGTTGAGCTTGCCGGCGTAGTCGGGATAGAGGATTTCCAGCTTGCCGTCTCCGTCCACATCGGCACAGACCGGGTCGGGCATACAGCGGTCCATGGTTTCCCAGTCGGAGTTGGTCAGGGGGCACAGGGGAGGCTCCTTCACCGCAGGCTCGGTGGCCCAGGCGGAATTAAACCGGCTGCGGTCCCCATTGAACAGGAACAGCTCATTGTAAAGGTGGGGCAGGTCGGCGCCCGCATTGGCGGCGGCCTCGTCGGCCCGGTCGTGGATGTCGCCTACCACGGCCACCTCGTTGGTCCCGTTCCCGTCCAGGTCCGCAATGACCGCTTTGCTGAGGGTAAAGTGGGCGGTAAGCCGCTCGTACATGGGCAGAGAGGAAATGGTGAGCTGAGTGCCCATCAGGTCGCTCTGCCGTCCAAAGCCGCCGTTGTAGACCTTGGACTCATAGTCGGCGTTGGAGAAGGTCCCCACCCGGCCCCAGACCACCTTTTCGGTGACGCCGAAGTTCTTGCCGTAGTCCATGGTAAAGGAGGAGCGGACCTGGGTGCCGTCGGGCTTATAGGCGCAAATTTGACCCATGTCGGCGGGGGCCACGATCTCCTTGACCCCGTCGCCGTCAATGTCACCAATAGCTAGGTTGTCGTTGAAGATGCCGTAGGAGTAGCCCAGAGAGGGGGCCTTGGGGTCGGACTCGGGAAGGACCAGAGTTTTGTTGCCGTCATGGGCGGCGTCCAGCTGGGGCCAGCCGGGGCGGAGGGAGCCGTCATGCTCGTAGACATAGACGCTGAGGCCGTCCGCCACGCCGATGCCCGCGGCGATCTCCATGGTGCCGTCGTTGTCCAGGTCGTCCACCTCAATGGAGTAGACCTCGTCCGGCAAATTCTGGGGCCAGCCGGATTTGAAGTACCCGTTCTCATCGTAGACGGCCAGCTTGCCCTGGTGAAGAATGCTGCTGCCGTGGCCCGCCACGATTTCATTCCGTCCGTCGCCGTCAATGTCCCCCACATAGATGCTGGGCCAGGTGCGGAGGCTCAAGTCGGTGCCGTTGGTGGTGGCGTTGCGGTCGGAGCCCACGGGGAACCGCCACTTGAGGGAGCCGGTGGCGGCGTCCAGGCAGGTAATGGTATAAGAGGCGGCAATGATCTCCAGAGTGCCGTCCTGGTCAATGTCGCAGACTACGGGCTGACCGTGGTAGGCGTCCTCGCACCATCCCGTATCATATTTCCCGCCGCCGGCGTATTTCACCGACAGGGTCCCCGCCTCTCCGGAGGAGATGGTGCGTACCGCCCCGGAACGAATAGAGTCCCGGTTGGTGTAGACGTTGTAGAGGAGCTGATAGGCCTGCTCCATGGTGACGGTCATTTGGGGGGACATGGCCGAGCCGCCTGTACCGTTCATGATCTGGATGAGGTAGGCCCGCTTTACCGAGGGAGCGGCCCAGCCGCTCAAATCGGCCTCGTCCGAGAAGGTAATACCGCTCACATCGGCCTGGCTGTACGTGACCTTGCAGGCGTCCAGCACCCGCAGGAGCATAACGGCGATCTGCTCCCGGTTCACCGAATCGTCGGGGGAAAAGGTGGTGCCGTCTCCGGTACCCGAGACGATTTTAATTTTATAGGCCCGAAGCACGTCCAAATCGCTTGTGTCGGAAAAGGGATTCTTCACATCGGAAGGGTCGGGCTTGGGCATTCCGGTAATAAGCTGGTAAAGAACCACTCCCAGCCGGGCAAAATCGGCCCGGGTGACCGTGCGGTCATAGCCGGCAAAGTCGGCGTCAGTGAGCTTGCCCGTGCCCTGGAGCCAGGTGACCGCGTCATTGGCCCAGGCGGAGGGAACGTCCTGGGCCGCCATGACCGGAACGGCCAGAGAAAGAACCAGGGTCAGGGAGAGAAACAGGGAAAGCGCGCGTTTTTTCATGGTGCTGTACTGCCTCCTTACAAATGGTGTGGAGCCTGAAATCGCTGAAAATATTATACAGTATTTTTTGGGAAAAAACAATATATTGCCTGTATAGGAAAAAGGGAAGGCCATCCCAGCGGAATGGGACGGCCTTCCCTTTTTCGGGTAAAAATTACTGCTTGATGACAATGGTAGCCACAAAGGTGGAGCCCTCATAAGCGCCGAAGGCCCGGACGCTGTTCCCGGCGGTAAAGTCCCGGGTCAGGTTCAGACTATTGCCGGACAGGTCCAGCAGGGTGGCGTTCTTTGCGTCCACCACCACCAGGTTGGTCTTGCCCATGGCGTCGGTGACCTGAAGGGTAATGGTCTTGGTGCTGTTGATCACGTTCTTGTCGCTGTTGGTGGAGGAGCCGGTCAGCAGCACCGTGCCCGTCAGCTCTGTAGAGGAGGCGGCCACAGCGGTGATCTCGATGGACACCACCTGTTCCCCGTTGGTCACCATGGCGATGGTAAAGCCAGGCTTCAGGTTGTAGATGTTGGAGGCCTTGCCGCCTTGGGTCACGGAGACTCCGTCATAGACGGTGTAGGTGGAGGTGGTGCCGTCGGACAGCTTTACCACCATAGTAACACCGGCGCCGCTCATGCTGATTTCCTGGATCACGCCGCTCAGATCGGCAGTCTGAGGCGTAGCCTCAATGCGCTCCACCTCGTTATAGCGGATGGTGATCAGCACATGGTCCCCGGTAATCAGCTCGGTGATGGAGCCTCTCTTACCTCCCCGGTCGATGGTGGGCAGGTCGGTAATGTCCAGGTTGTAGCTCACCACGGTGTCGTCTTTTTGGGTGACCTGAATGGTGGTAATGGGGGAGCCGTAGTTGATGGAGGTAAGGGTGCCTTCTACGGTCACAGAGCCGGAGTAAGCGTCCACCTGGGCCACTACGCCGTTGGCAATAAGGACGGTGGCGTACCAGCCCGCCTCAATGTCGTTGGGAGTGAGAATCTCGCCGTTATACGTCACCGGGGCCGAGGGGCTGACCACATAGGTGAGCTCCTTGTTGTCATGGAAGGTATCTATAATGGTAATACCCTTGTTGTTGCCGGTGGTCTGCCGCTTGATGGGGCCCTGGACAAAGTTGCTCACCGTATCCACGGCTACGCTGGCCACCTGGTTGTTGTCAGTGCCCACCCGGACCTGGGCGTACCTGCCCACATGGGCGGTGGACAGGGAACTCAAGGTGCCGTTGACGGTAACAGTGACCCCCAGGGGGATGGAGTAGTGGTACACTACGCCGTTGAACCCGGTGAGGCCCAGGGTAGTGTTGCTGCCGATGGTGGTAACGCTCTCCACCAGGCCGTTCATGAGCTGGGTGCCGCCGGCAAACCGGACCCCGGCCAGATGGCCCATCTCGTCCACATAGCAGGTGGCGGAGATATACCCGGCGTCCTCGTCGATCAGCTCCCGGCCGCCCACATTTTTGCCCACAGCCACTTCGGTAAAGCGGTCAATGGTAAGGGTATGGGCCACGCCGCTGATCAGAATGGTGAGCTGGTTGTCTGTCAAATCGGAGATAGTGCCGGAGTAAGTGGTCACCCCTCCGCTGAGACGGATCTCCCGCACCGTGCCGCTGCTGGACAAGTTCAGCCTGGCCTGCTGGCCCGCCCGGAGGGCGGTGGAGGAGGTGAGCATATTGTCGTCGTAAATCTTGACGTTGGAGGGAACGGCGTAGGACTGAACGCCGGAAATCTCACTGGAAAGGCCCAGAATGAGGGAGCCGTCGGCGGCGGTAGTGATGGTGGAAATGACGCCGGACTTCCAGTCGTAGGTGGTGTACTCGCTCAGCTCCGTGGTAATGCCGGCCTCGTCCATAAAGGTCAGGGCCCGGCTGAGCATGGTGGTCATCTCCGCCCGGGTGACGGACCCCTGTGGGTCAAAAAGGCCGCCGTCTTTGCCCTTGACAATGCCGTACTGGGTCAGCACAAAGACATAGGGCTGGAGGGAAGGGGTCACATCATCCTTGTCGGCATAGCTCAGGGAGTAGCTGGAAAGGCCCCGGGCCAGCGGCTCCAGCTGCATGGCCCGAACCAGGTACATGCAGATTTTTTCCCGGGACATGGTCTCCTCCAGATAGGTTTTCTCCCCGTTGGCGGCTCCTTCAGTCTTGGGGTCTATCTGGGACAGCTCCTCCAGCTCGGAGATGGAGAGAACGCCCGTCTCCACTGCCACCGCCATCTCAGCGGCGGCCCAAACGTTCATATTGTTGGCCCTGGGGAGAATTTCGGTCATTTCCTCCTTCCGGGCCTCGGCAATTTTTGCCTGGGTGGTAGATTCCACTCCCGTGGCCCTGGCGCAGAACAGCAGGGTCTCGGCGGCGGTCATGCGGCCGTTGGGCTTGAAGGTGCCGTCGTCATAGCCCTTGGCGTAGCCCCGGTTGGACATTTTTGTAATGTCCTCATAGCCCCAAAAGTCCGTTGTCACATCGGTAAAGCTCAGGGCGTGGGCGGGCGTCGCCGTCAGGGAGAGGGTCAGCGCCAGAGAAAGGGTCAAGGCGGCCAGCCGGTTCAGTTTCATATTTCTACTCCTCCAGACATTCAAGATGGTGTAGTGAGCCATTCTGTAAACCACATTATACGCTGATTTTTCAAGAAAAGCAATGATTTCCCACCAACGGATTTATTTCCCAGAAAAAATCACAGCTTTGACTTCCGCTGCAAACGAATATCCTCTCCGTAAAACCGCAGCACCCGGTATTCTCCCTCCAGCCGGGAGGCGGTCTGCCCGTTATACCTGGCCCGCATCCCGTCCATGGACAGGTTGGTGGAGATAATGGTAGCCCGGTTCTGGGTCAGCCGGGTGTTCACCAGGGTGTAGAGGGCGCTCTGGACAAAGGGAGTGGTCAGCTCGCTGCCCAGGTCGTCTAAAATGAGGAGGTCGCAGTTCAGGTAACGGCGGGTCTCATCCCTGGCCTCCTGTCCCTCCTGGGCGTCCCTGGAAAATTTTTGCTCCTCAAACCGGGCAAAAAGATTGACGGCGGTATCATAGACCACCGAGAACCCGTTTTCCGCCACTGTCCGGGCGATGCAGGCGGACAAAAAGGTCTTGCCCAGGCCCGGGTCGCCTGTCAGAAACAGGTTGGGAAACAGGAACTTGCCGAATTTCTGGGCATAATTCAGGCAGAAGTCGTAGATGAATTCCATATTTTCCTTGGGGGAGAGGGCTTCTCCCGACCAGGGCAGAGGAGAGTACCAATCCAGGGAAAAAACGTCGAAGGATTGCTCCCCCAGGTCCAGCAGCTTGGAAAGCTCCTTCACCTGCTCCTGGGCGCAGAGGGCCTGAAGGCAGCTGCACATCTTCACCCCCACCCAGCCGGAATCGCCGCAGGTTTTGCAGGCGGGGACCTCGTCCAGGGCGTCGGCGGAATACCCCAGCTCCTGCAAAAGCTGGGCCTGCCGGACCTGAAGGTCCATATTCCTGTCCCGGATGACCTGGAGGGCGGGGCCGGGGTCGCTGCCCCGGCGCAGGCTGGAGGAGAGAATGTCCAGAATGGCTCCCCGAAGCTGGCGGTCAATGTCGCTCAGCTCAGGACATTGGGAAAAAAGGCGGCGGCGCAGCTCGTCCTGGTCCCTCTGCCGCGCCTTTCGGGCCTCCTCCAACCGCCGGGAAGCCCTGCGGAGCACAACGGAGTCGTAAGCCATGTTCAGTTCCCCTCCTTCTTTTCCTGTTCAAGATAGGCCCGCAGCCGCGCCATATCCTCCCTGGCCCGGCGGTCGGCCTCGCCGGGAGCGGCGGGCTGGGGGGCGGTGGCCCCGGCGCCGGGGCGGGGCCGGGGAATACGCGTGGAGTCGGCGGCGTTGATTTCCTTGACGGTGTGCAGGCCCTTTTCATGCCAGCTTTTCAAAATGGAGTTCATATAGGGCCAGTTCATGCTCTGCTTTTTCAGCACCGTTTTCTCATAGGCCATCCGGATGGCATCGTCTCCAAAGCCCATGTCCACCCAGGCGGTGATATACTCCTTCTCCCGCTCTACCGGAGGCCTGTCCCGAATGTCCAGCAGGGCTAAAATCTGCACCGAGCGCTCCCGCAGCAGGGTCAACCGCTTCAAATGGGCCTCGGCCCCCTCCGCCGTGTCGATGCCCCGTTCCTTCCAGAGCATGGCCTCCCTTTGGATTTGGGGCATCCGGGGCATACGCCCGGGGCCGTTCTTCCGCTGGAATTCCTCAATGGTCCAGTTCACGGCCAGCAGAATAACCTCCGGAGGCAGTCCGGAAAAGTCATAGATGGTATAAAGGCTTTTCAAATCGTTGGTGGACAGCACCTTGCCCAGCCGCCGCTGGGTCTCCTGGACCAGAGCGGGAAAGGAGGAACTGCCGTTTTCCAGCTCCTGGTTGATGTCGGCGGCGGTGTATTCCGGCGGCTGAAGCTCCCGGACGGAAGGGGGAGGGTCGGCGGGGGCCTGGGCCAGCCCCATGCCTGACAGGAGGGAAAGGGCGGCGGCGAGCCGCGTCCCGTCCCACCTCAGAGCCTTGCCGGCGGAGAGGGCGTCGTAGCGCCCCCCGTTTTTTAGGAGATACAGGTACAGCAGGGCGGCGTCCCCGCTGCCCGCGGCGATCAGCCGTTCCGCCGCCCCGGCAGGCAGGGACAGGATGCTGCCGGGCAGAAAGATGGGGTCGGACATGGGTATTCGCCTCCCTTCTTCAGATGGTCATAAAATAACAATCATATTTTACACGAAAAGGAGAAGAAGGTAAAGACAAAAGCAAAAAATATGTGCGGGAAGAAAAAACGGAAAAATTTACGAATTTTTGTTTTTCAATTTGGCTGTACTATGCTATAATAAACTGGATATATAATAAGGAGGGGTATGCCATGCAAAACAAGGTAACCGTAACCATTGATGGCCAGGAGTATACGCTGGTCGCCTCCGAGGACGCCGCCTATATGAAAAAGGTGGCCGCATACGTGGATGGGAAGATCAAAGAGGTCCGGGAGGGCGGCAAGGTCTCCTCCTCCGACGCCGTTGTCCTGGCCGGACTGAACATGGCCGACGAGTACTTCAAGGGCCTGGAGACCGCCGAGAACCTGCGCACGCAGATCAAGGAATGCCTGGAGGAGAGCAAGAAGCTGAACCTGGAGCTTTCCGAGACCAAGCGGGAGCTGTTCAAGGCCCAGACCCAGAAGAAATAAGATGCTGGAACTTCTTGCCCCCGCCGGGTCCCCGGAGGCCCTCACCGCCGCCGTTCAAAACGGGGCGGACGCGGTCTATCTGGGCCTGGGCGACTATAACGCCCGCCGGAACGCCAAGAATTTTACCGAGGCAGACCTTGCCCCGGCGGTTTCCTATTGCCATTTGCGGGGCGTCAGGGTCTACCTGACCTTCAATACCCTTCTGACTGACCGGGAGCTGCCCGCCGCCGCCGAGCAGGTCCGGCGGGCGTCCCAGCTTGGGGTGGACGCCGTGCTGGTCCAGGACCTGGGGGTCCTTCGGGCCGTGCGGCAGGCCGCCCCTGACCTTGCCGTCCACGCCTCTACCCAGATGACCGTCCACAACCTGGACGGGGTAAAGGCCTGCGCCGATCTGGGGATGACAAGGGCCGTGCTGTCCCGGGAATTGCCCGCCTCGGAAATCGAGTATATCTGCACCCACTCTCCCATTGAAATAGAGGTTTTCGGTCACGGGGCGCTGTGTATGTGCTATTCCGGCCAATGCTTCTTCTCCGCCGTAGTGGGGGAGCGGAGCGGCAACCGGGGCCTGTGCGCCCAGCCCTGCCGGATGAAGTACGGCTGGGGGGGACGGCCCGACAGCTACCCCCTGTCCCTGAAGGACGCCTGCCTGGCCCAGCGGCTCCGCCAGCTCCGGAAGCTGGGGGTCCGCTGCCTCAAGCTGGAGGGACGGATGAAGCGACCCGAATATGTGGCGGTCATCACCCGCATCTATTCCACGCTTATCAAGGAGGACAGAATGCCCACGGAGGAGGAGATGAAGTCTCTGGAGGAGGCCTTCTCCCGCCAGGGCTTTACCCAGGGGTATTTTGATGATAAGAAAGGCCCGGAGATGTTTGGGGTCCGGGAGGAAAAGACCCCGGAGCCGAAGGAGCTGTTCGCCCAGGCCCGCCAGTCCTATGGCAACCAGGAAAATCCCCGGGTGGACGTGAAACTTTACGCCATGATACGGCCTGGGGAGCCGGTGCGGGTAGGAGCGGAGGACCCCGAGGGCCGGGTGGTCACCACGGCCGGGGACCTGCCCCAGCCCGCCCAGACCCTTCCCCTGACGGCGGAGCAGGTGGAAAAGCAGCTCTCCCGCACCGGGGGGACGCCCTACCGCTGCCTGGGGGTAAAGGCACTGGTGGAGCCGGGGCTCAACGTGCCCCTGGCAACCCTCAATGCCCTGCGCCGGCAGGTGCTGGAGGAGTTGTCCGTCCAGCGTCAGACCGTCCCTCCCGTCCATGTGGGCCAATTCCAGCCGGGGGTGCGCTACGAAAATCCCTCCTCTCCCCCCGCCCTCACCGTCACGGTAAGACGGGCGGGACAGGTCAGCGCCGACCTGCTGCGGCAGGCCCCCGCCATTCTCTATCTCCCCGCCGGGGAGCTTGCCGCCCATCCCGAGTGCGTAAAAAAGCTGAGCCGGGAGACCGCCCTGGGGGTGGTCCTGCCCCGCGTCGCTTGGGACAGGGAGATGAAACAGCTGCGGGAGGACCTGGAAAGGGCCCGGGATATGGGGGCTGCCGAGGCTCTCGTGGGCAATCTGGGCATGATAGGTCCGGCCAGGGAGCTGGGCTATACCCTCCGGGGGGATTACGGCCTCCATGTGTTCAACGCCCAGACCCTGAAGGAGCTGAAACGCCTGGGCTTTGCCTCCGCCACCGCCAGCTTTGAGCTGAAGCTGGCCCAGATACGGGATTTGTCCAAGGCCATTCCTCTGGAGGGAGTCGTCTACGGGCGGCTTCCCCTGATGATAACGGAAAACTGCATTATCAAAAACCGGACGGGCCAGTGTACCTGCCAGGGAGAAAATATCCTGACAGACCGGAAGGGCGAACGCTTCCCTGTGGTAAAGGCCCCCGGCTGCCGGAACGAAATTTTGAACAGCAAGAAGCTCTTTCTGGCGGACAAGCCCGACTGGAAGAAGGTGGGGCTGACCTACGCCCGGCTCCTGTTCACCACCGAAAACCCCTGGGAGTGCGCCCAGGCGCTGGAACGGTACCGGGGGGAGAGCCAGTGGGCCCCGGCGGAATTTACCAGGGGACTTTATTATCGAGGAGTGGAATGATATGGAATTGAAAATCAAAGCCCTGTCCCCTAAAATCGGAACCGAAATTCCTCTGCCCTCCTATGCCACCCCCGGTTCCGCCGGGATGGACCTGCGCTCCTGCATTGACGCGCCTGTCACCATCCCCGCCGGGGAGCGGGGGCTTATTCCCACGGGTCTTGCCATCGCCCTTCCCGGTCCGGAGTGGGTGGCCCTGGTCTACGCCCGGTCGGGCCTTGCCATCAAGCACGGCCTTGCCCCCGCCAACTG
>CANDEE010000043.1 GCA_947383685.1 uncultured Pseudoflavonifractor sp.
TGAGGTCCAACAGATAGACCTCCTTATCCTGGAGCTTATACGGTACGTCTCCGGTGTGAATGCGCAGGGCGAGTCCCTCGGCAATGGCAGTCTTACCCACGCCCGGCTCACCAATGAGGCAGGGGTTGTTTTTCTGACGGCGGTTCAGGATTTGGATGGTCCGGGCAATCTCCTCATCCCGGCCGATGATGTTGTCCAGCTTGCCGTCAGCAGCTTTCTTTGTCAGGGAAATGCAGTAGTTCTCTAAAAATTTCCGCTTGGTGTCCTTGTTCTTGCCGCCCTTGTCCTCCCGGCCCTTAGGGGCAGAGGCATGGTCAGAGCTGTCGCTCCCCTCGGGGCGCGGCTCACGGTCGCCGGCGGTCCCGCCAGCTCCGCCCAAAAGCTTGTTGAGGAAGGGAAACGTGGCGGTCTTACCCTCGTCCTCCTCACCCTCGCTGTCCTCCTGGTCGGCGGTAAGGCCGTCCATGCCCTCGGCTCCGCCGAATGCGGACATCATCTCGCTGGTCAAATTCTGAACATCATCGTCAGAAAGACCCATTTTCTGAATCATATCGTCTACGGGCTTGATCCCCATTTCCCGGGCGCAGTTGAGGCAAAGACCCTCGGACTTGGTCTCCCCATTTTCGATGCGCTGGACAAAGACCACTGCCACATTTTTTTGACATTTGGCGCACAGGGTAGGCTGCATAGTGTTTCAACTCCTTTGGAACCGGCTTTCCACCGGGCGCGGGGGGACTTTATACTTCCCCTTCAAGGCAATCATTTTAATCTGAAATTGTGAACAGAGTGTGAAAATACCGCCGCTTTTCCGAATTATTTTTTCTCCAAATTCATCAGCTTCTGGAAGTCCCGGGCATAGCGGCAGAGAGCCGCCACCGTCAAGGCCAGGGCAAAGGAAATCATGGCGGTGGACCAGGGCCGGGGGATGGGGAACAGCACCAGTGCCGCCAGCACCACGAAGAACACCCCTGTGGACGCCTTGCCCCACCAGTTGGCAGGGGTCACATCCTGCACCTTCCGGTACATAGCCAGCCCGCCCAAGCCCATGAGAGCCTCCTTGCAGAAGAACACGGCGACAGCCCACATGGGGATCGCACCGTCCAGGGCTACGCAGACAATGACGGTAAAGGTCATCAGCTTATCTGCCATGGGGTCTAAAATGCGGCCCAGCTTGGTTATCATGTTGTATTTTCGGGCGATGTACCCATCCGCAATGTCGGTGGCAAAGGCCAGGGCGTAAATCAGCACAGCCCAGGTGTGAGCGTCGGGGGAGGGGCTGAAAAACGCCGCGGCAAAGACAGGCACCAGGCACAGCCGCAGAAGGGAGAGGGCGTTGGGAATATTCAAGGTCTCACCACGCTTTCCGCAAGAAAGGATTTTGGAATATGGACTGGATTATGCTAGAGACAACAGGTCCAGCGGACTGTGGGCCAAAAGGAAGGAGAGAAGATACGTGCCCTCCGCCGTTTCCATAGAAATCGTCCCTGTCAGGCCACACAGTACCCAGGCGGCGATGTAAATGATGACAAGGCCCTTCACCCCGCCGATGACTCCGCCCAGAGTGTGGTTGAGGGAGTTGATGACGGGTAGCTTGGACACAAGGTCCAAAGCGTGGCTGATGAAGAACCATGCAACCAGCACCAGCAGGAAGGAAACCGAAAAAAGAATCCCCCGGGCCACCTGCTCCGCCAGGGCGGAGGCGGCAACCGCCGCCTGATGGGCGATAGATTCCGAAATACCCGGCGTAACCGTCAAAGCACCCTCCAGGCTGTCGGCGGCCCATTCGTAAAGCCCACCCTTTTCCCGCAGAGCGGCCAGGACCTCGGTCACTCCCAGGCTGTCCTGGGCGCTGACCTCCAGAGCCTTTTCTTCCAGGCTTTCCTGAATGGACTGCTCCAGCCGGGGCTGGATGGCCTCCGCCACCTTGGGGGCCAGAGCGTCGGCAATGAGGTTAGCTCCCACCAAAGCTACAATGACAGCCACAAGGGAACACAAAGTAAGGATAAAGCCCTTCCGGGAACCCAGCCAGATGAACAAGACGAGCACAGCCGCCAGGACAAGGTCGATGATAATGGGATTCGTCATAGCATTTTCTCCTTTCAGTTGGGCAGATAGAGCCGGGCGGTTTCTCCAGAGATGAGGGTCACAGAGCCGTCCCTCCGTTGGAGGACCCGGCGGGCTCCCTGAAGGTTGGTAGTGCTGTGGTAGAGGTCCAGGGTCCCAGAGTAGATGGTAAGCCCGTCGGCGGTAAGCACCGACAGGTATCTCCCGGCGGAGGACATGGAGAGCACCTGCTGGTCCATGTCCTGGGAGGCCAGCTCCTTTCCGGAGGCGCCCACCATCACCAGGTCGGCGCTGGTTCCTGCCCGATACTTACCCAGCAGCAGGGTGCAGGAATCCCCTTCCAGGGAGAAGCCCTTCAGTACCCGCCTGCCGTAAGAATAGGACCCGTCCAGGCTCCCGTCAGAGGACACAAAGGACAGGGCATTTTCTCCCAGGACCCGCAGCGGCTCGGCAGCCCAGTTCAGACCCAACGTGGTGTTGTTGCCCAGGGAGCACACCGCGTCTGGCTCCGTGTCCTCCGGAGCGCGGGGAAAGCCATAGAAGGCGATCTGGCTGTCGTATATACCTCCGTTTTGACCGGAGGTCGCCAGAGCCAGGGTCCTGCCGTCGGGGGAAAGCTCAGCTCCGGTAATGAACCGGGAGGATATTTTCAGGCCAAAGAGCGGCTCAAAAGCGGAATCGTAGACCGTCACCTCACCCTTGAGGCCGCTGGCCTGGGTTACCAGCACAAGCTGACCCTGGGCACTGAGGCTGGCGTACAGGATGGAGTGTCCTCCCTCGGCGGTGTAGGAGAAAACCTGCTCCCGGTCCTGGTAGACAAACAGGTCGCTCCCTCCTGCGTCATAGACCAGAGCGGCAGAACCGCCCGTGGCTACAAAGGGATGGGACAAGGCGGAGGCCTGGTCCACATAAGCCGTACCGGCAGGAGAGTAGAGCCGCACGCCGCTTTCCGAACAGACCAGCAGGTCGTCCCCAAGCTGGACAAAGGAGCTGTGGACTCCGCCGATGTAGCGGTAGGACTCCACCTGCCCGCTCTCATTTTTTGCCAAGGAACGGTAGGCGTACCACCGCCGGATAAAGTCAAAGTTCAGCTTTTGCCAGTTGGCAATGAGAAACACGGTTCCAAGCAGCAGCACGGCAGTAAGAAGAAAGGCCAGAACCCGCAGGAAGGGATTTTTCTTCTGTTCTTCCATTCTACTCCATCTCCTCCGGGGTAAGACCAGGCTCATCGTACCAGAGCTTTGTCATGTAAAGCCCGCCGGGCGGGGCGGTAGGACCGGCGTCGGTGCGGCGTTTGCCCTCCAGAATATCGCTGACAGCCTCCGGAGGAAACTTGCCCTCGGCGGCGTAAATCACCGTCCCCACCATGGCCCGGACCATATTGTAGAGGAATCCGTTGGCGCACACCCGGCAGTCAATGATGTCCCCCTGACGCTCTATATCGAAATAGTAGACCGTCCGCACGGTGGTTTTTACATCGGTTCCTACGCTCTTGACTGCGGCAAAGTCGTGGGTGCCCACAAAACAGTCGGCAGCCCGCTGCATAACCCGCTCGTCCAGCTTTTTGGGGTAAAACCATGCCCGGTCTACGAAAAAGGCGTTGCGGATGCGGGTATTGTAGATGCGGTAGGTATACTCCTTTTTCCGGCAGGAGCCGATAGCGTTAAAGTCGTCAGATACCTCCACCGCTCTTGTGACCACGATGTCATCGGGCAGCCGGGTGTTGACCGCCAGGGGCAGCCTGTCGCAGGGAATGGTGGAGGAGGTGCGAAAGTTGGCGATGTAAGTCCGCGCATGGACCCCTGCGTCGGTCCGCCCAGCCCCGGTGCACTTCACCGGGTGCTCCACCACCTTTGCCAGAGCCTTCTCCAGAGTTTCCTCTACGGAAACGGCATTCTTCTGAATCTGCCAGCCGTGGTAGGCGGTACCCACATACATCAATTGTAACGCAATATTCCTCATAAATCGTGAATCCAATCAAAAGATTTTCTTAAATCGAAGCGCAGAGAAAGGGGCTGCTTAGGGGCTAACGACGGAGCGGAGCGAAATTTCGGCGGGGCGGAGACCCAGAGAGATTTTGCGAAGACGGAGGAGTTAGGCCCTAAGCGGTCAGCCCATTTCGCAGCGTGACAGCCCGGATCAAAATATCCCCAACAGGTTCAATCCCCACACCGCTGCGCAAAGCCCAAAGCCAAGGGCCAGAGCGGCGTAGTCCCGGCCTACATACTTGAGTTGGCGGAGCCTGGTTCTCCCCTCGCCGCCATGGTAGCAGCGGCATTCCATGGCCACCGCCAGCTCGTCGGCCCGGCGGAAGGCGGAAATAAAGAGGGGGACCAGCAGGGGAATGAGGGCCTTGGCTTTCTCCAGCAGGTTCCCGGAGTCAAAGTCCGCCCCCCGGGCCTTTTGGGCCGCCATGATTTTGTCGGTCTCCTCAATGAGGGTAGGAATGAACCGCAGGGCAATGGACATCATCATAGCCAACTCATGGATGGGCAGGTGAAGCTTCTTCAACGGCCCCAGCAGGTCCTCCAGAGCGTCGGTAAGAAGAATGGGCGAGGTCGTATAAGTCAAAAGGAAGGTGCAGGAAATGAGAAGCATGATCCGCAGGACCATAAAAAAAGCGGTGCGGATACCCTCCCAGTAGATGGTGAAAATCCAGAAGGAGACCAGGGGGTCGCCTGCTCCCGGGGTATAAAACAGGTTCAGGACAGCGGTAAAGATTACGATAAAGAGGACGGGCTTCATTCCCTTTACCAGCACCTTCAGCCCCACATGGGAGACCCAGATGCCAAACAGCAGGACCCCCAGCATAAGAGCGTAGGACAGGACATTCTTTGCCATAAAGAGGGCCACGATATAGAATACCGTCAAAAGCAGCTTAGTCCGGGGGTCCAGCCGGTGGAGGATGGAGCTGCCGGGAAAGTACTGTCCCAGGGTAATGTCCTTCAAGGCCATTTTACAGCGCCCCCTTTCTGTTGAGAGCGTCCAGAATGGCAGATTTGGCCTGCCCAATGGTGTAGACTGAGGGGTCTACGTCTACCCCCATGGCCTTTAGGCGGTGGAATACCCGTGTCATCCGGGGAACGCCCAGGCCCATCTGCTCCAGCTCATCCCCGTGGGCAAATACGTCTCGGGGCGTGCCGGAAAAGGGGATGCGTCCATCGTTGACCACCACCAGCCGGTCCACCGTCCGGGCCATCTCCTCCATGGAGTGGGACACGATGATAATGGTGGCGTTCTTGGCCTTGTGGTAGTCCCGGATGTTGCCTAAAATTTGCTCCACACCCACTGGGTCAAGACCAGCGGTGGGCTCGTCCAGAATGAGGACGGCAGGCTCCATGGCGATGACCCCGGCGATGGCTACCCGCCGCTTCTGACCGCCGGAAAGCTCAAAGGGGGACTGCTCCAAAACGCTGTCGGGAAGGCCCACAAAGGCAGCGGCTTCCCGCACCCGGCGGTTGATTTCCGCCTCGTCCAGTCCCATGTTCTTGGGGCCGAAGGAGATGTCCTTATATACCGTCTCCTCGAAAAGTTGGTACTCCGGGTACTGAAACACCAGCCCTACCCGGAACCGGGCCTGACGGGTGGCGGCCTTGTTTTCCCAAATGTCCTTGCCCTCTACCAGCACCCGGCCTGAGGTGGGCTTCAAAAGGCCATTCAGGTGCTGAATGAGGGTAGACTTTCCCGACCCGGTGTGTCCGATGACACCCAGGTATTCGCCCTGGTAGGCGGTAAAGTCCACATCTACCAGGGCTGCGTGTTGAAAGGGGGTCCCGGCGGAGTAGACGTGATTTAATTTTTCAGTCTGTACGATGGGTTCCAAGGCGGTCAATCCTTTTCTTTGGTGTCCAGTTTTTCTTCCAGGGCCCGTATCTGAATTTTCAGCTCGGTAATCATACGTCCGTAGGAATTTCGCATACTGGCCAGCGTACGGTTCAGCCAGGCCAGAAACCCCACCAGCAGGCCGATGAGGCAGGGCGGGGTTATGAAGATGAGGCCGTCGCTGCCGAAAGTGTAGATAACCAGGGGGCAGAGATAGGCGATAACATCGGCGAGGCCGCACAGCACAAGCAGCAGTTCCAGCAGAATAACGACACTTGCCGCGGCTGCGAAGGTAAGAACGGCGTAACGGAGAGGAGTCTCATTTCTGCCCATTGCCTGTTCCTCCTGACTGGAGTAGAGAATAAAGAGCCTGGGCGCACTCCTCATCGCTCAAAGTATCCAGCGGTACATCCAGTCCCTGTTGCCGCAGTTCATACATCAGTCCCACCGTCTCGGGCACCGTCAGTCCCGCGGCCTTCAGTTCTTCTACCCGTTGGAATACCTCCCGGGGCGCGCCATCGGCCACAATTTTCCCGTGGCTCATGACAATGAGCCGCCCGGCCTGGGCCGCCTCGTCCATGTGGTGCGTGATAAGCACCACAGTGACCCCGCTTTCGGCATTCAGCTTTTGAATGGTCTCCATGACCTCTTTTCGCCCGATGGGGTCCAGCATGGCGGTAGGCTCGTCCAACACCACGCACCGGGGCTTCATCGCCAGCACTCCGGCGATGGCGATGCGCTGCTTCTGTCCTCCGGAGAGGAGGTGGGGGGCGTGTTCCCGGAACTGGTACATCCCCACAGCCTTTAACGCCTCGTCTACCCGCTCCCGAATCTCAGTGGGGGGGACCCCCAAATTTTCCGGGCCAAAGGCGCAGTCTTCCTCCACTACATTGGCGGCGATTTGGTTGTCCGGATTTTGAAACACCATGCCTACGGTGCGGCGGACGTCTAAAAGACGCCCTTCATCCGTGGTGTCGATACCGCTGACATATACCTTGCCGCCCGAGGGCAGGAGGATGGCGTTCAGGTGCTTTGCCAGGGTGGATTTCCCCGACCCGTTGTGGCCTAACACCGCCACAAAGGAGCCTTCCCCGATTTCCAGCTCCACCCCGTCCAGCACCACCTTAGTGGTGTCCTCAGAGGGATAGGAGAAGGAGAGGTTTTCTGTTTTTAGAATGGGTTGGGACATAGCAACTACCTCTTACAAAAGAATGTGTTCATGCCGGGAATCAGCGAAACCAGCGTCCTGTGGCGCCGCAGGGAAGGGCCAGCCCGGTGTGGGTCACAGGCAAGCCCAATTCCTGACTTTCTGTATGCCCTCCGTATTTTTTGGTCACAAGGGTTTCCAGGATATAGGTCAGCACCGAGGGAGCAAGGCCCGTGGTATAGGAGTTGATGAGAAAAAATAGCGGCTCGTCCGACAAAAGCTGGGTCACCAGCTCCACAAAGGGCCACAGGTTTTCTTCCAGCTTCCACACCTCTCCGGAGGGCCCCCGCCCATAGGAGGGGGGGTCCATGATAATGCCGTCATACTTGTGTCCCCGGCGAATTTCCCGCTGGGCGAACTTGCCGCAGTCATCTACGATCCAGCGGATGGGCCTGTCCGCAACCCCGGAGGTCTGGGCGTTCTCCTTGGCCCAGGCTACCATGCCTTTGGCGGCGTCCACGTGGCACACGCTGGCCCCGGCGGCGGCGCAGGCTACCGTGGCCCCGCCGGTGTAGGCAAACAGGTTCAGTACAGACACAGGCCGGCCCGCTTTTCGAATCAGGTCTCCGCAGAAATCCCAGTTGGCGGCCTGCTCGGGAAAAAGCCCCGTATGCTTAAAGTTCATAGGCTTGACATGAAAGGTGAGGCCTTTATACCGGGCGGTCCAGCGCTCCGGCACGTCCCTCTTGGCCCACTGTCCGCCTCCGGTAGCCGAGCGGGCATACCGGGCGTTGGCCTTCTCCCAGCGGGGGTCGGAACGGGGCGTCTGCCAAATGGCCTGGGGATCGGGCCGAATCAGAATATACTTATCCCAGCGTTCCAGCTTTTCGCCTCCGCCGCAGTCAATCAGCTCATAGTCTTTCCAGCCGTCGGCAATCCACATTCGGCTACACCTCCCCAGCATAAAATTGCATATTATTATACCACTGGAAAAAAGCCCCGTCAATGAGAGAAACCGCCAAAGGCCCGGTTGTGCCGAGGAGAAAAAGATGGTATACTAACAATAAAAAATAAATAAGAGAGAAGCGGTATCTATGCCGAAAATCAACAACCCGGAGGAGAAGTTCCGGTGGCTCACCACCGCACCGCTGCCCGGACTTATTGGGCGGCTGGCGGTGCCTACCATCATTTCCATGCTCATTACCTCCATCTATAACATGGCTGACACCTACTTTGTGGGAAACCTGGGCAAGAGCGCGCAGGGAGCGGTGGGAGTGGTGTTCTCCCTCATGGCGATCATCCAGGCCATCGGCTTTACCTTTGGCAACGGGTCCGGCAACACGGTTTCCCGGCTCCTGGGCCAGCAGAACCAGGCCGAGGCCGAAACCATCGCTGCCACCGGTTTCTTTACCGGGGTCATGGCGGGAGGAGTGCTGGCGGTGCTGGGACTTTTGTTTCTGGACCCTCTGGTCAACGTTTTGGGGGCTACCGAAACCATTCTGCCCTATGCCCGGGACTACGCGCGGTACATTCTTATTGGCGCGCCCTGGATGGTAGGGTCTCTGGTCCTCAACAACCTGCTTCGCTTTGAGGGAAACTCTGCCCAGGCCATGCTTGGCATTACCACCGGCGGTATCCTGAATATGATCCTGGACCCCATCTTTATTTTTGGTCTGCGCCAGGGAGTGGGGGGAGCGGCCCAGGCTACCATCATCAGCCAGGGGGTCAGCTTTTGCATCCTCCTCTATAATTCGGGCCGAAAGGGGTCCCTGCCCATCCGGTGGAGTCGCTTTTCCCTGAAAGAAAAGCGGCTGCCTACCATTATCCGGGGCGGTATGCCGGCATTCTACCGCCAGGGCCTTGCCTCGGTGGCCTCCATTTTGCTAAACTGGGCGGCAAGGCCTTTCGGGGATGCGGCAATTGCCGCCATGGCGATTGTCAGCAAAGTCAATATGTTCTCCGGCTCCGCCCTCATCGGATTTGGCCAGGGCTTTCAGCCCGTCTGCGGTTTCAATTACGGGGCGGGGCTCTATGACCGGGTGCGGAAGGGATTCTGGTTCTGTGTGAAAATAGGCACGACGGTGCTGGCGCTTATTGCTGCGGCAATGATCCTTCTGGCTCCCCAGGTGGTCTATCTGTTCCAAAAGGCGGACCCTGAGGTGGTGGAGCTGGGGGTTGCAGCCCTTCGGTGTCAAATGCTGAGCCTGCCTTTTACGGCCTATGTCATCCTGAACAATATGATGCTTCAAACGGTGGGGGAGAATATGCGGGCCTCCATTCTGGCAATGGCCCGCCAGGGATTGTTCTTTGTGCCCCTGATCCTGATTTTGCCCCAGGTATTCAAGTTCTCCGGGGTTATGACGGCCCAGCCCCTGTCCGACTTTTGCGCCTTCCTGCTGGCCATTCCGCTCTCCACCGGTTTTCTGCGAAAAATGACCGTGTTGGAGCGGGAGAAAGGGCTTGAAAAATAGGCTCCGGCGTGGTATTCTAAAAATAGGGGAGAATCTTCTCCAATATGAAATAAAAAAGGAGGAACAGTCTGTGGACATTTGCGGCCGAAGTACGGATCGGGACAGCGATGTTCCCTTGCGGGCCAAGACATTCCCGCCGTTCCTCCTCAGTGGAGCGCGGCGGTAACGCCGTTTGCCTGTAAGAGAAGCATCGCCGTGCCGGGAAAGGAGCTTTCCCGGCACGGTTTTTGTCCCCATTGTGCTTCCTCGCTGTACTTATTTTGAAAGACAGGAGGAAAGGATCATGGAAGATATGGACCTGGAAAGGGAAAACCTGCTGGAAGAATGGCAGGGCCTGTTGGCAGACAAAAACCTCCGGGCGCTGAAGGCCGTCCTCACCGAGGCCAACGAGGTGGACGTGGCCGAGTTTGTTCAGGGGCTGGACCCGGAGCGGACAGTGCTGGTATTCCGAATGCTGCCCAAGGAGGTAGCCTCGGAGGTGTTTGCCAATCTGGAGCCTGACGACCAGCAGACCATCATTTCCGCGATCACCGACCGGGAGATCACGGAGCTGGTGGAGGAGCTGTACGTGGACGACGCGGTGGATATGCTGGAGGAGCTGCCTGCCAGTGTAGTGACGCGGGTACTGAAAAACACTACCCCCAACACCCGGAAGGTCATCAACCAGTTTTTGAACTATCCCGACAATTCCGTGGGCAGCATTATGACCGCGGAGGTTGCCGACCTGAAAAAATCCATGACGGTGGCCCAGGCCATCGCCCGTGTCCGGGCGGCCAGCGAGGACAGTGAATCCATCTATGTCTGCTATGTCACCGATAACCGCCGGATGCTGGAGGGAGTCATTACCCTTCGGGAGCTGCTGGTGGCCAAGGATGACCAACTGGTAGAGGAGATCATGTCCGACGACGTGATCGTGGCCTACACTACTGAAGACCAGGAAGAAGCGGTCCAGCGGATCATGAAGTACGACTTTATCGCCCTTCCCGTGGTAGACCAGGAGGGCCGCCTGGTGGGCATTGTCACCGTTGACGACGTGATGGACGTCATGGAGGAGGAGGCCACCGAGGACATTGAGAAGATGGCGGCCATCCTTCCTTCGGACAAGCCCTATTTCCAGACAGGGGTATTTGACACCTGGAAGCACCGCATCCCCTGGCTGCTGCTGCTCATGGTGTCCGCAACGTTTACCGGCACGATTTTGGGCATATTTGAGGAAGCCCTTGCCGCCAACGCCGCACTGACCCTCTTTATTCCCATGCTTATGGATACTGCGGGCAATTCGGGCAGCCAGTCCTCCGTTACTGTGATCCGAGCTATGTCCATTGGCGATGTGGAGTTTCGGGATTTGCTCCGGGTGGTCTGGAAGGAGCTGCGGGTAGCCATTCTCTGTGCCGCAACGTTGGGTGCGGCGGTCTATGCCAAGGTGCTCTTTTTGGACAGGAAGGGAGCGGCGGTGGCACTGGTGGTGGCTTTGTCCATTTTTGTGACCATTGTCCTTGCCAAGCTGGTGGGCTGCACGCTGCCCATGCTGGCGAAAAAGCTGGGCTTTGATCCGGCGGTGATGGCTTCTCCCTTTATCACCACAGTGGTGGATGCCCTGTCTTTACTGGTATATTTTCAGGTTGCCACCCATCTGTTGCATTTATAAAAATAAAAAGCGGCTGGTGAGCAATCACCAGCCGCTTTTTATTTGGAGCTTTCCTGTACGCCCCGGCTTACATTCACGATGAAATCCTGCACATTTGTTACCAAAGTCCGTACCGCCAGACTGCCCCGGTCTCGGAGCTTATTGACAGCAAACTCGGACACGTCTATGGAATAGAAATACACAGGCCGGACGATGCCATTTACCACCCGGTAGGAGGGAGTCATGTTCCCTGTGGCAATGGTATGGAGGGCGGAAGCCATGCAGATGACGGTGGTGGCTTTCCGTACTTCCGCACGCATGGCGTTCTGGCCTGCATATACGTCACAGTAGACTTCCGGTAAGGGCCCATCGTCACGGATGGACCCCACCAGCACATAGGGAACATGATTCTTTACGCACTCGTAAATGATGCCGTCCTTTACCGCCCCACTCTCAATAAAGGCTGCGGTAGACCCGGCGGCCCGGACGGCGTTGATGGTGTCGATATGGTGGTAATGCCCGTTGTGACGGCTTTCCTGAGTGTAGATGTCCTGTCCCAAAGCGGTGTGGAGATACCCGGCTTCCAGGTCGTGGGTTGCCAGGGCATTGCCTGCCAGCAGGCCGTGGACATACCCTTTCCGCACCAGAGAAGCAAAGGCGGCCCGGGAATCCGCGTCAAAGGCACAGGCGGGGCCCATGACCCAGAGGATGTGTCCGTGTTCCTTTTCGTGCTTCAGCAGCTCATAGATGAAGTCGTAATCCTTGGAATAGGCTGTTTCCCGGCTCCGCCCCTGACGGAAGGCAAAGGTCTCCCTGCTTTCCTCTCCGGCAGGGGAAAACCCACCGGGGTGAACGTAAATGCCCTCCGAGCCATCTTCGGTGCGGCCTACCGCCACCAAGTCTCCGGCGTTCAGATTACGGAACTCAACTACATCAATCTGGCCCTTCTTCAAAACCGCCACGCAGTCCATGCGGCTCTCCTCCGCCAGCAGCCATGTTCCGTTTACATGGAAATACTCGGGGAAAATGGAGGTGGCGTGGTAGTTCTCCGGGGCCACTCCATCCTTGGGAGCGGGAAGAAAGACGGCCTCCGGGGCAGTCTGGAACTGGGGTAAGGAAAAGTCGGGAGCGTGATATTCGAGAAGCTGAAAGGCCATGGGGAGACCTCCTTCAAGGGTTTTTCCCAGTATATCACGCTGGGGCCGGAAAAGCAAACCGGAAAAACGGGCCGGAGAAAAGCTCTCCGGCCCGTTTTTTCAGGGGATGATATACCAATCGAGGTAGAAGGTCTCAATGGTGGAAACACCGGGTTTGTCGGGATCAGGGACATCCTCGCCCCGGGTGGAGGTGATAAAGCCGTCTATGCCCCAGGCGTCAAAGAAGGGCTTGCCGCCAGCGCAGAGGGAGTCGCTTTGCAGCTCCGGGATCCAGCCCATTTTCACCGGTTCTCCATCCACCAGGGCAGTATCAGAGCCGGGATGGAGAACTACGGAAATGCCCCGGTAGGTACAGGTCACATCCCCGTTTTCCGGGTCCCAATCACAGGTTCCGCCCAGGGTCTCGGTGAGGGCCCGAACCGGCAGAAGATAGTTTTCCATTTGGGGGAGGGAGAAGGGGTCAAGGGAGGGGTCATGCTCCGCGGGGAAGGGCCTGGAACCGTCCAGAGGGTATTCCATATCAAAGAGGATGAGGGAGGAGATGTTGTCCAGCTCCTGGATCTCCTTGAAACGGTATCTCTGGACATAGTCGGCGGTGTAGGTGCCGGTGACCATTTTGGTGGCCCAGCCATCCGTAAACACCATCATCTGGGCCTGGGTGCGGATGGTGCCGTCGGCCATGCGGAAGAGGAACCGGGGCTTGGTCTCCAGGGTGGAATTCTCGGTGGTCTCCAGCTGGAAATTGAAAGGGGACAGGTGTACCCGCTGGACAGTCAGCTCCACCGGCTGGGCGGTTTCGCCGTGATACCCTATACCGGTGGCGTTCAGCTCCAGGGTGAGGGTGGGGGCGGGGGTGACGGGGATATCCAGAACAGCGTCCTCCTCCATGGTCCGCAGCCGGAACAGCAGGGCGGAGGGGGTGGCGTGGGAGAAGCTGGCGTTCAGGGAGAAACGCCGGGTGTTCTCCTGGGCGCAGGGGAGCTCCCCGCCGCCGAAGCCGCTCATGTGGGGGACATCGTCGGGAACACGGGTGGCCTCCGGGTTGGCCTGGAGATAGGCCTCAGCCTCCACAGTCCTGACCCACCAGGTGTCGATATTCCAGAAGAAGCGGTCGACCAGGGCGGTCTTGGCCTCCTCACTCAGGGCGGTGACGCTGACCACCATATAGAGGTTGTCCTCATCTGCCACCGCCCCCTCTACGGTGAGGCTATAGTTCTCATCGCTGACAGAGTAAACGGTATTGTTCACATACTCCTGAGCCGGGGAGGTGTCCCCCTGGAAAAAGGCGGAGAGCATATCCCAGTTTTCGTTGACTGCCAAAGCGCTGCCGGTAACGGCGGCCGCCAGAGCGGCGGCCATCAGGGCGAAACGTATTTTCTGCTTCATATAAATCTTCCTTTCTCCCAGGTCGGCGTCCAGAGCGGCATTGACCCGTCTTTTTACGGCTTGGGCGTCAAGGTTCGGAACCTTTCCCGGCCCATCCACGGCCCGCCAGAGCTTATCCATCCGTCCCATTTGCCGACCCTCCTTTCGTTAAAATGTCCTTTAGCTTCCGTCTGGACCGGTGGAGCCGGGTTTTAGCCGCCGGAACAGTAAGCCCCAGGCTTGCGGCAATGTCCTTCAGCTTTTCCTCCTCGTAGTAGAAGCGGAGCACCAGTTGGTCATCAGGGGGAGGCAAATCTTCCACCGCTTTCCGAAGCCGGACGGCAAACAGCCGCCGTTCCAGTTCCTCCTCCGGGCTTTCGCCGCTCACATCTTCTGAACGATCCAAAGGCAGGGGAGGGGGTGGGGTTCCACGCAGACGATCCACCGCCTTATTTCGGGCCACCGCCGCCAGCCAGGACTTGACGCCCTTTTCCGGGCAAAGGCTTTCCCGGTGAGACCAGAGGGCGAAAAAGACGTCGGAGACTACCTCCTCCACATCTTGAGAGGGTGTGCCGGAGCCCATGGCGCGCCAAACCACAGTAGAGAGGTATGGCGTATAGGCTGCTATGGCCCGATTCAGGGCAAAGCGGTCTCCTTTTTGCAGTTTTCGGGCCAGCTTTGCTTCGTCCAAAGGTTTCACCTCCCGTTCAGAACCGGTTCTAATAGTAAATACGAAAGAAAGGGAAAAAGGTTACAAAAAAGCGGCTGGTGAAAACTCACCAGCCGCTTTCTCTTTTTGTAGGGAGGGCCTGATTACTTCAGCTCCACCTTGGCGCCGGCCTCCTCGAGCTGCTTCTTCAGCTCCTCGGCCTCGTCCTTGCTGACGCCCTCCTTGATAGCCTTGGG
>CANDEE010000044.1 GCA_947383685.1 uncultured Pseudoflavonifractor sp.
CCCCAGACCGCCGCTCTCCCCCATTGGTGGCGACGGATATGATAGAGTCCCGCCGTGGTGGTAAGGAGAAACAGGCTCTCGGTCATGATACCGCCAAAGAAAAAGGAAAAGGGAAACGTCCACAACAGCAGCAATGTCCGCCGGGCAGTCTTTCCCCCATACTCCTCCGAGGCCAGGCGGTACAGATACACGCTTCCCAAAGCAAAACACAGGCCGCTCACCAGCATCCCCGCCACAGCAGTATTCGGAAGCGCCCAAGCCACCGCCCGGGTCAGCCACACATAAAGGGGGAAAAAAACCAGAAACAGAGGATTCCCGTCCTCAAGATACCCCCCATAGCCCAACTCTACCAGGCGGATGTAGTGAGGCGCATCCCACCGCGTCCAGAGTTGAGGTAAATCAGCAAACCCCACTTCCGTTCCCGACAGCACACAGTAAAGGAGCAGGCTTCCCAAGGCCGCCGCCTGCCGAAACAACAGAGCTGCTAAAAATATTTTCCACAAGGTCTTTCTTCCTACCGTCTCTCCATTCCTGACCGGAAGATGATCAGAAAAGGGGTGCGGCAGAGCCGCTCCAGCTTGGGCTAACCAGCGGAGCACCAATGCGCCAAAGGCCAGGACAAAGACTACCGTAGCCGCCAAATCCCACAAAATCATTATGGTAAACCTCCATTGCTTTACAGTATACCACTTGCATCGAAATTTCGCAAATTTTTCTCCGCTTTCCTCAGATCAAGTGTTGACAAACCGGTATCAACCTGTTACAATTTGGTTACAACTTTTGAAATAAATTCGTAACATTTCTGGAGGAACTCATGGCTGATAAGAAAACTGACATCCCTCTGATCTATAAAGGTCATCCCCTTCGCAGGAAGGACAATCTCATTTATTACGGCAGCATGGCCGATAAATACATCATTGCCCTGCAAATCCTTGCCACTCAAAAAGAAGGAGACATGGACGTAGCCAGCAAGGTTTCCGTCCAGCTTCAACTCACGGACCCTGACCTTAAAAGCCGGGACCGGGTGGTGAAGAAAAGTGAAAAGTCCAATCTTTATGACGCTATGGACGTTGGCGCCATCTGGTTGGAGCGGGCTTTGGCCGGCAAGTAGTTTCCCCTTCTATGTGTGCAAATGAACCGAGAGAGAAAGGAAGTCCGGGTCCTATGTCTTTTTTCAATAAGCTGTTTCGGGGCGTCCTGATGGGCTCCCTGCTCACTGTATTTTTTGCTGTGAGCGCCTCCGCCGCCAACCTGGGTATTGGTACTGTTACCGCTGATGCCCTTCGGCTTCGGGCTGAGGCTGCCTCTGATGCCGCTATCCTGGCTACCGCCAATAAAGACGATGTGGTCGTGGTTTTGGAGGAGGTAGACGATGCTTGGTTTCGGGTAGATTACAAGACCATTGAGGGCTATATGTCCCGGGGCTTTGTAGAGTTGGCAGTCACTGCCGATGTAGATTTGGGTTATGGTCGGGTGATGACCAACGGCGCCACCCTTAATGTCCGCTCCGGTCCCGGCACCGATTACGATCAGGTGACTACCCTTTACAGCGGCTCTGTGGTCTCCCTCATCGGCATGGACAACGGCTGGTATAAGGTTTCCTACGAGGAATATGAGGGCTACGTCTCCAGCGACTATATCGTTCCCTGCCTGGATACCACCGGATCCCGGGGCGACGGTGATATTGTGACTTCTCTGGGCCAGCAAGCTGTGGAATACGCTATGCAGTATCTGGGTGTCCCCTATGTCTGGGGTGGCAATGGTCCCAAGTGTTTTGACTGTTCCGGCCTCACCAAGTATGTCTATGGGCATTTTGGTTACGCATTGAACCGCACCGCTTCCGCCCAGCTCGCTAACGGCGTATCTGTCTCCCGCAGTGAGCTTCAGCCCGGCGACCTGGTCTTTTTTGATAACGGCAAAGTAAGCACTCCTGTTTCTCATGTGGGCATTTATATCGGGAATAACCAGTTTATCCACGCCTCTACTAACAGCTATTGCGTAGAAATCAGCAATCTCTCCGGGCACTACCTTAATACATACGTCTACGCCCGGCGCATTTTTAACTGAAACTGAAAGCAAAAATTAACCGCCGTTCCCAAACAGGAACGGCGGTTTTTAACTGAAAGCCCGTGCCTTAACTTTCTTTAAGGCACGGGCTTTCAGTTTTCGCTTATTCCTGAGGAGGCACATCCTCAGCCAGGGGCTCCACCGGGGCCTTGGGTGCATCCTTAGCTTCTTCGGCAGAGGCATCTTCTACCATAGGCGCTGCGGGAGCGGGAATCACCTCAGCATCTGAAATACCACCCTCGGCCTTAATCTCCTCAATACGGTTCCGGTTCTCCTCAATGTTTACCTTGGCAGCGGTAATCTTCTCGCACAGAGCGGTATAAGCCGCCTCGGGAGCCATCCCCCGCTCCGCATAGTAGAGCTTGCCAATCTCGATGTACGCTTTCTTGATGGTATCTTCCTCGCTCACGTTGGCAAGGTTCAATTTGGCAATCTCTCCGATCTGCTTGGATTTGCTTACGCCGGTCTGGGCCAAGTCTCTGGCCTTGTCCTTGATGCTGTCAAAATCAAAAAATGCCATAGGTCGTCCCTCCTGTTATTTTTGAATCCTGCCCTTATTTTACCTTCTTTTTTTCCTATGCGCAAGTCAAATCCGACGAAATTAAAAATCTCTTCATACTTTTTCCAGGGCACTTTCACTTCCTCCTTTCCATACAATGGTTTGGGCGGGCTCCCTGCCCGCTCAATCACAAAAATGGGAGTGATTTTGTTATGACCCCTGAGACCTATATGCGCCGCTATCATGGCTGCTGCGATGGCGACGACTCCGCCGTTCTGACTGAGGAGGAGCTTTTCCCCTCCTGTCCCTTGTCGGATTCCTGCGACTCCCAGTCCGAGACCGAGAATGCCCCTGCCTGCTGCTGCAAGGCATCTATGGTGGAAGCTCTGCGTCTGCTCTGCGACCCTGCTTTGGCCTCCCTGGTGGACTTTGACGCATTCTTCTTCCTGACCGATGCCCTGGCTGTGGGCGGCACTCTCACCGTTCCCGGCGCTGGCCCCGACAATCTGGGCGGGCTGACTGCCTCCTTCCGGCGGTTTTCCCCCTGCAACTGCGACCTCATCGACGTGGACGGCACCGCCTATTTCACCACCCCCGGCACCACTACCGTGGCCCTGGACACGGTAGATCAGCTTTCCTTGTGCGCGGTAAAGGCAGTGGCTTTCGGTCTTACCGATTTGAACTGTCCCACCGAGTGTGACGACACCGCCTACCGCCGGGCCATACGGAACATCCGCCGGGCCATCCGGGCCGAGGGCGGAGACACCTCTGTCTGCGCTACCTGCGGCGGCAGCGGCGTCAGCGCCAACGAGGGCTGCAACTGCGATGCCTGCTGCTGTGACGCAGGCATCCTCACTGATCTGGCTACCCGAAATTTGAGCCGTTTGGCTACCCTGACGGTTGGTTCTCTAATTCTCCAGAACGTGACTGTGCTAGGCTCTGTTGGTTCTGTAGTGGTACTGGCCAACGAGGCCCAGGAGCGGATCTATTTTGTCTGCGCTTCACATGTAGAGGCGTTAGGCTGAGCTTCATCTCAGACCTGCTCTTACAAATGAGAACGAAAAAGAGCGGAGACGGCAAAGCCGTCCCCGCTACATATCGAAAAAGGTAAGCTGTGTATCTCCATAGGGCTGCTTGGCGGCAGAAATAATGTGCCGCATCTCGTAGAGCAGTCCCCGTTCCCGGCACCGCTGGGAAAAGGCGGCCCAGAGCTCCTTTGCCCGAGGGCTGGTACACCAGTATCGATCTCCGTACTGTTTTTCGTACAGCTCTTTTTTACCGGGAAATTGTTGGACAAGCTGCCGGTAATAATGGGCCCGCTGACGGTCCCGGAGGGTCATGCCAAAAGCCGGATAGACGAACCTGGCTCCGGCCCCGGCAGCGGCATCCACCACAGCGAGGACATTTTCTATGCTGTCCTCCAAAAAAGGCAATACCGGCATCAGAACCACTCCGGCAAATATCCCATTCCGGGACAAGCCCTCCAAGGCCCGGAGCCGCTGGGTGGGACTGGGGGCTCCCGGCTCAATTTTTGCCGCCAGAGCATCGTTGGTAGTAGTTACTGTCAGCTTGCAAATGACCGGAGCCCGCCGCCCAATGTCGACGTACAAATCCCCATCCCGCAAAATGAGGTCTGACTTGGTGCAGACTGCCACCCCGCACTCGTAGGCGTGAATAAGCATAAGAGCTTTCCGGGTCAACTCCAGCTTCTTTTCAATGGGATTATAGGGGTCGGACATGGAACCCATGGCGATGAAAGCGGGGCGCACCTTTCGCCGCAGCTCATTACGGAGCAATTCTAAGGCGTTTTCCTTTTCCTTCACCCGGTCAAAATCATCGTCCCGGTAGCACTCGCTGCGGCTGTCGCAATAGATACAGCCGTGAGAGCAGCCCCGGTAAAGGTTCATGGTGTGGTCTGTACCAAACCATTCGGTGGACTTGTTTCGGGTGAGAATGTGCTTTGCTGGGATGGTCTCCAACCCTCTCCCCCCTTCCCGCTGTTTCCTTCCTCGTAAGGCGTCAATTTGATTGGAGCGGCATCAGGCACTCCCGCACTTGAAAGATGTCGGTCTGCTCCCAGTTTACGCCATCCATAGAACAGTAAAGGACAGGCTCTCCATCTTCCGTATACCACACCCCATCATTCCTACAGCCTTGAATCGCACCGCTGAGCTGGGCGTAGTATGTCCCGTCCACATAGCCCACCTTCTCCACATTTCTTCGCTTCCAGCCCACGCCGCCGGGATCGTACTCGGTAAAGTCGTGCTCGGAAAGGTCATTCAGATTCTCGTCCAGGAAGAAGCACTTACCCATATCCTCCACCAGATAGCTGGTCCCCTTGCCCCAGCCGCCAAAGGGCTGGAAGCCCACCAGGTATTTCTCCCCCGTCCACACAAAGGAATAGGGGAAGATGTTCCATCCGATGCGCTCTCGCAGCCACTCAGAGTCGGCCTTCCGCCAGTTCACCCCGTCCTCAGTGAGGTAGAGGGCAGAATTGGAATAAAGCATCAGGGCCTTGCCGCTGAAGGGCAAAAGCTTGATGTTCCCACTCCAGGGGGCGTTTTCGTAATATTGGTACTCCCCTCCAGTACTCTCATTGCGGTAGACCAGCTCCCTTTCCCCATTGGCCAGGGGGAAGGTGGTTACCTCGGTGCCGTTGGGCAGAACGCAGACGTCCTCCCAGTTGGGCGTCACCCGCATAAACCGGGCCTCCACAAGGTTTTCCTTGCACCAGTCCAGAGAGTCGGTAGGGTAAGCAATGGAGATGTGGGAACTGGTGTCCTTGCGGTTATAGCCCCGGTCTCCCCACACTGTCACGTCCACCGTTCCGTCAGGCTTGTAGGCAGCGGTAAGCTCACCAGGGGCAAAGCCCGCAGCCTCTACAGCGTTGTGCAGGTCAGGAAGCTCCACCCACTCCCCGGCATTGTCTCCCATGAGGTATATCCGCTCGTCCGCTGAAAGGACAAACCGCCAGCGATCCAGTTGGGCCATGGAACAAATGGGGCCGTTCTTCATTGCCCTGTTCCAGTCCCCTGCCTCAGAGAGCATGACCTCATCCAACTGTGTATATATCTTCGGCATTGCCGTCCAGGTCTTGCCGTCGGTGGAGCGGTAGAGGGTGGCGGCCTGGTCGAGCTCATCGCCCACATCCTCAAAGGCCACCTCGCTCCGGTCCCAAACCTTGGCGTAGTATACCCCGTCCCGGAACCCCACTCCGCTGACCTGCCGCCCAAAATCATAGGAGGAGAGGAGGTTGAAATTTTCGTCCAAAAACCGCACTTCGGTGCAGCGGGGGTCATACCACTTTCCCCAGCTCCCGCCCCGGCCCACCAGCCGTTCAAACACCTGTCGGCAGGTGATGTACTTGTCACCTGTCCATTGCAGGGCATACCTTTTCCGCAGGGTGTATTTGCTCTCCCCCACATCCAAATCGGTGCCGGAAAGGCTTTCCCAGTTCAGGCCATCCTCCGAGGCATAGATGGTACCGGCGGCGCCCAGAAGGAAGGTTCTGCCATTGAAGGGCATGAGTTGAAAGTAGGTGCCGAAATCGACATTTTCCACCCTCTGCCAGCCGCTCCCGCCATTGCGGAGGAGCAGATACCCGCTGACGTTGCTTCTCCATCCCTCTACCGCAGCTAGGGACACGCCGTTGCCCTGGACTGCCACCTGCGGCGTGCGGAAGGTTTCGCTCAAATTCTCCAAACACCAGTCCAGGGAGGACACCGGATAGCATATCTCTACCATGAACCGCTCTCTGGCATAGATATCGTAGACCGCCACCGTCACCGTATCGTCAGGAGTGGGCCAGGCCTGAATGTACCCCGGAGAAATGCCCCGGGCCTCAAAGGCCTCCCGGAAATGGGGCAGGCGTACCCCCCGGTCAACGTGATCCTTGTCCATCAAGTACACGTCCAAGTGGGTACGGTACTGCCCATCCTCCTCCGCGGCGCTCTCCACGACCTCAAAATGGTATTTCCCCAGCTCGCAAGTCCACAGGGGCGCTGTCCTTTTCTTTGGCGTGTTCTTTTCCAACGTCCAGTGGAGACCGTCAGCGGAGGTATAGAGCCAGGGCTGGTATTGATTGCTCTCCGTATCCCAATGGTTGTAGGAGCTGCAAAAGCGCTCCCCGTCCCACCAGATGTCGTATATGCCCTCCGGGGGTTCTTCCACCGCCTGCCAGCTCACGCCGTCGGTGGTGTAGATAAACTGGGGGCCGGACTTCTCCGAGGATTTGTCCCAGCCGTCGTACCCCGGCAGGGCCGGGTCACCGTTGACACTGTCCTCGACATATCGCTCTCCCAAGGTCACCGTGCCATTGCTGGCCTTCGCCTCGATAGGCGTGACATTCCGCTCCCCGGCGAAGGCGGCCTTGACCTCAGCGGCAGTGTAGTCCCGTGACCAGGTGTAGGTATCCTCCCACTGGTCTCTCCCCTCTACCCGGAGCCCGCCGTCGGGCAGGCCGGTGAGGGCCACTTGGAGGACATAATCGGGAAGTCCGCCCAAGGCCACATAGCTCGCCCCGCCGTCATCGGAGAGATAGACGCAGTGATCCCTGGTAATGTCAGTGTTCCAAAGATGGAGGCTCCACAGGTATTCTGTCCCGCCAACGTCCACCGCCGCAAAGGCCGCAGGGGTAAGAACCACCAAAGCGAAAATGGTCAAAAGGGCTGTCAAAAACCGCTTTTTCATGGGGCCGCTCCTTTCTTTTTCAGACTGCGTTATTTTTTGAAGGCGAAAAAACGTTGACCAAAGTAGTTCAAAACCGTGTAAAGGCCCATACCCCCCAGCTTGATCAGCCGCTCCAGCCAGACGCCTTTTACTCCCATAGCCCCTAAGATCATCCCGCCCAGGGGCTGGGCAATGGCGTAGGCCAGAATGTAGCATACCGCCACGTTGAGGGCAAAGCGGAGGGCCGATTTGCCCACCTCCGCCTCACTTTGGAAGGTAAACTTCCGATTCAAAAAGAAGCTCATCACCGCCCCGGCAACATAGGCGATGGCGGTGGAGGGCCAGTAGCCCAGGCCCTCCAGAGCGAACATGATGACCGCGGACAAGAGGGTGTTGCCCACACCAACCAGCAGAAATTTGGGAATGGATGTGTCAAAAAACTTATTTTTCATCGTCCAGCACCTCCCGGATGAGGAACCGGGGACGGGCCTTGGTCTCCATGTAAATCTTCCCGATGTACTCCCCGATGACTCCTAAGGACAGCAAAATCAACCCGCCAATAGCCCAGACCGAGCAGATCACGCTGGCCCAGCCGATGATGGTCTCCCCCATGGCCCAGCGGACAATGGAGTAAACAAGCATCACAATGCTCACCAGGAAAATAAAGAAGCCCAGCCCGGTAATCATCTTCAGGGGTTTGGTGGACAGGCTGGTAATTCCCTCCATGGCAAAGGCCAGCATCTTCTTGAGGGGGTACTTGCTCTCCCCCGCAAACCGCTCGCCCCGCTCATACTCCACGGTGCCCGTACGGTAGCCCACCATGGGTACCATACCCCGGAGGAAAAGGTTGACCTCCTTAAACTCAGCCAGGCCCTCCAGGGCCCGCCTGGACATAAGGCGGTAATCCGCATGGTTGAATACCGTCTCCGCCCCCATCAGGTTCATCACCCGGTAAAAGCCCTCGGCGGTAAAACGCTTAAAGAAGGTGTCCTTCTTCCGGGAGGAGCGGACGCCGTAGACGATGTCGCAGCCGGCGTAATACTCCTCCACCATCCGATCCACCGTGTCCACATCGTCCTGAAGGTCGGCGTCCATGGAAATGCACATATCGCAGCGGTCTTTTGCGGTCATGAGTCCCGCCAGAAGGGCGTTCTGGTGTCCCCGGTTCCGGGTCAGATCCACCCCGGAGAAGATGGGATCGCTCTCGTGGAGGGATGAAATGAGCTCCCAGGTACGGTCTTTGGAGCCATCGTTGACAAAAAGAATCCGGCTCTTTTCGCTGACCTTTTCCGCCCTGATAAGGCCCGACAGCTTTTCTTTCAGCCGCTTGGAGGTTTCAGGCAAAACCTCCTCCTCGTTGTAGCAGGGTACTACGATGTATAAAATATCCTTCATAAGGCCAACTCCTCTTTGGTTCTATTAAATCAGGTATAGTATACCTCATTTCATCAAAAAAGGGAAGCCACAAAGCATAAGCTATGCTCTGCGGCTTCCCTATTCCAGCAATCGTTCCCGCAAATGATCCATGGCTTTTCGCTCAATGCGGGAAACCTGAACCTGGCTCACCTTCAAAATTTTCGCCGTTTTATCCTGGGTAAGGCAACGGAAATACCGCAACTCCACCACCTGCCGCTCCCGGTCTGACAGCGTTTGGATCGCCTCTCGAAGTGCCATCCTCTCCAGCACTCCTTCCTCCATCCCCTCGTCTCCTACAAGCTGTTCCAGTGTAAGTCCATCGCCCAAATCCATCTGGAGAGAGGAAACGGGGGCGTTGGCTGTTTCCGCAGCGGCAATGTCCTCCGGTTCTAATCCCGTTTCTGCTGCCAGTTCTGAAAGAGTCGGCTCCCGGCCCAAGTCGGATTGGAGCTTGTCCCGGGCTTTTTGGATGCTTCCCCCCCGCTCCCGGAGGCCCCGGCTCACTTTTACCGCCCCGTCGTCCCGAAGAAAACGGCGGATTTCCCCGGCAATCTTTGGGACGGCATAGGTAGAGAATTGACAGCCAAAGGAGGGGTCAAAGCCCCGTACTGCTTTTACAAACCCCAAACAGCCAAGCTGATAAAGGTCCTCTGGGTCCACTCCCCTGCCAAAATAGCGGCGAACTACGCTCCACACAAGGCCGGAGTTCTCCTCCAAAAGCTGTGCGCAGGCGGCGTTATCGCCTTCCCGTGCCGCCGCCAACAGGGGTAGTGTGTCCGTGCTCACCCGCCCAGCCGCCGTGAAACCCGGCGGCGCATTGTTACGGTGGTCCCCTTTCCCTGAGCAGAGCGGACCTTCAAAGCGTCCATAAAACTCTCCATGATAGTAAAGCCCATACCCGCGCGGTCTGCGCCTCCCGTGGTGTAAAGCGGTTTTCGGGCTTTCTCCACATCAGAAATCCCCACCCCGGAATCCTTAATAACAATTTCCAGCATATTGTCCTCAAAGAGCCGCAGGCGCATGGTCACCATCCCCAGCTTATCCGGATAGGCGTGGACAATACAGTTTGTTACCGCCTCGCTAACCGCAGTTTTGATGTCATTTACCTCATCCAGTGTGGGGTCCAGTTGAGCAGCAAAGCAGGCCGCCACGGTTCTGGCAAAGCCCTCATTGGAGCTGCGACTCAAAAAGGTCACCTTGGCCTCGTTGATTGGCTTCATATGTATGTCCTCCTCAATCTAAAAAGGGTATGAGCTTGTCTACCCCAGCTGCCCGCAGGACCTTGGCGGCCTGGAGCGGAACTCGGCGGAGGGTAAGGCCACCCCCAAGCTCTTTCATTTGCTTCCAGGTCCGCAAAACCACGGCGATACCCGAGCTGTCCATAAAACTGACCCCGCCCAGGTCCAGCTCCAAGCTCTGGGGCAGAACGGCTTCAATTTCCCGGCCCAGTTGAACCATCAATTCTTTGGCAGCATGGTGGTCCACATCCCCGGCTATCTTGGCCGTCAGGGTTTGTCCCACTTCCAAACAGTCTATCGGCATTGGGTATCTCCTCTCTTGTTTAGAAATAAAAAATCACGGTATACCAAAATTTGGTATACCGTGATTATAGCTTGTTCTCCCGATAGATTTTGTCACTTCATGGGAGCAAACCAGGTAAAGACCCACTTGTCACCCACTTTTTGGTAGGGGAACTCATAGACCTGGCTTCCCACTACCGTGGAAAGAGTCTCCTCATCCAACAGCTCCACCTCAGCCCGAACTGTGCAGGATAACGGGTCATCCTCCTGAGGCCAAACCACCGACTGTGTTATGGCTCCCTTAGTGATGTCCATACCTCGGGCGCCCTCCAACACATAGAGTTGGCCGTCAATTTCTACATACTGTTGACCCTCCAAGGGAAGCAGACTGTCCACCACCTCGTCGGAAAACAACGTCTTCAAATAGCCCCGGAAGCTGTCCATGTTGGGAAACCGTTCATCGGCCACCCGGGCATACAGGTTGCCCTGATATTCTACTTTTCCATCCTGATGCCCCTCCAAAGTCATCACCGCAAACCAGTTGTAGGCTGTCTGGGCCTCCCGGTAGGCGGAAAGCACCTCCTCATCCGTAGGACGGCGGGATGGTTCTGGAGAGGATTCCGGCTCTATCGTTGGTATTGGATCCAAAGCTGCTGTCGGTTCGGGAGTTGGAACCGGCGTTGGCGTTGGAACAGGTTTCTGCGTAGGCGTAGGCCTAGGCATAGGCGTTGGCTTTGGCGTCGCCGTCGGTACAGACGTGGGTACAGGCGTGGCTGTATCCATTGGCAGGAGCGGCTCCGGGGTAGGAGTAACTATTGGTGTCCCTGTAGCAGTGGCTACAGGGACAGCAGTAGCTGTCGACATGACTGTAGGTTCAGGACTGGGCATAAGGACAGGAGTTGGCGTAACTTCCTCCGCCGACTGACTGCATGCCGCTAACCCCAAGGCCAGAACGGCAGATATGAGTATAAGATGTTTTTTCATGGATATGCCCCTCCTTCGGGCGGCGGACAATCCCTCTCTTTATCCTATTCTATCCGCTCTTGAACAAACACACAACAACAAAATTATGACAAAAGCTCTCAAATAGTTACAGCCTCAGCCCATAGCGGCGGCAGATTCCTCCAACTTGGCAATGAGGGCTTTCAGCTCCTCACAGCGCTGCTTCTCGGCAGCCACCACCTGCTCGGGGGCTTTGGAAAGGAATCCGGGATTCTGAAGCTTGGCTTCCAGGCCCGCAAGCTGGCCCTTCTTCTGGCCCAGCTCCTTTTGGATGCGGGCTTTTTCTTTTTCCAAATCCACCAGCTCACGGAGGGGCATAAAGACCCGTGCGGCATGGGTGATGACCTCCACCAGTCCCTGAGCGGTAGCGTCGGCGCTGGAGGGGCTTTCCGCCACTCCCACCACCGTCACGTCGCTGGCATAGGCCAGGCGCTTCAGGAGGGGGACACCCTGGGTAAAGATTGCTGTTTCAAGGGTAGAGATGGTGAGCTGGGCCTTTTTGGAGGGAGGCACGTTCAGCTCAGCCCGCTTGCCCCGGATGGCCCGGGTCACATCAATGAGCAGGTCGACCGCCTTTTCCTCCGCAGGGAAATTCAGTTCCGCCTTCTCCTCGGGCCACTTTTGGAGCATCAGGTAGTCCCCTTCATGGGGCAGGGACTGCCATATCTCCTCGGTGAGGAAGGGCATAAAGGGATGGAGCAGCTTCAGAGTCTCGGTAAGGACGTAGCACAGCACGTTCTGGGCATTCTCCTTGGCCTTCTGATCCTCCCCCTGAAGCCGGGCCTTGGTAAACTCAATATACCAGTCGCAGAAGTCGTCCCAGATAAAGTCGTAGATCTTCTGGGCCGCCACCCCCAACTCGTAATCGTCCATGTTTTCCGTAAGGCTGGGGATCAGGGCGTTGAGCTTGGACAGGATCCACTTATCCTCCTGAGTCAGTTCCTTGGGCAGCTCCACATGGCCGATGGTCAGGTTCATTTGGACAAAGCGGCTGGCGTTCCAAATCTTATTGGCAAAGTTCCGCATAGCCTCACACCGCTCGGAAAGAAAACGCATATCATTGCCGGGAGAGTTGCCTGTCACCAGGTTAAAGCGGAGAGCATCGGCTCCGTACTGCTCCGCCACCACCAGGGGATCCACACCGTTGCCCAGGCTCTTGGACATTTTGCGGCCCTTGTCGTCCCGGACAAGGCCGTGGATAAGAACCGTGTGGAAGGGGGGCTTGCCCGTGTGCTCACAGGCGGAGAAGATCATCCGGGCCACCCAGAAGAAGATGATGTCATAGCCTGTGACCAACACGTCAGTGGGATAGAAATACTGGAAATCCTCGGTGTTCTCAGGCCAGCCCAAGGTAGAGAAGGGCCACAGGGCCGAGGAGAACCAGGTGTCCAGCACATCGTCCTCCTGGTGAATGCGCTTGCTGCCGCAGTGGCAGCACTCTGCGGGGTCAGTCTCGGAAACGGTCAGCTTGCCGCAATCATCGCAGGTCCAGGCAGGGATGCGGTGGCCCCACCAGAGCTGGCGGGAGATACACCAGTCCCGGACGTTCTCCATCCAGTTGATATAAGTTTTGGAAAAGCGGTCGGGGACGAACCGGGTCTCCCCTTCCTTCACCACCCGCAGGGCCTCTTTCGCCAGAGGCTCCATTTTGACAAACCACTGGGCGGAGATGAGGGGCTCCACGTCATGGTGGCAGCGGGAGCAGGTGCCCACATTGTGCTGGTGGGCCTCCACCTTCACAAGATACCCCTGCTCCTCCAGGGCGGCAATGATAGCCTTCCGGGCCTCGTAGCGATCCATGCCGGAATACTTGCCGTAGCCCTCCACCACCTTGCCGTTGTCATCCAAAACCCGAATGGTTTCCAAGTTGTGGCGGAGGCCCACCTCAAAGTCGTTGGGATCGTGGGCGGGGGTCATCTTCACGCAGCCTGTTCCAAACTCCAAATCCACATATTCGTCAGCTACGATGGGCATTTCCCGGCCCACCAGGGGCAGGACGCATTTTTTGCCCACAATATCCCGGTAGCGGTCATCGGCGGGATTCACCGCCACGCCCGTATCGCCCAGCATGGTTTCAGGACGGGTGGTGGCTACGATGACGTACTTGTCCGTCTCTCCCTGGATGGGGTAGCGGATATGCCAAAGGTGGCCGGGTTTGTCCTGATATTCCACCTCCACGTCGGAAAGGGCAGTGACGCAGTGGGGACACCAGTTGATAATGCGGGAGCCCTTATAGATAAGGCCCTTGTCGTAAAGGCTGACGAACACGTGGCGGACAGCCTTGGAAAGGCCCTCGTCCATGGTGAACCGGGCCCGGTCCCAGTCGCAGGAGACGCCCAGCTTCTTCTGCTGCTCCACGATACGGGCACCGTACTTGTGCTTCCAGTCCCAGACCCGCTCCAAAAACTTCTCCCGGCCCAAGTCGTAACGGCTGAGGCCCTCGTTCTCCCGCAGGTTTTCCTCCACCTTGGCCTGGGTGGCGATACCCGCGTGGTCAGTGCCGGGAACCCACAGGGCGGCGTAGCCCTGCATCCGCTTAAAGCGGGTCAGGATGTCCTGGAGCGTGCAGTCCATGGCGTGGCCCATGTGGAGCTGGCCCGTCACGTTGGGGGGCGGCATGACGATGGTAAAGGGCTTTTTGCCGGGATCCCGGTGGCCCTTGAAGCAGCCGGCCTTTTCCCACATTTCATAGATGCGGCCTTCCACCTCTTGGGGCTCATAGGCCTTGGGTAATTCTTTCGCCATTTTCGGTTCCTCCTATTTTTAAGTCAGTTCTTTGATCTCTTTTCCCAGCTTTTCTGTCAAAAAGGCTCTCAACGCGGCTTTCTCTCCCCGGATCAAGGCCCGCTCCGGGAGAAGCATGGCGTGGCGCTTGTCCAGAAAGAGAAAGTACCGCTCCTTGTAGCGGTAGGCTCCGATAACCGCCGAATAGGGGTAAGAGCTCTCCCCTTTTTCGCTTTTGCCGTGGACGCTTTCCTCCTCCAACGTTACGGTAAAAGCCCCCTCGTTCTGTACCATCATCCGCTTGGAGCGCCAGGCGGTGCCCTGGTGGTAGAATAGGAAAATCGCGGCAAACAGCACTCCCGCCGCCAGCAGGATAAGGCCCGTTACCATGCTGCCCTCAGAAAGCAGAAAAACGCCCATACCCAAATAGGCGATCCCCAGCAGGGCCAGCACCGTCCGGTAAATCAGCACCTTTTTGCGGCGGTATG
>CANDEE010000045.1 GCA_947383685.1 uncultured Pseudoflavonifractor sp.
CGCGATCCTCGGTAGTGACTGGAGTTCAGACGTGTGCTCTTCCGATCTGGAGCGCCTTCATTTTTGTAACTGGGAAACATATTTCAAAAGCGAAAGGGGAGCCGCGCTATGGCTTACACAAAAGAAGACATTATCCGTATGGTCAAAGAGGAAGATATTGAGTTCATCCGGATGCAGTTTACCGACATTTTCGGACAGCTTAAAAATGTAGCCATTACCGCCTCTCAGGTTGAAAAGGCCGTCAATAACGAGATTATGCTGGACGGCTCCTCTATCGAGGGCTTTGTGCGAATCAATGAGTCCGACCAGTATCTCTATCCAGACCTGGATTCCTTCACCATCTTCCCTTGGCGTCCTCAGCACGGCAAGGTGGCCCGGCTGATTTGCGATGTGTATAATCCCGATGGCACCCCCTTCGTGGGTGACCCTCGCGGAGTGCTGAAAAAGGTGCTGGAAAAGGCCAAAAAGATGGGCTATGATACCTTTAATGTGGGCCCCGAGGCCGAGTTTTTTCTGTTCCAAACCGATGAGGACGGAAAGCCCACCACCAAGACCAACGACGAGGCGGGTTACTTTGACCTGGGACCGCTGGACCACGGCGAGGGCACCCGGCGTGAAATCTGCATCGCTCTGGAGCAGATGGGGTTTGAGATTGAGGCCAGCCATCACGAAGTAGCCCAGGGTCAGCATGAAATTGACTTCAAGTACGCAGATGCCCTGCGGACAGCGGACAACATCATGACCTTTAAATTGGCGGTAAAAACTTTGGCGCAGAAAAACGGTCTCCACGCCACGTTTATGCCCAAACCTATCTTTGGCATTAATGGCTCTGGGATGCACACCAACATGTCTCTCTTTAAGGATGGGAAAAACGTTTTTGCCGATCCCAACGGGGAAAAAGGGCTTTCCAAGGAGTGTTACTCCTTTATTGCCGGGTTGCTTTATCACGTCCAGGGCTTTGCCGCTATTACCAACCCTTTGGTGAACTCCTACAAGCGGTTAGTGCCTGGATATGAGGCTCCCTGCTATCTGGCCTGGTCAGCCTCCAACCGTTCCGCCCTGATTCGTATTCCCGCCACCCGCGGGCTGGGTACACGGGTGGAACTCCGTTGCCCCGACCCCTGCTGTAACCCTTATCTGGCTCTGGCTGTGTGTCTGGCTGCCGGTCTGGACGGTATTGAGAAGGGAATGACCCCGCCTCCTGAGATTACGGAGAACATCTTCCAGATGGACAGCGTAACCCGAAAAGCCCATGGCATTGAGAGTCTTCCCGGTTCTCTGGAGGAGGCTATTGCCGCAATGCAGGGCGACAAGCTGGTGATGGACACCCTGGGTGAGCATGTGGCTAAAAACTACATTGAGGGCAAGATGAAGGAATGGGATGAGTACCGTACTCGCGTTTCTTCCTGGGAACGGGAAAAATATATCGTGATTTATTGATTATGGCAACTCCTGACGGAAAGGAGTGATGGGTCATGGATCAGGTCATTCTGGCCTTTGAAGGGGAAAAGACCATTGCCAGAGTACGGGATATTCTGGAGAGTTCCGGCGCGGCAGAGTGTCTTGTCTGCCACTCTGCCGCCGAGGTGAAGCGGCTGGCGAACAAGCGGCACATAACGGTTGTGATTTGCGGCTACAAGCTGCGGGACGAGACAGCAGAAACGCTCAGCGAGGACTTGCCTTTCTCCTGCTCTGTATTGGTGCTGGCTGTGCAGAATCTGCTGGACATGATTGAAAGTGAGAATGTGTTTAAGCTGCAGGCGCCTGTCTCCCGAAACGATCTTTTATCCTCGGTACGGATGCTTACGCAAATAAGCCGCCGGATGGAACGGTTCACCCGGCCCAGACACTCCGAGGAGGAAAAAGTGCTGATAGAAAAAGCAAAAGCCCTCCTTATGGACCGAAACGGCATGACAGAGGAGCAAGCCCACCGTTTTCTCCAAAAAAGGAGTATGGATTCAGGAGCCAAACTGCTTCAAACGGCACAGATGGTACTGGACGGAACCTGGATCGGCTGATATAATGGAGGGCGGTGGTCAGAAAACCTGACCGCCGCCCTTTGTAAGTTATGAATGCAGAGGAGGCTGAGTTTATGCGTTTTACCAAAATGCAGGGCTTGGGAAACGACTACGTTTACCTGGACTGCACCAAGTACGCTCCAGAAAACTTGCCGGGGCTGGCAGAAAGGATTTCGGACCGTCATTTTGGTGTTGGCAGCGACGGATTGATTTGCATTTTCCCGTCGGAAACGGCTGATTTTCGTATGCGGATGTTTAACGCCGATGGATCAGAGGGAGAGATGTGCGGTAACGGCATCCGCTGTGTTGGCAAATATGTCTATGACAAAGGTTTGACCGGCAAAACCACCCTTACAGTGGAGACTCTTGCAGGAATCAAGACGCTGAAACTGACCATAGATAACAGGATGGTTTCTGCCGTGGAGGTAGACATGGGAACTCCACGTTTGGAGAAAGCCCGTATCCTCACCTTTCAGGGAAAGGAATACCGGGGAATCCCGGTTTCAATGGGAAATCCTCACTTTGTTATTTCCATTTCTGGCGTAAGGCAATTTGACTTGTCACACATTGCGCCGCTATCTGTTCCAAATCCGTTATTTCCTAAAGGGGTCAATGTGGAGATTATGGAAGCTCTGTCTCCACAGCTTTTGGAAATGCGGGTCTGGGAGCGGGGAAGCGGAGAGACCCTGGCCTGCGGGACGGGGGCCTGCGCCGCTTTGGCAGCCGCCGTAGCGGAGGGGATGGCAGAGAGAACCGCAACCGTCCAGCTCTTAGGAGGCGAACTGCTGATTCGCTGGGATGAGGCAGACGAACATATTTACATGACAGGACCTGCCGTTACCGTTTTTGAAGGCGATTGGGAAGAATAGGAGGCTATTTTACATGGCGCATATCAATCAGAATTTTTTGAAGCTGCCGGGAGGGTATCTCTTTCCTGAGATTGGCCGCCGGGTTCGGGCTTTCTCCTCTGAGAACCCGTCCAAACCTCTGATTCGTCTTGGCATTGGAGATGTAACCCAGCCTTTGGCCCCTGCCGTTATCGAGGCAATGCATCAGGCAGTGGCAGAGATGGGCCGTAAGGAAACCTTCCGGGGATACTGCGAGGAAACCTGCTGTGCCTACGATTTTCTCCGATTTGCCATTCAGGATTCTTATAAAGCCAATGGTGTGGACATTGCTGATGATGAAATTTTTGTTTCTGACGGAGCCAAGAGCGACTGCGGCAACATTGGGGACATCTTTGGGCTAAATAATGTGGTGGCTGTTTGTGATCCGGTCTATCCTGTCTATGTAGACACCAACGCCATGTCGGGCCGCGCAGGAGAATACGATGGTGAGAAATGGACTGGCCTTATCTATCTGCCCTGCACCGCCGAAAACGGCTTTTTTCCGGCCTTGCCTGCCGGAAAGGTTCCTGACCTGATTTATATCTGCTCCCCGAACAATCCCACCGGAGCAGCCGCAACCAAGGAGCAGCTCCAGATTTGGGTAGATTACGCCAACGCCCACGGCAGCGTGATCCTTTACGACTCTGCCTATGAGGCGTTCATTACTGAACCGAACATTCCTCACAGCATCTTTGAAATTGAGGGGGCTAAAACCTGCGCCATCGAATTCCGCTCTTTTTCCAAGACGGCGGGGTTTACCGGGACCAGATGCGCCTATACGGTCATTCCGAAGACACTGGTGAGAGACGGAGCCAGCCTGAATGCTCTCTGGAGCCGCCGGCAGGGAACCAAATTCAATGGAGTGTCCTATGTGGTCCAGCGGGCTGCTGAGGCCACATTCACTCCGGAGGGACAGAAGCAAATCAAAGAGACTATTGGTTTCTACCTCAACAACGCAAGGGTCATTAAGGAGGGGCTCCGTTCTGCAGGGCTTACGGTCTACGGAGGCGTCAATGCCCCCTATATTTGGGCCAAGACGCCGGAAGGGATTTCCTCCTGGACGTTCTTTGATATTCTTCTAAAACAGGCCTGCGTAGTCACCACACCCGGCGCCGGTTTTGGGCCCAGCGGGGAGGGATACATTCGCCTGACCGCCTTTGGGGATGCAGAGGCCACCAAGGAAGCTGTGGCGCGGATTAAATCCATTCTGTAAGCCTCTCGGTCAGTTCTGCCCAAACTCTCCCAGGTATTTTGGCATGGATTTCAAAACATCCGTGCGATAACGCCCCCGGCTCCTCCAAAGGAGGGCCGGGGGCGTTCTGTGCCGGTGATGGATTTACTGCTTGGGCTGAGGCGTATCGAAGGCAGGGTTAGTGAAATAGATATTCTTCTGATCCATCCGTTCCTTTGCCAGACGAATGGCCTCGCCAAAGCGTTGGAAATGGACAATTTCACGCTCCCGCAGGAATCGGATCACATCATCCACGTCAGGGTCGTCGGACAGGCGGAGGATGTTATCGTAGGTGAGCCGGGCCTTTTGCTCGGCAGCCAGATCCTCTGTCAGATCGGCAATCACGTCGCCTGTGGACTGCATGGTGGAAGCGGACCAAGGGTAACCGGAGGCAAACTGGGGATAGATGCCCGTGGTATGGTCCACAAAATAGGTGTCAAAGCCCGCGGTCTTGATTTGATCTTCCGTCAGGTTGCGGGTAAGCTGATGGATAATAGTTGCCACCATCTCCATGTGTCCCAGCTCCTCGGTGCCGATGTCAGTAAGCAGAGCCTTCAACTCAGGATAGGGCATGGCATACCGTTGGGAGAGATAGCGTAGGGAAGCTCCCAGTTCTCCGTCTGGACCGCCGTACTGGCTGATAATGACTGAAGCCAGCCTGGGGCTGGTGTTCTTTATCTTTACTGGGTACTGAAGCTTCTTTTCATACATGAACATAGCTTACTTCTTGCCTCCTTCCGGATAGTCCCAGGGCCACGGATTTTTGATCCAGGCAGAAAAATCCTTCTGGCTGGCCGTGGCCTTGACAAAGAGGGGACCATAAAGGGCCTCATATTTTTCACGCCCAGCCTTTTCCAGAGCGGCATATTGCTGGAACAGGGCAAATGCCTCGGCATCCGCCTGATGGGTATCCAGGTAGAGGCCCAACTCCAAAAGCACAAACTCCAGGGCTTGAAGCTCTCCGAGAGGGCCACTCACGGCATTTGGTGCGGTCTTTTTTAGGTGGAAGGGCAAATTCAGACCAGGAAAGAGAGTACCGTTGCTGAGGGCGTCGCTCTGATTGTAGCGCTTCGGGTCAGTTTGCTGGAAGGGAACATAAGGCACTGCCAGGGGCGCACACTCCGGCAGAGTGCCGCAGCCGTCAGGGCACATTCCCGTTTCCGGGACAGTGGGCTTATTCGTATCAGGTTCAGGATACAATGCTTGTTCCTCCTTATCGTTGATGGGAGGGGAGAGAACTCCTCCGGAGTATCCTATGCTTTTGGAAGGCGACGGGGGAGGCGGATGATACACAGTTGAGGGCATATAGGTCTGTTTTCCGCCATAAGCTGGTCCGGGAGGGGATGTCTTATGAAAAAAACGGGCCAAAAAAAAATCTTAATTTTTGGAGTGGTTGGCGCATTGATTGTAACGGGTGGGGTAGAGCTCATAAAGCGGCAGGGAACGCCTTCTGTAGCAGCCATTGCCCAAGTACGGTTTCCAGCACATCAGCTGATTTTGGACGCGGGCCACGGTGGAGAGGATGGGGGAGCGGTATCTCTCACCGGAGCGTTGGAAAGCAACATCAACCTGTCGGTCGTCCTTAGGCTGGACCAACTTTTAGGCTTTTACGGTGTGCCGCCCATTCTTCTGCGGGACAGCGATATTTCTATTTACGACCCCGGGTGCGAAACTCTGCGCCAAAAGAAGGTCTCCGACCTTCGCAACCGAGTAGCTACCATTGAGAATACAGAAAACCCTGTGGTCGTCAGCATCCATCAGAACACGTTCCCCAACTCCGCCTATCATGGAGCGCAGGTCTTTTTTCGGGCAGGAGAGGAGAGCAAGGCTCTGGCAAATTTGGTGCAGAGCGCATTGCGGGAAGGGGTAGACCCCGGAAATAAACGGACTCCCGCTCAAATTTCCGATTCGGTCTATCTTATGAAACACATTACCTGTCCTGCGGTTCTGGTGGAGTGTGGCTTTTTATCCAACCCGGCTGAGGAGGAAAAGCTGAGAAACAGTGGCTATCAAACTAAGCTGGCTCTCTGTGTAGCTTCCGCCTGTTTAAGAGGCGGGGAAATCGGGGGTGGTAATGGGACAGGACCTGTGGTATAATTTTAATAAATAGACAAAAGCGGAGAGTCAGGGGAGTGCTATGGCAAAAGAAAAAACTGTTTTTTACTGTACCGACTGCGGAAACGAGGTCCTGCGCTGGCAAGGTCAATGTCCGGCCTGCGGAGCTTGGAACACAATCGTAGAGAAGCCGGCTGAACCCAAAAGTAAAACTCCAAAATCCACCAGTGGACGCCGGGATGCGGCACGGATTGGCCGCAATGGTCCAAAGGCGCTCCGAGAGGTAGCAACTACCAACGAACTTCGGTTTGCGACCGGTATGAGCGAATTGGACCGGGTGCTGGGCGGGGGAGCCGTAGAGGGGTCTCTGGTACTGGTCGGCGGCGCCCCAGGCATTGGAAAATCCACCTTAATGCTGCAAATTTGTGACAGTTTATGCCATTTTGCCAATGTTTTATATGTATCTGGGGAAGAATCAGAGCGTCAAATCAAGCTGCGGGCCGAGAGGCTTCGTGTCCGGGGCGAGGGGCTATATCTGCTGTCTGAAACCAACCTGGAGAGTATTTTGGATGCGGTAGATGAACTAAAGCCCAATGTCCTTATTGTAGATTCCATCCAAACTCTTTACAATGGCGATTTGACTACCTCACCGGGCAGTGTAGGACAGGTGAAGGATTGTACACTTGCCTTGATGAATGTGGCTAAAAGTATGGGTATTACGGTTTTTGTCATCGGCCATGTCAATAAGGAAGGATCTATTGCCGGTCCCAAGGTGCTGGAACATATGGTGGACTGTGTACTGTACTTTGAAGGGGAGCAGCAAACAACCTATCGCATCCTGCGGGCTGCCAAAAACCGTTTTGGTGCCACCAACGAGATTGGCGTCTTTGAAATGGCGGACACCGGGCTTACCGAGGTCCCGAATCCCTCTGAAATGCTGCTAGAAGGTCGTCCTACTGACACACCGGGGACCTGCGTCACCTGTGCTATGGAAGGGGTCCGTCCTGTCCTGGCGGAGGTTCAGGCTCTGTTAACGCCCACCAGCTCAGACAGGCCCCGGCGAATGGTATCTGGATTGGATTTTAACCGAATGATGTTAATGTTGGCTGTGTTGGAAAAGCGGGGCGGCCTTTTACTTCATTCCTGTGACGCCTATATGAATGTAGTCGGTGGATTAGAGCTGGAGGAACCGGCGGTAGACCTGGCGGCCGTGATAGCGCTGGCTTCCAGTTTTCGTGATAAACCCGTTCCGGGAGACCTAGCTGCCATCGGCGAGGTTGGCTTAACCGGAGAGCTTCGCTCTGTAAACGCTCTGAATCAGCGTTTGTCTGAGGTCCACCGTCTGGGCTTTACAAAATGCCTGATACCATCCAGAGGAAGCAAGGTAATCGTACCTGACGGACTACAGCTCATTCGGGTAAAGAATATCCGGGAAGCTCTAACATCGGTGCTGTAAGCATCTCATGGATTTCTACGGAAGGGAGGTTCATTTCCAGAGATACCCAACTCAACAAAATAAAAATTTTGTTGAGTTGGGAGGGGCAGAAATACCTATTCAGTTAATGACCCAGGGTGGCTCCTTTTTTCTGGAATCTGTTACTATGATTCGTACTTATGATTATCGAACGGAGGCTCCACCAATTCTCCGTGACTTTTTAACCTATCACGAGACGATCCAGGCGCACTCTCAAAAAACCGTGGATGAATATTTTTTAGACCTGCGGACCTTTTTGCGGTTTATGAAAATTGAAAAAGACCTTGTGCCGCGCACAACTGAGTTTGAGGATATTTCCATTCTGGATGTGGATTTGGACATTGTACGTTCCGTTTCTCTTACAGACGTATATTCCTATATGAACTACCTAAGCCGGGAACGAAATCTGGGAGCGCCTTCCCGGGCGAGAAAAATTGCTTCCATTCGTTCTTTCTATAAATACCTTACAAATAAAGCCAAATTGCTTCAGGAAAATCCAATGCAGGACCTGGATTCCCCAAAATTGAAAAAATCCCTGCCTCATTACTTGACTTTGGAGCAAAGTATCCAGCTTTTGGAAAGTGTGGATGGCGACAATCAGGAACGGGATTTCTGCATTTTGAGCCTATTTTTGAACTGTGGAATGCGAATTTCTGAGCTTGTGGGCCTAAATCTAACTGATATACAAGGCGATCAGCTCCGTATATTGGGAAAAGGAAATAAAGAACGGATTGTTTTTCTGAATGACGCGTGTCAACAGGCTATCGCCGACTGGCTGACAGTTCGGCCCGCTACGGCCAATACGGACCGAAACGCTCTATTTGTTACACGCACCCATAGCAGAATGACCGTTTCCGCAGTCCACTACATGGTCAAGCAGCGGCTGAAGAAGGCCGGATTAGACGCATCTCAATACTCCAGCCACAAGCTGCGCCACACCGCCGCTACGCTGATGCTCCAGAATGGCGTGGATGTTCGGACACTTCAGGAGCTACTGGGTCACGAGAATCTTAATACCACACAAATCTATACCCATGTGGATAACGAAAACCTGCGTACGGCGGCAAAGGCAAATCCTTTGGGACATATCAATGCTAGTCGGAAAAAGACTTTCAAAGCCCCACTTAACGAGGAAGATTGACCTTTTTCCCCTCAGGCGGATAAGCACCCAAAATGTGAAGATACCGGATTTCCTGATAGGTATATGTGCTGAGCGGCCGATAGTCCGCATCATAGGAATGGGCCGCAATCAGAGTGTTTTCCGGCGTTGCGGGAAAGCCGATTTTTACAACGATGGGAGTATGTCCAAAGACCTCCCCTTTAAAATTCAACTGTATGAAATCGCCGGGCTCAAGACCGCTCAAATCCGTCTCTATGGCAAAGGGACCTGGAGAAGCCTCTTTTCGGATTAAAAAATTACGAAAATACTCTACTCCTGTCCAAGCGGGGGATTTTTCATTGGCGTTGATATAGTACCAGCCATAAACCGGCGTAAAGTTCATGACTCCGGTTCCGGCATAGAGACATTGAGAAGCAAAATTGGTGCAATCACCGCCAATTTCCTCATAATCATAAAACTTTGGGTTGCGGTGGAATGCCCATCGGTGAGCATAAAGCACTGCCGCGGCTCGGTCATAAGGCAGTATAGGGAGCATTAAGCCTCCCTCCTTTCCAGTTAATCCTATGCTCTAAAAAGCGGAAAAGAAACCGTCGGCAACAACAGTGCCGGCGGTTTCTTTTCCGCTTTATGTTATGTGATGCAAATTTCCTTTACATCCTTTGCTCAGCCAAGTTTTCCATAGAAGAACTGGCAGCCGTTGCGCTGACCGCCCCAGTGGAAATCAATTTATCCAAAAGGGTACTGTCCTCCCCTGCCATTTGAACGGAGAGAGCCATATAGGATAGATAAGCAACCTGAGCCCGGAGGAACGGCTTCTCTGTAAGCAATTTTCCCTCCCCCTCGGTCAGTACACCAAGGGTCTGCGCATCAGAAATAGCGGTCTCCCATGCAAAAGAATTACCTTCCGCATGTCCCAAGGCCCGCAAGAGAAAGGTCACATAATCGCGAGCAGCCAGAGGGGCATCAGAGCCAAAAACCACCCGCCACTGGCTGTCGATTTCCTGACCCTTGGTGTAACCCTTATCGTAAGCATAGGCTATGTATGGAATAGCCCATTCAGGTACGTCAGCAAAGGTGATGCCACTACCGGGATATTTGAGAGCATACTGTTCTTCCCCGATAAGACGCAGGAACATAACGAGCCCCTGAATACGGGTAGGAGCACTTTCCAAGTCATAGCCAAAACCATAGGGCACTGTACTGCCCTGAAAAAGGCCCATCAGCTTGAGAGCTTCCGCCAAAGCATTGTAGTCAGTTCCATCACTGGGCTCTATGCTATAAGGACCACTGAAGCGAACTACGGCGGTATCAGAATCCACCAAGAAGGCAACACGGGAGTTTTCTGCCGCCAAGTAGCGGTGATCTGCTGCAACGCTGCTGCCAAGAGGGGGCTCTGTTCCATCGGACAGGTCCACCACAACCCCCTGGGAGGATGCAGATACAGACAAGGTACCCGCCAAAGCCGTTAAACTGGAACCACAGTCCAGCCATAAGATGTCTCCATACTTGACACGCAGCTCGGTTCCCTGGGCACTGGAGGAAATGATCTCTTGATTGGCTTTATCCAGTTCCTCGTTGACCCGGTTATTGGCATCAGAAACCGCTTCGGGGATAAATGTTTTTTTCAGCCAATCCAATGCAATAAGCGGATCACCGACTGAACCTGCTTCGGACGCTCCCACTGTAACGATCCCGGAAAGCAGGGCCCCGATTAGTAGCAGGGCGATGGGTTCCTTGTGTTTCATAATTCCTCCGAAATCAGATAACTGAGGGTCAACAGACTGTCGGCAAAATGAACATTTTCCACCACAGCATCGGAATTGCCTACGTGGAGCTCCAGATTGGTAAAGTTCCAAAGTCCCTTTACTCCGCTTTGAATTAGCCGCTGTGCCATCTCTTGAGCCACGGACTGGGGTACGGTAAGAACTCCTACGCTGATTGGGTTAGCCTTCAAATATTTTCCCAGGTCCTCTACGGAATATATTTTGACGCCGGAAATCTCACTTCCGATTAGGCTGGGGTCTACATCAAAGGCTGCGGTAAGCTGAACGCCGCAGCGGTCAAAATGAAAATTCTCAATGAGGGCCCGTCCCAGATTACCTACGCCTAAAATAATAGCCGTATGCTCCCGGGTCATTCCCAGAATTTCCGCCACCTCATTGCGAAGGCTCTCTACATTATATCCATATCCCTGTTGCCCAAACTCTCCAAAGCAAGACAAGTCCTGCCGGATTTGTGAAGCAGTCAGGTTCATCGCAGTTCCCAACGCGCTGGAGGAAATCCGCTGCACTCCGGTCTGAGACAAGTCAGTCAAGTGGCGGTAATAGCGCGGAAGGCGGCGAATGACGGCGTTGGACACCTTTTGCTTTTTCATCCGTATCCTCCATTCTTCTATTCTATTTTTAACTTTATAAGTCTACTCCATCTTAAGCGGCTTGTCAACTTTTCTGCGGGCTATTTTCCGAATCCAGCATGGCGATAAAGGCATCTTCATCTAATATGGGCACATTCAATTTCTGAGCTTTTCGAAGTTTGGAGCCGGCAGCCTCCCCCGCTATCACGTAGGAAGTCTTTTTTGAGACGGACCCTGAAATTTTGCCTCCCTGGGCTTCTATCCTCTCCCCTGCCTCCTTCCGGGTAAAGGCGGACAGTTCCCCGGTGAGGACGAAGGTAAGGCCCGCCAGCTTGTCTCCTGTAGGCTCAGCTCGACTTTTCATATTAACTCCCGCCGCTTTCAACGTTTCAATGAGGTGCCGGGACTGAGGGGCGGAAAACCATGCGGTAAGGCTTTGAGCCGTGATTGCGCCAATGTCGGGAATGGAGGTCAGTTCCTCCTCCCCTGCTGCGGCCAGGGCATCCAGAGAGCTAAATTGCCGGGAAAGGAGCTGGGCGGCCTTTTGCCCCACTTGACGGATGCCAAATGCATTTAAAAGCTTGGAGAGGTCGTTTTCCTTGGATTTTTCAATGGCACTGATGAGATTTTGGGCAGATTTCTTCCCCATTCGTTCCAACTTGGCCACATCCTCCACCCGGAGGCTATACAAATCGCCCGGCGTTTTCAAAAGCCCTGCCGACACCAGATTTTCTACATTGGCGGGGCCCAGACCTTCAATATCCATGGCATCACGGGAGGCAAAGTGGACCAGATTCCGCATGAGCTGAGCCGGACATTCAGCGCCAGTACAGCGGACGGCAGCCCCGTCCTCATCCCGGACCACCGCCGCCCCGCAGACAGGACAATGGTCAGGCAAAAAGAAGGGCTTTGCGTCCGAAGGACGCTTTTCTTTCAAAACAGAGACAATCTCAGGGATAATCTCACCCGCTTTTTGGACTAGTACAGTGTCTCCGATACGGACGTCCTTTTCCGTAATGAAATCCTGATTATGGAGCGTTGCATTGGTGACGGTCGTTCCCGCCAGACGGACCGGCTCCACCACCGCCTTGGGAGTCAGAACCCCAGTGCGGCCAACCTGGATCACAATATCTACAACTTTGGAGGGTTTCTGCTCTGGAGGGTACTTGTAGGCCGCAGCCCAACGTGGAAATTTGGCGGTACTTCCCAGGATTTCACGATCTGACAGGGAGTTTACCTTTACGACAGCTCCATCAATATCGAAGTTAAATTCTTCCCGCCCATCGCCAATGGCCTCGATACGCTTGGTGCAATCCTCAATGGTGCCGCAGAAAGTGTGGGGAATCACACGAAAGTGCTGGCTTTCCAAATATTCCAAAGTTTCCATATGAGTGGTAAAGGATATTCCTTCAGCGTATTGCACATTAAAGACCAAAATATCCAACTGCCGGGCGGCGGCAATCTTGGGGTCCAACTGCCGCAGGGAACCAGCGGCAGCGTTGCGCGGATTTGCAAAAAGGGGTAAGCCATTCAGCTCCCGTTCCTCATTTAATTTTTGGAATACCGATTTGGGCATAAAAACCTCCCCCCGGACAATGAATCGGGGCAAGGTGTCAGGAAGACACAAAGGAATGGTGCGGATGGTTTTCAGGTTTTGGGTCACATCTTCTCCTACCCTGCCGTCACCACGGGTGGCGCCTCGAATAAAAATACCGTTTTCGTATTCCAAAGCGACCGAAAGCCCGTCTATCTTGGGTTCTACATCAAAGGCGGCATTTTCAACCACCTCATGGACCCGTTGGCCAAACTCTGCCAGTTCTTCAAAAGAGAACACATCCTGAAGGCTTTCCAGAGGAACCTGGTGCGTTACCTCTGCAAAGCCCTCTGCCACCTGGCCCCCCACCCGCTGGGTAGGGGAATCAGGCGTGACAAGCTCTGGGTGGGCAGCCTCAAGCTCCTCTAAGCGGCGGAGCTTGTGGTCAAAATCATAATCGGACATGGTAGGCTTGTCCAGTACATAATATTCGTAACTAGCCCGTTCCAATTCGGTGCGTAATTGCTGGATTTCCTGGAGCGTATCCATTTCAGACACTTCCTTTCCGGTGTTTGGCACATCGGTTTACAAAGCCGGGATTCCCCTGGCGAAGCAGTAAAAACAGCCAGTGACCCATGAGGCCGCCCAATGTATTCAAAATCAAATCATCTACATCGGTTCCGCGTGAAACAAAAAGCTGAAAAATTTCAATAAAAAGGGAAAGAAAAAAGGTTGAAAAGGTACTTTTCCACCATTTTGGATTGTCCATCAAAAGTCCGGTGAAAAAGCCGATCGGCACAAACATGACAATATTTCCGGGGAAATTGATCAAAATAGCGCTCCAAAGACCATGTTCAATATAATATCGCAGCAGAGCCCAGCTTTCCCGGAACGGAAATAGATTGATTCCTCCTTGGAAGGGCTGAACCTGCGGCAAAGGGCTCCGCCGCAGGAATGCCAACCAAAACCCGGCAGGGGTGAGAGTCAAAGCCAAAAGCCCTGTGAGAAACATAAAGAAAAGCAACAGAGAGCCTTCCCTATATACACTTAAATATAAGCCTTTTCGGGCCAACAGTCGCCGACGTATGGGATAGCTTCCTCCCCACAAACAAGCTCCTACCAGGGCTGGAAGTACCATTTGGATGAGATAGGTGGCCACAGCGTCCATAGGTCCTCCCCTTTCATGGATTCCAGTTTAGATAGGTCTGGGGAACCTGCCCGACAATAATGGTTTCTGTTACACAGATGGGGGTAGAGACTGTAATTTCCTCAACACCGCCCGGCAGCAAAAGCTTGGTATTTAGGGTCATATCCAGTATAATTCGGTGAAGGGTTTGGTTAATGCCAGCACTGGTAAAATCGTTTCGATACTGGCCCTCCGCTGAGGTTACAGAAACCACCCGAACAGGAAGCTTGGGACCCAAGGCAGAGAGAAGGTCAATCCCAGTTAACGCTCCCAGCGGAACTCCAAGGGAGCCACTGTCAAGGTCTTCCACCTGAGTAATAATATCGTCTAAAACAGCGGTGTACAGGCGGTTTAAGGCGGCAGTATCTGTAACTAATGCAGAAAGTCCGCCTGACGTTCGCAAATCCACCATATCACCATAGGAAAGGGCCTGGGCATCTAAAGCCTGCCAGATCGGAAGAGCGTCGTGTAGGGAAAGAGTGTAGTTCAGGGTG
>CANDEE010000046.1 GCA_947383685.1 uncultured Pseudoflavonifractor sp.
TGGAGCACACCACCCTCCACCTTCTCTACTCCCGGTTCTGGCACAAGTTCCTCTATGACATCGGGGTGGTCCCCACCAAGGAGCCTTACGCCAAGCGCACCAGCCACGGCATGATCCTGGGCGAGGGCGGAGAGAAGATGTCCAAGAGCCGGGGCAACGTCATCAATCCCAACGACGTCATCGCCGCCTACGGCGCGGACACCATGCGGACCTATATCATGTTCATCGGTGACTTTGAAAAGGCCGCCTCCTGGTCAGACAACGGCGTAAAGGGCTGTAAGCGGTTCCTTGACCGGGTGTGGAACCTCTCCGAGAAGGTCTCCGACAGCAAGGAGCAGAGCGAGGCTAACGCCGCCGCCCTTCACAAGGCCATCAAGAAGGTAAACGAGGACATTGACGCCATGAAGTTCAATACCGCCATCGCCGCTTTGATGGCTCTGGTCAACGACTTCTACGCCAACGGCTGCACCCGCGGCGACTACGGTGCGCTGCTGCTGATGCTCTCCCCCTTCGCCCCCCATATGGCCGAGGAGCTTTGGGAGCAGATGGGCTATGCCAAGGACACGGGCAGGATGGCCTGTGAGATGGCCTGGCCCGCTTATGACGAGAGCAAGACCGTGGCCCAGACCGTAACCATCGCCATTCAGGTTTCCGGCAAGCTCCGGGGTACCGTGGAGGTTCCCGCGGGCAGCGACAACGCCGCCATTGAAGCCGCCGCCAGGGAAGTGCCCTCGGTGGCCAAATTCCTGGATGTGCTGGACATTGTGAAGGTCATTCACGTTCCCGGCAAGCTGGTGAACTTTATCGGCAAGCCCAAGGCCTGATTCCGACATTAAGAAAGCCCCCTCCACATGGGAGGGGGCTTTCCTTTACACCTTTCTTTTTCCTCTGAGAACCGCCGTCAAAAGGGCGGTCAACAGGGCCAGACGGAGGCTGTCCTGAAGCCAGGCAACAAAACTCACCAGACCTGAAACCGACAGGCCTCCTATCTGGAATATCCAGGTGGAGAGGGGCAGGCACAGGAGCGCAAACAGAACGCCGCCAAGAACCGCCAGGCGCTTCTTTTCCTTCGTCCACTCCATGGGGGCTTTTCCCAGCTTCACCGCCGTCGCCGCCAGCAGGCCCAGCCCGCCCAGGAACTGACACCAGGCGACGGCCAGCCTGGTATAGTTCCAGAACTTTTCCCACAGGAAGGTATACCGCACCTGGGCCCAGCTCAGGCCCGTTCCATAGCGGAGAAAGACGTCCGCCATCAGAAATAAGGCCCAGGCGCACCAAAGCCCCGGATGCTTTTTTGCGTTCCAGCAGATCAAACCGCACACCAAAAATGGAATTCCAAACAGTACTCCGGCCCAAAAGGCATTTGCCACTGTAAAAAGCAGCAGTACCCCAAAGGCCATGCAGAAAAGGATGGCGGCTGCCATCTTCCGCCCCGGCATCCCCTGCCGCTCCACAATGACCTGAGGCGGCGCATCGGCCTGCTTCCTTTCCTCCGTTTTCGGCGGGGCTCCGGTGACCAGCTCGTCCAGGGTCACCTCAAAAAGAGCGGCCAGCTTTACCAGCTTATCCAGCTCCGGGGTGGCTCCATCGGTCTCCCATTTGGAGATGGACTGCCGGGATACGTCCAGGGCTTCCGCCAGGTCGCCCTGGCTCATATTTTTTGCCGTCCGCAGACGGCAGATTCGTTCGCCTAAGCTCATTTGGGTTTCCTCCTTTGCTGAAAAAAGGATACCATTTTCCGGCAAAAAAGTCTACCAAGCCCCCTTGGAAATTTAGCAACCAGCGGTTGCACCCGCCTTTCCCCGGCGAATTTGGAAAAGTTCAAGGAAAATGTGCCTTGACATTCCCCCGCAAATCACATATAATATTGCTGTTAAAGCCATAGCTATGTGGCCCTTTCGCGGTGGACGAGTTCCCGCCGCTTCGGAGGGAGGGGAAATACAATGTCGGAGATCCATGTAAAAGAGGGCGAGTCCCTGGAAAACGCACTCAAGCGCTTCAAGCGCAGCTGCGCCAAGTCGGGCGTGCTGGCTGAGGTCCGCAAGCGCGAGCATTACGAGAGCCCCAGCGTCAAGCGCCGCAAGAAGTCTGAAGCTGCCCGTAAGAACCGCAAGAAGTGGTACTAAGCAAGTCAAAAGCCCTGTGTCGCATGACACAGGGCTTTTTTCCTACCTCTCCAGCAGCTCTCCCAGTAAATCCCCCGCAGTCTCATAGGGCAGAAACGCGGTCCTGATCCCCAGTCCCTCCGCCAGCCGCAGCTTTTTGCGGATGCTCCCGGCGTCGTCAAAAAGGACAAAGTGGCCCTTCTCCCCCGCCATATAGGTAAAATAGTGGGCGCAAAGCTCTGCGGAGAAAAACACGTCCGCCCCCTGCTCGGTCCGGCGGCGTTCCAGTTCCTCCACCGTCAGGGGCGCTCCCGTCCCACTGGGAGAGGGCAGCAGGAAATCCTCCGCCGCCCGCTCAATCCACACCGCCAACCTCCCCGGGCCAAAGCTCTCCCCCGCCGCCTCCAGCCGTCCCCGGAGCGAGCCGCCGGAAAGGGCGGTAGACAGCATCACCCCGGCAGAGGGCGCGGCGGCTCCGTAGGGCTCGGAGACATAGAACTTCAGCCCCCGGCCCCGGCAAAGCTCCCCCAGCTTTCCAACCGCTTCCATCAGAACAGGGGCAGGCCGGTCCAGGAACTGGCAAACCACCCCGGTAAACTTCCGGGCGGCACACTCCCGCAGGACTTCGTTGCAGAAGCCCGCCGCCTCTCCGCCCCCGGAAAAGCCCGAGTCGTCAATGACCATCAGCCCTCCCTGGGGAGTCACCGGGCCATTGGCCCGAAAAAGGTGAGGGCCTCCCCCCACCCGGTAGGCCAAATGGGCGATCGGCCGCCCCCAGGCCCCGGCAGAGGTCACCTCCCCCGGTTTTGCCGCCAAAATGATTCCTATTTGCTCCATCTTCCATTTCCCCCTTGTCCAAATGCTCCAGTAAGTGGTATACTATGGTATGAAACAAGGGGGAAAAACAGAAGTCCCCATGCAAAAGAGGTGAAGTCCGTGGCCTGTCCCCTGGTTCCCCGCCGGGTCGTCAACAGCATATACGACCTGAAGCCCAAGGCTCTGCGCGCCGCGGGGGTCCGGCTGGTACTGGCTGATTTGGACAACACCCTGACTGCCTACGAGGCGGCCCTCCCCTCCCCCGCCCTTCGGGCCTGGAAGGAGGGGCTGGAGGCGGAGCATATTGCCCTCTACGTAGTCTCCAACAGCCGTAAAAGCCGCCGCTGTCCTGACTTCTGCGCCGCCTTGGGCATCCCCTATGTACGCCATGCGGGAAAACCCAGCCGCAAGGGGTTCCGGCAGGCGTTGGCGGAGGCGGGGGTCCCCCCGGAAGCCGCCGTCATGGTAGGCGACCAGATTTTCACCGATACCCTTGGAGCCAACCGGGCGGGGATCGCCTCCGTTCTGGTAAAGCCCGTGGCCTGGGGGAAAAACCCCCTGCGTATCCTGCGGTACGCCGTGGAAACTCCCTTCCGCCTCTTTGGAAAAAGGATGTGACTGTATGCCCGCTCAATTTGGTCCCGCCGGCAACGCCGACGCATTTCCCTACAAATCCTCTGTCGACGCCCCCCGCTGGCTTCGGGAGCTGGGCCTTGACTGCTATGAATACCAGTGCGGCAAAGGGGTCAACGTGGGCGAGGAGACCGCCCGGAAGCTGGGGGAGGCGGCAAAGGAGGCGGGAATTTCCCTGTCCCTCCACGCTCCCTATTTTATCAACCTGGCTAACCCCGACCCAGACAGCCTCCGCAAAACCACCGGCTACATTCTCGCCGCCTGTCAGGCGGCGGACTGGATGGGAGCCACACGGGTGGTGGTCCACACCGGGGCCCTGATGAAGCGGACCCGGCGGGAGGCATTGGACATTGCCCTCGCTTCTATGAAAGAGGTATTGAAGGCCTGGGAGGGTGAAGGCTACGGCCATATCGCCCTGTGTCCGGAAACCATGGGTAAAATCAACCAGTTGGGGGACTTGGGCGAGGTCCTGGAGCTGTGCGGACTGGACGACCGGCTCATCCCCTGCGTGGATTTCGGGCACCTGTACGCCCGGACCCTGGGAGAACTGACAGGCCCGGAGGCCTGCAAGGCCATGCTGGACGAAATGGAGAAGGCCCTCGGCCCGGAGCGGGTCAAGACCTTCCACAGCCATTTTTCCCAAATCGAGTTCACCCCGGGCGGCGGCGAAAAATGCCACCGCACCTTTGACGACAACGGAGGCTTTGGCCCCGACCCGGCTCCCCTGATGGCGGAGATCGCCCGCCGGGGCTGGTCGCCTACCTTCATCTGTGAGAGCGCGGGGACACAGGAGAAGGACGCGCTGCGGATGAAGGAGCTCTATTTACAGGCGCAGTAATTCCAAGCCCAGGCGGAGGCCCCAGAGAAAGTAACGGTAACACTCTATTTCTTCCCGTTCACAGAAAATGTCGCTTACTTTTTCCATCATCTCCTCCCCCATTACGTCTTTGACTTTCCCCATTAAATTTGCTTCCACAGAGAGAATTTCCTGAAACTCTGGTGACCTTGGAGCGGGTTCTTCCTCTAAATGGTAGAATAGAGCTTCCAGTAAATCCATAAAATCACCCGTTCTTAGGTTTATTCTAAGTTCATTATATAGCTTATTTCTAAGTTTGTCAAGGAGGGATTTCATGTTTGACCCCAAAATATTTGGTGAGCGTCTTTTTCTTCTTAGAAAACGGCAACCAGGCGTGACCCAAGCCGATATTGCAAAATTGTTAGGGATTACCCCTACGCAAATCAGCGATATGGAAAACGGAAAAACAGCCACCACCATGGCCCGGCTCTACCTCCTCTGCGACTATTTCAACGTCTCCGCCGATTACCTCCTGGGCCGTACGGACAAGCCCTGAATATTATCTATTCCAGAAAGGAAGTCCTCATCATGAACCACCTGAAGCAAATTGCCGCCAAGCTGCCCGAATACCATATCGACGCCATGCTCTGCTCCTCCGAACCCGGCGAATTCTACGCCGTGGGGCTCCACGGAGAGGGCTACGCCATCGTCACCGCCAACGCCGCCCGATATGTCACCGACTCCCGGTACATTGAGGTGGCCCGGGAGACCGTAAAGGACGCCGAGGTGGTCATGGTGGACGGGCAGCGGAACTATGCCGCCGTCCTCAATGAGTTTATCGACGCCCACGGCGTCAAGACCCTGGGCATTGAGGACGGGTATATGTCCCTGGGCCAGTTCAACGCCCTTACCAAAGACCTCCACGCCAAGCTGGTGAACGCCAACGGGCTTATTACCGGGCTGCGCTCCAGCAAGGACGGGGAGGAGTTTGCCCGGATGGTGAAGGCCCAGGAAATTACCGACAAGGCCTTTTCTGAAATTTTGAATTTCATCAAGCCCGGCATGACCGAGGCGGAGATCGCCGCCAAGCTGGTCTACGACATGATGCGCTTCGGCGCCCAGCGGACCTCTTTTGACCCCATTGTTGCCTCCGGCCCCAACGGGTCCCGGCCCCACGCCATCCCCGGCCCCCGGCAGGTCCAGAAGGGGGAGTTTATCACCATGGACTTTGGCTGCGTATACGGCGGCTACTGCTCCGACATGACCCGGACGGTGGCTCTGGGTGAGATCAATGAGGACAAAAAGCGGGTCTACGACACAGTTTTGAAGGCCCAGCTCGCCGGCATTGCCGTCTCCAAGGCCGGGGTTCCCGGCGTGGACATCCACAAGGCCGCCGCCCAGGTCATTCAGGACGCGGGCTACGGCCCCTACTTTGGCCACGGCTACGGACACAGCGTGGGCATTGAAATCCACGAGTCCCCCAACGCCAACACCAGGGACCACACCCCTATGCCTGTGGGAGCCATGGTCTCTGCCGAGCCGGGTATCTACCTGCCCGGGCAGTTCGGCGTTCGTATTGAGGATGTGGTGCGGATGGACCCGAACGGCTGTACTGACATCACCCATTCCCCCAAGGAGCTTATCATCCTGTAAAGGAGACTTTGTATGGTCATCGAAATCATTCAGCGGGAAATTCCCGTCAAGGGAATCGGCTATCTGATCCTCCGGGACTGCCCGGAGGACCGGCTGGAGGACGGTCTGAAAAAGGGTATGGAACGGCTGAAAAAGGCCGGGGCCAAAAAGGTCTGGGCCACCTCCCTGCCCGATGGAGAACCTTTCTACCCCGGCCCGGTGGGCATCTGGCGGCTCACCCATGTCCATGACATCCTACGTATGGAGCGGACCTTGCCCGCTGAGAAGCCGGAAATCAAGCTGAACCTCCGCGCCCCCAAGAAGGGGCAGGAGGAGGGGCTTTACCTGTCCCTGGTGAACCGGGCCTTTGCCGAGGTGCCTAACGCCGCCACCCAGCGGCCCACCGATCTGCGCAGGCAGAACCACCGCTACGCCATTGCCTATCAAGGCGACAAGGCGGTGGGGGCCTTTGAGGTGGACCTGACGGAGAAAACTCCGGAGCTGGTGACCCTGGCGGTGGAGCCGGAGCTTTGGCGGCAGGGATATGGACGTTCCGTTCTCCGCACCGCCCTGGACTCCATGGGCAAGGCCCCCGGCTGCACGCTGATCGTGTCCTCCGCCAACACCGCCGCTATGGCCCTCTATGAGTCTGAGGGCTTTGTCCAGACGGGCGTGGTCTCCAGTTGGTTTGAGGTGGTTTGAGTGTTTCCTGACCCGTTTTTGAAGCCTATTCCTCCCGAGCCTGACTTTGACTGGGACTCCATCCCCGCTCCCACCGAGTGCGGGGAGCCGCTGGTGGACCCCACCCTTCTCTCCCCGCAAATTACCTATGGAGCGGCCTATCTCCGCCAGGGCCTGCCGGGAGCCGCCGGGACCTGTCTTGTCCGCCAGGGAGTGGCCCAGCGGCTGGTCCAGGCGGCGGACAAGCTGCCGGAGGGCTACGGCATTTACATCTTTGACTCCCTGCGCTCCCTGGATGTGCAGAAGGCCCTTTACGACCAGTTCCGGGAGGTGGCGGAAAAGGAGCATCCCGGCCTTGGCCCGGAGGAATTGGACCGTATCATCGACGAGTTTGTGGCTCTCCCGGTCAAGCGGCTGAACAGGCCCTCCCCCCACGCCACCGGCGGGGCGGTGGATTTGACTCTCTGCAAGGACGGACAGCTTTTGGACATGGGCACCGGGTTTGACGACTTTACCGACCTGGCCCATACCGCCGCCTTGGAGGAGGATTGTCCCTCCGGGCTGGAAGCAGCCCGGGATAACCGCCGTATTCTTTTTCACCTGATGGAAGCGGTAGGTCTGGTGAACTATTCCAGCGAGTGGTGGCATTTTGCCTACGGAGAACGCCAGTGGGCTGCACGGGAGGGCTGCGCCCCCATCTACGGCTTCTGCCCGGAGTGTGATTTCAAGACAGGATAAAAGGAGCGGACCTTCAAAAAGGTCCGCTCCTGTTTTACAGTTCAAAAAATTTTCCGATATACCGACCCAGGCCCCAGGTGGCCCGCATCTGGGTAATGACCCCATCCTCCATGGACAAATCCAGGATGTGTCCAACTCCCGCCGTATAATTCAGCCGTTCCCGGACCGGATAGCCCACAGCCTCCGCCTCCTCTGCCGTCATTCCTACCTTCAATCCGCAGAGAGTGGCGTAATCGCCACTGGAAACGGTCACGGAGACAAGCCATTCCCGGCCTTTCTCCCCCTCAATGTCAGCCCAGAAGTCGGCTTCCGCGGGGTAAATATCCCGATTATCCTTGTCCACTTCCGCCTTATATTCCAGATAGGCCGCGGTGGGGGCGGTGGTACACAATTCCAGACCCGGTGCAGAATAGACCCGGTATACCTCCCATTCTGAGAGATAGCATCCCTCCTTATCCATATCCGTCACCAGTTCCAGACTGTCCAGCAGCTCCTGGGGCAGCGTATCCAAAGGCACATGGTCAAAATCGGTCAGGGTGGCGTGGCGGTCCATCTCATGATAGTCTCCCGTCCAGGCAAAAGCCGGGTTTCGGGTAGGTTCCGGGGTAGGGGCAGGCGTTAGCACAGCCGATTCTACCGCCGGGGTGGACGTAACCGTCTCCGCCGCCGGGGCGGCGGTACAACCCGCCAGCAGGCACAGGGTCAACAGGGTTGGAAGCTCCCGTTTTTTTATATGGGTCACTTCTTTCAATCCGCGGTCAAAATCCCGCTCAAATCAACAGGGGTGGCGTCGCTCCAAAGACGCTCCAGGTCATAAAATTCCCGGGCTTCCTCGTTAAACACATGGACCACCACCGCAGAGAAATCCAGCAATATCCAAGTGCCGCCCCGGTGTCCTTCCACATGGTGGGGGGCCTCTCCCGCTTCCTCCTTCATGGCCTTTTCGCAGGCGTCAGCCAGAGCTTTGATCTGAGTGGTGGAGGTAGCGGAACAGAGGACAAAATAATCGGCCAGAGTGGTCAGGTGTCCGGTCTCTAAAACCTTGATGTCAAGGCCCTTTTTGCTATCCAGGGCCTTTGCCAGCAATAAGGCGGTCTCCTTTGGCGTCATAAAAGGTTCTCCTTTCGTAGATGGTTGGATACATTCTTCTCACATGGGCGGCAGCAGCGGCTCCTCCTCCATGGGAGGCGGGGTAAATATGGGCGCCGATGTCGGCTCCGGGGCCGCCGGAGTGGGAGCAGGCTCTGCCGTGGGCACGGGAGTAGGGATGGGAGCCTCGCTCCCTGTAGGGGCAGGACTGCGGCTGGGCTGAATCAACCCGCCGGGATTTGTGTTTTCGCTGGGCCGGGGTGTTACGCTTTCCCTGGGTGCGGGGCTGGCACTGCTCCCAGGCAGGGGACTGGCGCTGCTGCTGGGGGCCGCCGAGGGCCGGGTAAACGTTCCCGGAGGCAGGACCACATCGTCGCTCTCAGTGGGACGGGGGCTTTCGGTGCTGTCAGGATCATCGGTAGCGTCGGGGTCCTCCGTCTCTGCGGGGGCTGCGCTGCGCCGGGGCACATCGTCCATGGTGGCAAGGGTCAACTCACTCAGGCGGATGTCATCCTTATAGGGATTAAAGTTTTCGTTCACCGTCTTGACGATCTGACTGCCGATGGGGACCAGGTGTCCGTCCCCGGCGTAGTTGTTGGGCAGAGTGACAAAGGTCACGTTCTCCATATCCAGCCCGCCGATGGCGGCTTTGCCGAAATAGGCCATGTTGGCCACCGACAGGTCCGTCATCACGTTCTTCTGGAAAATGTCAATATATTCCCCCAGGTTCCCCAGCAGCACATCGGGCTGGATGCACTTGGCAATAACCGCCTTCATCACTGCCTGCTGTGTCTTGATACGGCCCAAATCACCGTCGGCATAGCCATAGTGGGGGTCCTTCTTCCCTGTGTTTCCAATACTGTTCTGCCGCCAGCGGACCACACCCATGGCGGCTTTTCCGTCCAAAAGCTGGTATCCTTTTTTTACATCAATCTTAAAATGCTGGGACAGGTCATTGTAGTACATATCAAAGGGAACGTCAAAATAGACTCCGCCGATGGCGTCCACCAGCTCGCCAAAGGCCTCCCACTGGATGATGACGTGGAAATCGGGGTAAATTCCGGTCAGGTCCTTCACTGCGCTTTTCAGGCCCTCGATGCCCTTATTATCCTTATCGCCGCCGGCTGCGTTATACACCGCATTGATCATCCGTACGCCCTTATAGCGGACATAGGTGTCCCGGGGCAGGTTCAGTACGCTCAGCTTTTGGTCGGGCACATCATAGGCCACCAGCATCATGGTGTCGGACAGCTTACCGCCGGAATCCTGGCTCTGCCCCACCACCAGGAAGGTATAGAACTCCTTCTTTCTGTCGGAGGGAAGGCCGGGAATCTCAATTTCAATGATGTTGCCCGAGGGGTCCACCGTAGTGGTGACCTGCACCCGCGGAGGCTGGGAGGGCCGGGTGGGGTCGTTCTCCACATCCGGCGGCGCAGCGAACAGGTTCACCCCAATGTAGCCCAGCACAATAATGGCAGAAACCACCGTCAGGGCAATATACAGTCCCTTCAATATCTTCTGTTGACTGGTCAGAGGCTGCTGCTTCGCCCCGGGCTTCCGGGTTCCTTCCGTGCTCCGTTTGGGCGGCTGGTTCCCCGGCTTCTTTGCCACCCGCTTCCCCGTATTCTGCCCGGCAGGCTTGCTCTGCTTTTGCGGCGCGGGCTTTTTCTCCGGGCTTTTCCCGGACTTATTCTCTTTCGGATCGCTCATAGGTTATCCTTTCCGATGCGCCAGCACCCAATCCATGGCTCCCTGTGTATTTTTGTGGATGGGGACTCCCCGTTCGTTCAGGTCCTCGATGCTCATGCGGACCCCAAGCAAAAGGGCCTCGTCCAAGTCCTCATAACAGAGCCGCCGCAAGTCCTCCACACCGTCAAATTTGCGGTTTGGCTCCATATAGTCGGCTAAGTAAATGATTTTTTCCAGTGTGGTCATATCTGCCTTGCCCGTCGTGTGCCAGTAGATGGCCCAGTATTCCTCGTCTCCCTGTCCATACAGGTGCTTTGCCAGGGCCGCCCCCGTCTTGGAGTGGAGCAGCTTGGCGCTGGCAGCCTCCATATCGTCCAGGGCCAGACCATATTTTTCACAGATGGCAAGATGCTCCTCCAGCGAGAGGTATTTGGTGCAGTCATGGAGGATGCCCGCCCGAAATGCCAGCTCCTCATCGCAGCCCCAGCGTTTCGCCAGCTCTACTGCCGTCTGTGCCACCCCCAGGATGTGGGCGTGGCGCTTGGCGTAAACCATGGAGAGGGAACAGGCGGTCATGTCCTCATGGTTCAGCGCCGTCAAATCGGCTTGGGTTCCATAAAGGCCATTTCGCAAAATATAACCGTAAACAGCGGGGGGCAAAAACTCCCGCCCCTCCCCCGCTCTCAGACGCTCACGCACCTGAGTGGAGGAAAGCGGGGTGACCTGGGGAAGCCGAACCACAGTACAGTCGGCTCCAAAGGTCTCCCGGAGGTAGCTTCCCTGATTTTTCAGCGTATTTTCCGTATCCGCCTCCGTCCGGGCAAAAGCCGCCAGATGAGCCAGCGCGCATATTGCCTCCGGACGCTTCCAATTCTGGAAGGTCAGGAACATATCTGTTCCCATCAGAAGCCACAGCTCATCGTCCGGATACTGCTCGTGGAGTTCGGTCAGAGTATCGGCAGTGTAGCTTTTTCCCTCCCGGCTGACTTCCATGCCGGATACCTCTACCCGTCCCGGCAGCAGCATGGAATCGGCCGCCAGCTCCATCATGGCAAGACGCTCTGCCGCCTGGGGCGAGTGCTGGGGCAGGTCCTTGTGGGGCGGGTCGCCCGCCGGGACAAATATGAGCCGGTCCAGACCCAGCGCTTCCATGGCAAACCGGGCCGAAAGCAAATGTCCCAAGTGGGGCGGGTTAAAGGTCCCTCCGTATACGCCGATCCTCATATAGGGTCCCCCCTTTTTCTCTTTGGCTCATTTTTTAAGCAGGACGATTTTGTCCTTTTTATCCTTTTTATGGCTTTGACGATATAAGATGAATTTTGTTCCAATGACCTGGACCACTTCAGACCGTGTGGCCCTTCCCAGGGCCTCGGCGGCCTCCCGCGCGGTGTAGTCTGAGGTCTCCAGCACCCGGCACTTGATAAGCTCCCGGGCCTCCAGCGCCTCGTTGGCCTGACGGATCAGCTCCTCCCCCAGATTGCCCTTGCCGATGTGGACAATGGGTTCCAATGGGTTCGCCAGGGCCCGAAGCTGGGCGCGCTGCTTGCTTGTCAAATCAGCCATTGAGATATTTCTCCAATTCTACTTTGAATTTTTGCAGGGCCACGCCCCGGTGGGAAATGGCGTTCTTCTCCGACCCCGTCATCTCCGCAAAGGTTTTTTTCTTCTCCGGCACCAGAAACACCGGGTCATAACCGAAACCGTCCTCCCCCCGGGGGGCATAGGTAATGAGGCCGGGGCACTCCCCCCGGGCGGTCACCGTATCCCCGTTGGGAAAGGCACAGCAGATGGCGGAGACAAATTTCGCACTCCGGTCCAGTTGACCGCTGAGGCCCTTCAACACCAGCTGATAGCGGTCTTTATCGCTGAGGCCCTCACCGCCGTAGCGGGCAGAGTAGACCCCCGGACCGCCTCCCAGGGCGGTAACGCACAGCCCGGAGTCGTCGGCGATGGCGGGCAGGCCGCTGGCCTGCATCACCGCCACAGCCTTGAGGGCAGCGTTTTCCTCAAAGGTAGCGCCCGTCTCCTCCACGTCCACGTCTACGCCCACCTCGGATTCCAGCACCACTTCGATCCCAAGCTGGGAAAGGATGGCGGACATCTCGGTAAGCTTATGGGCGTTTTTGCTGGCAAGTACCATTTTCATTGTTTATCCCTCCAATACGCGCTTCTGGATGGCCTGGATTTCCCCAATACCCTTGGCACACAGGTCTACCAGAGCCCGCTGCTCGGCAATGGTAAAGGCCCGGCCCTCGCCGGTACCCTGGAGCTCCACCAGCCCGCCCGCGCCTGTCATTACACAGTTCAAGTCCACCTGGGCGGAGGAGTCCTCCTCGTAACAGAGGTCCAGAAGCAGTTCATCGTTCACGATACCGGCCGACACGGCGGCAACGCTGTCAATGAGGGGATTTTCCACAAGGACCCCATCTGCCATCAGCTTTTTGACCGCCAGGCAGAGGGCCACGTAACCCCCGGTCACGCTGGCGGTACGGGTGCCGCCGTCCCCCTGGAGCACATCGCAGTCAATGGTAATCGTATGCTCGCCCAGTTTCTCCATGTCCACACAGGCCCGGAGAGACCGGCCCACCAGTCTTTGGATCTCCGCACTTCTGGGAGACAGCTTCAGCTTGGCAACGTCCCGCTTGCTCCGCTCCCGATTGGCCCGGGGAAGCATGGAATACTCCGCCGTGACCCAGCCTGTGCCCTCGGGAACATGGGGCGGGGTACGGTCCTCGACGCTTGCACAGCAGAGCACATGGGTGTTGCCGCAGCGGATGAGGCAGGAGCCCTCGGCAAATTTGTTGATGCCGGGGAGTATTTCAATGGGGCGAAGCTGGCAGTTTTCTCTGCCGTCAATACGGGACATGGCAATTACCTCCTGATTTTTTCGTTTATAACAGGGCTTCCACAAAGCTCTCCGGCTCAAAGGGCATCAAATCGTCGATGCCCTCCCCCACGCCGATAAATTTCACAGGGACTCCCAGCTCACGGGCAATAGCAATGACAATGCCGCCCTTGGCGGTGCCGTCCAGCTTGGTAAGGACGACCCCGGTAAGACCCGCCGACTCCATGAACTGCTTGGCTTGAATGAGGCCGTTCTGCCCCGTGGTGGCGTCCAGCACCAAAAGGGTCTCCCGGCTGGCCTGCGGCAATTCCCGGTCGATGACACGGGAAATTTTGTTCAGCTCATTCATTAAATTCTGTTTGTTGTGAAGCCGTCCGGCAGTATCCACCAGCACCACGTCCGCCTTCCGTGCCCTGGCGGCGGTGCAGGCGTCAAAGACGACCGCCGCAGGGTCGGCTCCCTCATGCTGGCGAATGATGTCCACCCCCGCCCGCTCGGCCCAAATGGTGAGCTGATCGGCAGCGGCGGCCCGGAAGGTGTCTCCGGCCGCCATCAGGACCCGCTGGCCCTGCCCCTTCATCCGGGCGGCCAGCTTGCCGATGGTAGTGGTTTTTCCCACCCCGTTGACCCCAATGAAAAGGCACACGGCAGGGCGGTTTTCCAGGTTCAGCTCCGTGCCGCCGATGTTCAAAAGCCCAGTCAAAATGTCCTTCAGAGTTTCCCTGGCCTCGGCGGCGGACTTGCACTTGCCCAGCTTTGCCCGGCGGCGCAATTCGCCGCTGATCTCCAGGGCGGTGTCCACCCCCACATCGGAGAGGATCAGGGTCTCCTCCAGGCCGTCATAAAAGTCATCGTCCAGCTCCCCGGCAAAAAGCTGGTCAAAGGAGTGTCCGATATTCTCCTTGGTGCGGGTAAGACCCTGCTTGATCTTTTCAAAAAAGCCCATGGTTTTCCTCCCGGTTATTTGGCATCAAAGTCAATTTTCTTCCCACAGTAGGGGCAATACTCTCCCCCGTCACGGCCCATAAATCTCCTGCAGGCCGGGCAGCGCCACCAACATAGATTCAGGGTCAGGCCCACAATGATACCCCCGATCACCAGATACTTAAAAAGCTCAGGCAAACCGCCGTCAACGACCAGAATCAAAAAAAGGAGAACCATCGCGATCCCAAG
>CANDEE010000047.1 GCA_947383685.1 uncultured Pseudoflavonifractor sp.
ACTCGGTGCGGCCCTTTAATGATATGCTCAGCGGCAGAATTATCAATGTGCAGATTTTGCTGAAAAATGAGCCGGGAGTTTTATCGGCGGTTCTAAACAACTTTGCACGGTGTGGGGCAAATATCCTGACGATCAATCAAAGTATTCCTGCAGGGGGAGGCGCTGTGGTGAGCGTAGGAGCGGAAACCTCAGAGCTTACCATGACCACCGAGGAAATGCTGGAACAGGTGGCGGGAGAAAAGGGTGTAGTCCGTTGCGAGATACTGGGTGGCTAAGAGATAGAGAAAAAGCCCGAAAGGAGAATGGTGATGTCAAAAGTAGCAATTCTGGGGTTTGGCGTGGTAGGCTCCGGTGTGGCGGAGGTCTTGAGACAGAATGGGCCCCACATTGATCAAAAGGTGCACGCTCCTGTGGAGTTGAAGTATATTCTAGATGTGCGGGATTTTCCGGACAGTCCCTTTGCCCCCTTGGTCATCCACGATTTTTCCATCATTGAGCAGGACCCGGAAGTGGATATCGTGGTGGAGACCATTGGAGGAGCTAAGATTGCCCGTGAATTTACCCAACGGGCACTAACTGCGGGAAAAAGCGTGGTAACCTCTAACAAGGAACTGGTGGCGAAGCACGGCTGCGAACTGATGGAGCTGGCGCGCAAACATAATGTGAGCTATCTCTACGAGGCCAGCGTAGGCGGCGGTATCCCTATTATTCGGCCTCTGAAGCAATGCCTTGCGGCCAATGAAATTACCGAAATTTGCGGTATTCTCAATGGCACAACAAATTATATCCTGACCAGGATGATTCGGGCGGGACTTGGCTTTGACGCAGCCTTGAAAGAAGCCCAGCAAAACGGCTATGCTGAGGCCGACCCAACTGCTGATGTGGAGGGCCATGATGCTTGCCGGAAGATATGCATCTTGGCGTCGCTGGCCTTTGGGAGACATATTTACCCTGAACAGGTATCCACTGAGGGGATTCGTGGGGTGTCTCTGGCGGATGTGGCCTATGCTGATTCCTGTGGACGAAAGATCAAGTTGCTGGGGCGGGCTATCCAAGGCACTGATGGAAAAATTAGGGCCTTTGTGGAGCCCCATCTGGTGAGTGGGGAGAATCCGCTGGCCGGGGTGGAGGACGTGTTCAATGCCATCACTGTTCGGGGTAACGCCATCGGAGACGTGATGTTTTATGGACGGGGCGCAGGAAAGCTGCCCACTGCCTCCGCTGTGGTAGCTGACGTAATGGACGCCGCCCGTAACAAGGACCGTCCCAAATATCTGGACTGGGGACCTGGCGGAGAGGATGTGACCATGCCGTCCGAAGATGTGACCAGCCGCTGGTATATTCGGACGGAGAGTTCTACCGATACCCTGCGGACTGCTTTTGAAGATGTCATTCCTCTGGCCCGTCCCGGTGCACCGGGGGGAGAAACTGCTGTACTGACCCCATCCATGACACGGAACGAATTGGAGGAAAAACTTGCCCAGGTGCAGCTTCAGGCGGTGTTCCGAGTGCTGGAGGACTGACGGCAGAAACAGCATCGGCATAAAATAGATCAGAACCTACAAGGGGGTACTTTTTCTTTATGGGACTTATCGTGCAGAAATTTGGCGGGTCCTCCGTAGCGGACGCTGACCGTGTCCGGAATGTGGCCCGCATTATCACGGAGACATACAGGCGGGGACACAGTGTGGTGGTGGTCCTTTCCGCTCAGGGAGATACCACTGATGACTTGATTGCCAAGGCTGCTGAAATCAACCCCAAGGGTTCCAAGCGGGAGATGGATATGCTGCTCGCCACGGGAGAACAGATTTCCTGCGCTCTCTGCGCCATGGCCATCGAAGCGATGGGATACCCAGTTGTTTCCCTTACAGGTTGGCAGGCGGGGGTTCAGTCAAATTCTACCTATGGCAATGCCCGAATCAAACGGGTGATGACCGAGCGCATCCAGAATGAACTGGATCGCCGGAGCATTGTTATCGTCACTGGCTTTCAGGGGATCAACAAGTATGGTGACATTACCACTCTGGGCCGCGGAGGATCGGACACCTCGGCGGTGGCCCTGGCGGCAGCCCTCCATGCCGACTTGTGTCAGATTTATACGGATGTGGATGGAGTTTATACTGCCGATCCTAGGCTGGTGCCCGGCGCCCAGAAGTTGGAGGAGATTACTTTCGATGAGATGCTGGAGTTGGCAACTCTGGGTGCTCAAGTGCTGCACAACCGTTCGGTGGAAATGGCAAAGCGGTATAATGTCAATCTGGAGGTGCTCTCCAGCTTCTCCGGGCATCCGGGGACTAAAGTTAAGGAGGTCGTGAAAACCATGGAAAAATCCCATGTCAGCGGTATTGCGAAAGACAAGAACGTGGCCCGGTTGGCTTTGGTAGGCCTGGAGGATGAGCCCGGTATCGCTTTCCGTATATTTTCTCTGCTTGCTAAGGGGAAGATCAATGTGGACATTATCCTTCAGTCTATCGGACGAGAGGATAAGAAGGATATCAGCTTCACCGTAGCCAAGAGCGATACGGAGGCCGCTAAAAAGATTTTGGAGGAAAACCGGGAGTATATCGGCTTTGACCACATCGACGTAAACGACAGCATCGCCAAAGTCTCCATTGTGGGAGCGGGTATGATTAACAACCCCGGCGTGGCGGCTGGAATGTTTGAGGCGCTTTACAGTGCAGGCATCAACATCCACATGATTTCTACCAGTGAGATCAAGGTCTCCGTGCTGGTAGACCTGGAGGACGCGGACCGGGCAGTTCAGGTCACTCACGATAAGTTCTTCAGCGATATTGAGCTGCGTGGGTAAGCTTTTTAGATATGGATATAGAGGCAGGGGAGACATCCCCTGTCTTTTTCCTATTGACAGAGCCTAAATAATGTAGTATATTAGCGTGGTAAAGCGTAAAAGCAAGGAGCTGTTTTATATGAATATTATTACCACGCCAGAGGGGACTCAGGACCGACTGTTTTCCCAGTGTAAAGATTTGCGGAGTGCGCAGAGAGAATTGACCCGCCTCTTTCGAAAGAACGGGTATGAGGAGATCAGCACCCCGGAGATAGAGTATTACGATCTGTTCTTACAGTCCGGGAACCCCATTCCCCAGGAAGCCATGATGAAGATAGTGGATCGATCTGGAAAATTGATGGTTATGCGGCCCGACTGTACTGCTCCTATTGCGCGGGTAGCGGCTACCAAGCTGAAGTCATCTCCCTTTCCTCAGCGGCTCTACTATAACGAAACCGTTTTCCGTTCTGGAGCCGCAAACCGAGGCGGAAGCAGCGAAATCCCTCAATGCGGCATTGAACTTCTGGGGGCCGGAGGAATAGAAGCCGATGTAGAGACGGTGTCTTTGGCGGTAGAGGCGCTGAAGGCGGTTTGTCAAAAGGGGTTCCATATTGAGTTGGGCCACGCGGGGCTATTTCGGGCCCTGGCAGAACAGACGGACATGCCGGACTCTAAAATAGAGGAGGCCCGGAAGCTTATTGAAGGTAAGCATTTTGCTGCACTGGAGGAATTTCTTCAACCCTATGAGAATAAATCCGCCTATGCCTTGCTTTCCCGCCTGTCCCAGCTCTTTGGCGGTAAGGAGGTGCTGGAGGAGGCGGAAACTCTGGTGGGAACCCGCCCAGAGCTTACATATTTGCGGAAGCTTTATGAGGCTTTAGAAGGGGCTGGCTGTGGAGAATATATCAAATTTGACCTGGGACTGGTTCACCAGATTGATTATTACACAGGTGTGACGTTCCGGGGCTATGCACGGGGGGTAGGCGCACCTGTTCTCTCTGGAGGACGATACGACAATTTGCTGGGAGCCTTTGGCCGTCCCGCTCCTGCCATTGGTTTTGCTGTTAATGTGGACTTGGTGGCAAGAGAATTTCCTGTACAGGCATCTTGTGCCCGCCTAAGACTGGCCCTTACCAAGGGGCGGCTTCAGGATAAGACCGTCGAACTGATGGAGAGAGCTGGGTTAGACTGTTCTCCGGTAAAAGCTCCAGGGCGGAGGTTGGTTCACAGCTTGCCAAACTATCCGTTGGACGCGGTGTTGGCAAAAGCTCCGGATGTTATCACCTACGTTGAGCATGGGGTCTGCGATTTGGGGGTAGTAGGCAAGGATACGATCCTGGAGCGGGGAGAAAGTCCTTTTTATGAAGTGTTGGATCTCGGTTTTGGGAAATGCCGCTTTGCCTTGGCTGTAAAGGAAGGGACCGACTTTTACGGGACCTACCGAACCCGAAGAATCGCCAGCAAGTATCCCAATGTAGCACGGAAGTTCTTTGAAGATAAGGGAATGGATGTTGAAATCATCAAAATTGAGGGATCGGTGGAGCTGGCACCCATTTTGGGGTTGGCAGATGCCATTGTGGATATTGTGGAGACCGGAGCTACTCTGCGGGAGAATGGTCTTGTTCCCATTGAGGATGTGGCTCCTGTATCTGCCCGGCTTATTGTCAATACTGCCGCTATGAAGCTGAAAAAGGTGGAAGTTCTGGATTTTATTGAAAAATGTCAAGCCGGAATGGAGAGGTAATTATGTTAAACATTGTGCTTGCTGACGGAAAAAAAGAGACCGCTGTTATCCAGGCCATGCGGGACCGGGCAGCATCGGCGAATCAAGCCATTGAAGCGGCAGTTCGAGAAGTAATGGACGCTGTAAAGGAGGAAGGGTATACGGCTGTTGAGCGGTATAGCCTTCAGTTTGACAAAAAGGCTCCCTACGAAATTTCCCGGGAAACCTTGGAGGCGGCGTATACCCGTTGTCCCGTGGAGTTGATTGCGGCTCTGGAGCACGCCGCCGCCAATATTCAGGCCTATAATAAGAAGCTGTTGCCTGAGAGTGGGTTCTGGACCTCTCCCGACGGCGGTAAGGTGGGACGGGTAGTGCGCGGACTGACCCGCGTGGGAATCTATGTCCCCGGCGGTACGGCGGCTTATCCTTCTTCGGTGCTGATGAATGCGGTTCCCGCTAAGGTGGCGGGGGTAGAGGAGATCGTCATGGTAACCCCGCCTACTGATAACCTGAACGATGCGGTGCTGGCGGCTGCCAGGATTGCTGGCGTGGATCGGGTTATCGCTGTTGGCGGCGCACAAGCGGTGGCAGCGTTTACCTATGGAGCCGGATTTATTCCCAAGGTGGACAAGCTGGTAGGACCTGGTAACGCCTATGTGGCTGCGGCGAAGCGGATGGCTTATGGAAAGCTGGACATTGACATGGTAGCGGGGCCTTCCGAAGTGCTGGTAGTAGCGGATGAAACCGCAAACGCCAAATTTGTGGCGGCTGACCTGCTTTCCCAAGCTGAGCACGACAAGCTGGCCTCCGCAGTCCTGCTGACTACTAGCAAGGAGTTGGCAGAGGAGGTGGATGCAGAGATGGTCCGGCAGACCGGATATCTGGAGCGGTCCGAGATTATGGAGAGTTCTGTTCGGGATTTTGGTTGCGCCATCGTCTGTCCTAATATGAAGCAAGTGATTTCCATTGCCAACGAGATTGCCCCAGAGCATCTGGAAATTGTAGCAAAAGACCCCGAAACACTGCTGCCTAACATTAAAAATGCCGGGGCGGTGTTCTTGGGGAGTTGGTCCCCGGAGCCCTTGGGAGACTATTTGGCCGGTCCCAACCATGTGTTGCCTACTTCTGGCACAGCCCGATTCTTTTCGCCGCTTTCAGTGACAAGTTTTATCAAGACTATGAGCGTTATTGAGTATGATAGGACAGCCTTGGAGCCGATAAAGGATCGGATTATTGCTTTGGCCCGGAGCGAAAAGCTTACTGCGCATGCCAATTCTATCCAAGTCCGTTTTGAATAAGGAGGAAGAGTTATGGCCCGTACAGCTTCAATTACTCGCAATACAAAGGAAACGCAAATTACCCTGTCTCTTGATTTGGACGGAGGGGCAGTCAATATTCAGACCAACATTGGCTTTTTTGACCACATGTTGAATGCTTTTGCTTTCTATGGGGGGATTGGCCTTACGTTGAAAGCTACAGGAGACTTAGAGGTAGATGGGCACCATACGGTAGAAGATGTGGGAATATGCCTTGGACAAGCCGTAAGGGAGGCCCTGGGCGACAGAAAGGGAATCCGCCGCTTTGCCTCGGCTTATATTCCTATGGATGAGGCGCTGTGCCTTGTTGCGTTAGATTTTTCCAACCGTCCCTTTCTGGCTTTTGACGCTGAAATGCCGCAGAGTATGATAGGGACATATGATTCTTGCCTTACGGAAGAATTTATGCGGGCCTTTGCTGTGAATAGCGGTTTAACTTTACATCTAAAAGCTCTTTCGGGAAAGAATGCCCACCACATAACTGAGGCTATGTTTAAGGCGCTGGGTGTGGCGGTTCGGGACGCGGTGCGGGTGACGGGGACAGGAATCACCTCCACGAAGGGTGTTCTATGATGGGGTATACTGCCATTGTTGATTACGGCGTGGGCAATCTGAAAAGTGTGGTTAACGCCATGAAATACCTGGGTCTTAATACATATATTACCGGCGAGCCTGGAGAATTGGAGCTGGCTGACGCTATTATTTTGCCGGGAGTTGGAGCATTTCCTGATGCGGCAGAAAAACTACGCAGAACAGGTCTGGATAGCGAACTCACTATCCAGGCTGAGAAAAAGCCTATTTTGGGTATATGCCTGGGGATGCAGCTCCTTTTTGAGACAGGAAGCGAGGTGCGTCTCTGTTCCGGGCTTGGGCTGATTCCCGGAAAGGTGGACCGCATTGAAACCACCTATAAACTGCCTCATATTGGGTGGAACAGGTTGATCCTTCAGAACAACAGCCCCATTTTCCAAGGCCTAGAGGACGGGTCAAGCGTCTATTTTGTCCACTCCTTTTGTGCCTATGCCGCTGATGAAAGTACTGTCACCGCCCGGACTGATTACGGACCTTCAATTGTAGCGGCTGTGGCCCGGGGAAACGTATTCGGTTGTCAATTCCACCCGGAAAAGAGCGGAGAAAGAGGACTTCAAATCTTACGAAACTTTGGGGAGTTGAACCGATGATTGTATTGCCGGCCATAGACCTGAAGGACGGGAAATGCGTCCGTCTGAAAAAAGGAGAATTTCATACGGCCCATCAGGTGGCAGACAGCGCTGCCGATACTGCCGCAGCCTTTGTTGCTGCTGGAGCTAAATGGGTCCACATGGTAGACTTAGACGGGGCACGGAACGGCATGCGGAAAAACGCCGCAATCGTAGCCCAGGTAGCGGCGGACTCTGGTCTGAAGGTGGAGTTAGGAGGAGGAATTCGTTCCATGACTGACGTAGGGGAGGTATTCTCCTTGGGAGTGGAGCGTGTTGTTATTGGGTCTGCTGCTGTCAGCGACCCGGATTTTGTTTGTACTGCTGTCAAACGATACGGAGAGCGTATCGCTGTGGGGATTGACATTTTGGACGGTATTGTAAAAACCACCGGCTGGGAGCGCTCCTCGGGGTTGGATTATCTGAAATTTGTGAAAAAAATGGAAGATATTGGCGTAAAGACAATTATCTTTACAGATATTGCTACGGATGGAATGTTGTCTGGCCCCTCTTTTGTTCATCTTAAGGCGTTGCAAGAAAATTATTCTGGACAGATTGTTGCCTCCGGGGGCGTGTCCAATAATCAAGACATTCGGAAGCTGGCTGCTATGGGGCTTTATGGGGCTATAATCGGTAAGGCGTACTATGCCGGGACTGTGGATTTGTCCCAAGCGGTGCGGGAGGTGGAGCCGTCGTGTTAGCCAAGCGCATTATTCCCTGTCTGGATGTACGGGATGGCAGGGTGGTAAAAGGGATTCATTTTGTCAATATCCGGGATGCCGGAGACCCGGTGGAACTAGCGAAATACTATTCAGACCAAGGGGCAGATGAAATCGTATTTCTGGATATTACCGCTACCAGTGATGCCCGCGACACAGTGGCGGATGTGGTAGAGCGGACTGCGGCTCAGGTTTTTGTGCCGCTGACCGTAGGAGGTGGTATCCGTACGTTGGAGGACTTCCAACGGCTTCTGTGGGCTGGCGCGGATAAAATTTCGGTAAACTCTGCCGCAGTTAAGGATCCAACGCTTATCACAAGGGCGGCGGAACGGTTTGGTTCGCAATGTGTGGTGTTGGCTATTGACGCCCGAGGCAGGGGAGACGGGACTTGGGAGGTGGTTACTGCCGGAGGACGCACGCCTACTGGTCTAGATGCGGTCGAGTGGGCGAAGGAAGGCCAGAGGCTTGGAGCAGGAGAAATCTTACTTACGTCCATGGATGCCGATGGAACAAAGGCGGGGTTTGACCTGCCACTGACAAGGGCAGTCACAAAAGCGGTTTCTATTCCTGTCATTGCCTCCGGTGGTTGCGGCTGCTTGGAGCATTTCGGGGAAGTGTTTGAGGAAACGGACTGTGACGCGGCTCTTGCGGCCTCGCTGTTCCACTTTGGAGAACTAAGCGTTCCCCAGGTTAAAGAGTTCCTAAGAGCTCGGGATATTCCGGTGCGGTAAGGAGGAAACGGTATTGTTTGATTTAGACTTGCTATTTCAAAAATCTGACCTGATCCCGGTAATCATCCAGCATTGGCAGACCAAGGATATTTTGATGCTGGGCTTTACCAACAAAGAGGCCGTGGAGTTGACGCTAAGCACCAAGACCGCTTGGTTTTGGTCTCGCAGCCGGGAAAAGCTGTGGAATAAAGGGGAGAGTTCAGGCCACTTTCTCCACATAAAAAAGGTAGTCACTGACTGTGATACCGATACTATGCTCTATCTTTGCGACCCCATGGGTCCCACCTGCCATACTGGGGCGAATTCCTGCTTTTTTAATACCATATGGGAGGAAAATGATGATGAATGATACCTTGCAGCGGCTTTATCAGGTGATTTTAGACCGCCGGACTACCCCCCGGGAGGGTTCCTATACCTGTTACCTTTTTGAAAGGGGCCTGGATAAAATATTGAAAAAAGTGGGGGAGGAGTGTGCCGAAACCATTATTGCCGCAAAAAACGGAGTGCAGGAGGACACGGTGGGAGAGATTTCCGACCTCATTTATCATCTGATGGTAATGATGGTGGATCAGGACATTCCTTTGTCCGCCGTTATGAAGGAGTTGGATCGACGGAGCTTGAAAATCGGTAATTTGAAGCAGTTTCATACCTCTGACCATGAAAGTTGACGGGTGCATTTGTCAAGTGACTGAGGGCAAGCGGAAATATATGCCGCTTCTTCTGCTGGGCGACGAGCAGGAAGCCTTAATAGAAGGCTATCTGGATCGGGGTGAGTTGTTTGTTTTGAAACAAAGCGGAATAGCCAGGGCAGTAGCTGTGGTAACTCAGGAGAAACCAAGGCTTTATGAGCTGCAAAATATTGCCGTAGCTCCGGAGTATCAGCGGCAAGGACTTGGACGAGCCGTGGTGGAGTTTGTCTGGACCCATTATCCCGATATGGAGATTCTTCAGCTTGGTACAGGGGACAGCCCTTCTACTCTTAACTTTTATCAGGCGTTGGGTTTTCAGGAGTTTGGCAGGGAAAAGGACTACTTTTTACGGCATTATGATCATCCCGTCTATGAGGATGGAAGACAACTGAAGGATCGGGTCTATTTTCAAAAAAAGAAAGCGCCGTGAGGAAAAATATCCTTGCGGCGCTGTTGTTTTTGTTGCGAATAGAAGAAAGAAATGGTACAATAAATTATCTATAGGCAAAGGAGGGAGCGGGATATGGTTATCCTTGGTATCGATCCTGGCTTTGCCATTGTGGGCTTTGGCCTTCTCAGCTCCGAACCAGGGAAGCAGAGCCTTCTGTCTTGTGGGGCGATCACCACCCAAGCGGGGCTTCCTCTGCCTACCCGGCTTTTGCAGATTGAAAATGACATGGCCCAACTTTTAGACACCTTTCATCCCGACGCAATGGCTATTGAAGAACTATTTTTCAATAACAATGTGACAACCGGTATCAGTGTGGCTCAGGCCAGAGGTGTTATCCTGGCGGCGGCGGAACGGGCGGGGGTTCCCATCTTTGAGTACAGTCCTTCGGAAGTCAAGATGGCCATCACTGGCTATGGCAGGGCGGAGAAACGGCAGATCATGGATATGGTGAAACGGCTTCTGCAGTTGAAGGCTGTTCCAAAACCTGATGACGCTGCCGATGCGGTGGCTATCGCCCTCTGTCACGCCCGGTCCTTTACGTCCCGGCTCCAAGCCCCCAACGCCGCACGTCCAGGCAGCGGACGATATGCGGTAAAGCATCCCGGTAAATAGGAGTGAAATTTATGTTTTATTATGTGAATGGAGTAGTGGCACACATTGCCCCTTATCTGGCGGTCATTGACTGTGGTGGGGTTGGCTACGCCTGCCGGACCACCAATGTGACCCTGGGGGCTTTGACAGTGGGAAAACCTGGGAAGCTCTATACACATCTTAATGTTCGGGAAGACGCCATGGAGCTTTACGGATTTGCAACTGAGGAGGAGCTGAAATGCTTTGAGCTGCTCATCGGTGTTTCTGGCGTAGGCCCTAAGGCAGCCCTGTCTATCCTGTCTTCCGCCCCTCCGGAGCGGCTTGCCATGTCCATCATTACCGGGGACGAGAAAGCGTTGACCACAGCTCCCGGTATTGGAAAAAAGATTGCTCAGAGGATTATTTTGGAACTGAAGGATAAGCTGGCAAAGGGACAGCTTGGCGGTGTTTCTGGAGAGGCGTATGGCGGAACGGGAATTACCCTTATTCCGGAAAACAAGGTCAGCGAGGCCTCCGCGGCTCTGGCTGTGCTTGGATATTCTCAGAGTGAAATTGGCCTTGCCTTGAAAGGGATTGACCTGGATAGTTTGACTTTGGAACAGATTATTAAGCAGGCTCTAAAAAAGATGGTGAAGTAAATGGCGAAATACGAGTGTCATCTAAGAGGTGACTTCAATCATATTCTGACCTATCTCCACGATGGCATTTTGGAAGGCAGTGCCTCAGCTTCCTATGAGGATGGCAGTGATTATGTCAGCGGAGAGGTTTGTTGTGCCGTCCGGGTCTATGAGCGGTACAGCTACGCCGGAAGCAACCGGGTGAGTTTAAACCTGACCTTGGTAGGAAAAGGGGAGAGCCTGTTTTTGTCTGCTATCACCTCGGGCGGTAGTCAAGCAGTTTTTCTTAAACTCAACACATGGGGCGAGGAAGCATTTCTAGACAAATTAGTTGAGTTGGTGGATGGATTAGTAAGATAGAATCCTGTATGGAGATGCAGGAGAAAAAGGAAGTGAGCCTTTGAGCATCGACTTTTCTGAAAACGGTTTTGAGACCGAGGAGCCGCTGGTTGCTACGTCTCTCCTGCGGGAGGATGAAAATGAGGGTTCCTTGCGGCCAAAGACCTTGGTGGAATATATCGGCCAGGAGAAGGCAAAAGGAAACTTGGAGATTTTTATTCAGGCTGCTAAAATGAGACAAGAGTCCTTGGACCATGTGCTGCTTCATGGTCCCCCGGGGTTAGGCAAGACCACTTTGGCAGGTATCATTGCCGGAGAGATGGGAGTCAATATCCGTATTACCTCCGGTCCTGCCATTGAGAAGCCGGGGGATTTGGCGGCTCTGCTGACGAACTTAAACGAGAACGATATTCTTTTTGTAGATGAAATCCACCGATTGAACCGACAGGTAGAGGAAATCCTCTATCCCGCCATGGAGGACTATGCCATTGATATCATTATAGGCAAAGGGCCTTCGGCTAACTCCATTCGGTTGGATTTGCCCAAGTTTACTCTAATTGGGGCTACCACGCGGGCTGGACAGCTTTCTGCTCCTTTGCGGGATCGGTTTGGGGTTACCCTGCGGTTGGAACTCTATACTCCGGAAGAACTGGCGAAAATTGTTTCCCGCTCGGCAGGGATTTTGGAGGTTCCCATAGAGGGTGACGGCGCTATGGAGATTGCCAGACGAAGTCGGGGTACGCCTCGGATTGCCAACCGGATGCTCCGCCGGGTTCGGGATTTCGCCCAAGTTCGGGCGGGCGGAGTAATAACCCAAAACGTGGCTGATGAGGCACTGTCTGCATTGGAGGTAGACCATCTGGGCCTGGATGCGGTGGACCGCCGGATGCTTACCAGCATCATCGAAAACTATCGGGGTGGGCCTGTGGGCCTGGAAACTTTGGCCGCCACCATCAATGAGGAAGCGGTAACTCTGGAGGACGTATACGAGCCTTATTTAATGCAGCTTGGGTTTCTCACTCGGACGCCTAGAGGGCGGTGTGTCACCGCTAAGGCATACGACCATTTAGGGATTAAGTTTTTGGGGATGGAGCAGATGACTTTCTGAGAGCAAAAAATGAAAGGGGATGCTGTATATTATGGGAAAACTGTTTGGAACAGACGGTATTCGCGGAGTTGTAAATGAGAATCTCAACGCTGATCTGGCCTTTGAGGTGGGCTGTGCCGCAGCCCGGGTACTGGCTCAGGATACAGGAAAGAAAAAGCCTTTAGTTGCTATTGGAAAGGATACCCGTATTTCCTCCGACCTGCTGGAGGGAGCTTTGATTGCGGGTCTGTGTTCTGCTGGAGCGGATGTGCTGCACTTGGGCGTTATACCCACGCCGGCTGTGGCATTTCTGACTGTGGCAAACAAGGCGGATGCCGGTATTGTCATTTCCGCTTCCCATAATCCCTTTGAGCATAACGGCATCAAGATATTTAATGGCCAGGGCTTTAAGCTGTCTGATGTGTTAGAAAATAAAATTGAAGACATTGTGCTTTTTAACGAAAAGCCCACTCTTTGTAAAGGAGCGGACATTGGGAAGGTAACCTATTTGGATCAGCATGGAGCGGAGGCTTACGTTGAGCATCTGGTATCTACCGTTGATACTGACCTTGCAGGAATGAGGATTTTGATAGACTGCGCCAATGGCGCCGCCTCTGCGACGGCAGGAAAACTTTTTGATCGGTTTCCAAAGCTTCAGAGTGACATTATTAACGCCGACCCCAACGGCGTCAATATTAATAAGGATTGCGGCTCCACCCATATTGACCATTTGTCTGCCATGGTGGCGGCGGGGAATTATGATATGGGGATTGCCTTTGATGGGGACGCAGACCGTTGTCTGGCGGTAGACGACAAAGGGGAGCTTATTGACGGCGATCAAGTCTTAGCAATTTGTGGCGCAGACCTGGACAGTAGGGGGCAGTTGGCAGAGAAGACGTTGGTTGCTACGGTTATGAGCAATCTAGGCTTTCGTATTTTCGCCAAGGAGCACGGATTCAATTTGATTTGTACTGCGGTGGGGGATCGAAATGTGCTGGAGGAAATGGAGCGGGGTGGTTATGTCCTGGGCGGTGAGCAATCGGGCCATACCATCTTCCGCCGGTTTGCTACCACCGGCGATGGGGAACTGACAGCGCTCCAACTCTTAGCCGTAGTGCACAAATCGGGCAAGCGAGCCTCTGAGCTGTCATCCATGTGCTGCCGCTATCCCCAGGTACTGTTGAACGTGACGGTAAACAGCAAGGAAAAGAAAGAGGAAATCATGGCATCCCAGTCCTTGAAAGAGGCAATCGCCCTTGCGGAGACTGAGCTTGCCGATGCGGGGCGGGTATTGGTGCGGCCCTCTGGTACCGAGCCTCTGGTTCGAGTGATGGTGGAGGCCAAAAAGGAGCAGACCGCCATGAGTACGGCTGAGAAATTGGCGAATCTCATAAAAAAACTGTAATATCCCCCAAATTTTTACTATAACTTGCATACATTCTATTGACAAACGGCGGATTATCTGTTATATAGTATAAAGGAATATATGTTATGGGGCCTTTTTCAAAACAATCTGACGAGATACTGTGCTCATTAGCCGCTTCTGGCAACCGGGAGGCAGAAGAATGTCTAGCTACCCGGTACAGTCGTTTGGTGCGGGTATGTGCCCGACCCTATTTTTTGGCGGGAGGAGACAGCGAGGATCTGATTCAGGAAGGGATGATTGGCTTACTTTCCGCTGTTCGTAGCTTTCGCCCAGAGAAGGAAGCTGTGTTTCGTACCTATGCGGAGGTCTGCATTCGAAATCGGGTTTATTCAGCTGTAAAAGCTGCAGCCCGAGGAAAGCATGAGCCATTGAATTGTTCTGTCTCTATGGATTCTCAGATCGGAAGAGCGTCGTGTAGGGAAAGAGTGTAGTTGAGGGGGTAGATGTGGG
>CANDEE010000048.1 GCA_947383685.1 uncultured Pseudoflavonifractor sp.
ACCAAGTGCGGCGGCAACTACGCCGCCTCCATCCGGGCCGGCGAGCGGGCCGAGGAGAAGGGCTACGCCCAGGTCCTCTGGCTGGACGGCGTGGAGCGGAAGTATATCGAGGAAGTGGGCTCCATGAACGTGATGTTCCAGGTGGACGGCACGGTCATTACCCCCAGGCTCACCGGCTCCGTCCTTCCCGGTATTACCCGGAAAAGCTGCATTGAGCTCATCAAGAGCTGGGGCATTCCGGTGGAGGAGCGGCTCATCACCGCCCAGGAGCTCTTTGACGCCGCCGAGGCGGGCAAGCTGGACGAGGCCTGGGGCACCGGCACCGCCGCCGTAGTCTCTCCCATCGGTGAGATGGGCTGGGAGGGTAAGCACATTACCGTCAGCGGCGGCAAGATCGGTACGCTGACCCAGAAGCTCTACGACACCCTGACGGGCATCCAGTGGGGCACCCAGCCCGATCCCTACGGCTGGACGGTAAAGGTCTGCTGAGAGAAAAGTACACGATAGAAAACACAGAGGGACAGCGAATGGAAGCTGTCCCTCTGTGTTTATTTTTGCCCTGACAATGGGAAATTGTCAACGCTGTGCCACATACCGATCATGGGGCATATCTACGCCTTTATAATGCTTTATCCAGGCATCTGTTTTTACCATTTCATTTCTGAGGGCTACATTTTGCGAGGGAATATTTGTGTCCCTGATGATGGAGCAAACTTCTTCTGCCTGCAGTACTTCAAAAGCATATTTTTTACAAGCCCTGGCCGCCTCTGTGGCGAATCCTTTATGCCAATAGGCTCTATTAAAAAGATAGCCGATTTCAAGAACTTCTGATTCTTTCCACGGCTGCATCGTAAGCCCGCATTGACCGATCAGTTTATTGTTTTCTTTCAGAATGACAGCCCATAAACCGAAATTCCATTGATGATAACGGAAAATTTGCCTATCTAGCCATTCCCGTACTTCATAATCACTGAATGCGCCTTCATATGCGTACATTGTCTCTTTATCCTGTAAAATCTCACATAAAGAGTCAAAATCGGCTTCAGTTAGCTCCCGCAAATATAATCGTTCTGTTTCAAGTATCATTTTTTTCCTCCACAAATGGAAATTTGCCGATAATAAAATGATAGCACAGCGGAAATCTGTTATCAATGTCCTGCCCAAAACAATAAGAACCATCCGGAAAGTGGATGGCTCTTACTATTTGTAAGAAGGGGTACTCCCGCAATACAGGAAACCGGAACGCCGTTTTCTTTTGGTGTCTTACAGTACCAGGGAGGGGGCGGAATAGGCGCGGGCTTTCAGCTCGCTATCCAGCAGGTACAAGGCCCGGGCGTCGCCGCCGAAAAGCTCCATTTTAGAGATCATATCGTTGGCGTTGACCTCCTCCTCGCCCTGTTCCTTTACGAACCAGTCCAGGAACTGGGTGGTGCGGAAGTCGCCCGCCTTCTGGGCGGCCCCATAGATGGCGTGGATAAGGCTGGTGACATACTCCTCGTGTTTCAGGCCGGCCTTCAGCACGGTCATGGTGTCGGTGAGAGCCACATCGGGCTTGGCGATGGCGGCAAGCTCTACGGCAACATTGTTGTTCTGAAGGTACTTCACAAAGAGCATGGCGTGATCCATTTCCTCCTTGGCCTGTACCTCGTACCAGTTGGCAAAGCCGTCCAGTCCAATGTGCTTGAAGTAGTTGGAGAAGTCCAGGTAGAGATAGGCGGAATACATCTCCTTATTGACCTGATCGTTGAGAAGTTCGACAACCTTTTTGTCCAGCATTAATAAACACTCCCTTTTGGAAATTTTTATGGAATAGCTCCAAAGCGGTTTTATTATAGTATTCCGTTTTGGGACTGTCAAGATGAGGAGAACTCTTGCGGAGCGTTTCTGCCTGTGCTATGATACCCTCACCGGGGATGCCCCGGAATATTGTCCAAGGGAGTGTTTTTATGCCCGCAATGCCCCTCTGCATTGTTTTCGCTCCGCGCAAGGTCTGAGGGACGCCTTGTATCGGAGCAAAATAGACCGCTGGTCCCCAGGCTTTGCGCTTTCATTCTATTTTAAAATGAAGAAGGAGCAAAGTTATGTTTCACCATACATTTTTGTCCGACTGTAAAGATTTACTGATTCTCTGGTTTACCCAGGCCCTGTCCCAGTTGGGCAGTGCCATGACGGGCTTTGCCCTGGTGCTGTGGTCGTACAGCCAGTATGGTTCCGCCCTCACCACTGCCCTTTTGACCATCTGCGCCTATGCCCCATACGTGCTTCTCAGTATTTTTGCCGGGGCTCTCAGCGACCGCTGGGATAAGAAACGAACCATGCTGGCCTGCGATACCCTGGCGGCGGTGTGTACCCTGGCGGTGCTGGGGCTGTGGCGCTTGGGGGCACTTCGGGTGTGGCACCTGTATGTTGTCAACGCCTTGAGCGGCCTGATGAACACGGTGCAGCAGCCCGCCTCCGACGTGGCGGTGAGCCTGCTGACCCCCAAGGAGCACTATCAGCGGGTGGGGGGCCTGCGGGCCTTTTCCCATTCTCTGGTGAGTCTCCTTACCCCCATGTGTGCCGCCGCGCTCTATGGCCTTTTGGGCCTGGGGGCGGTGATCTGGTTTGACCTGGGAACCTTTGCCATTGCGGCTTTGGCCCTGCTGCTCATTCGATTTCCCCAACAGGAGAGGAGGGCGGAGAAGGCAGAGCCGGTATTGACAGCCGCAAAAAGCGGCCTTACCTACCTTTGGGACCACCGGGGTGTGCTGGATGTGATCCTGTTTCTGGCAGTCATTAACCTGACGGCCTCCATGTTTCAGGCCGCCCTGCCCGCTCTGCTCATCCCCAAGGGTGGGGAGCGGACCTTGGGGCTGGTGGAGACCTTCGCCGGGGCGGCCTCCCTGACGGGAGGGCTTCTGGCGGCGGCAATGCCCGCTCCCAAAAGCCGGGTGCGGGTCATTTGCAACAGCCTTCTTTTCTCCATGAGCACAGAGAATTTCCTGCTGGCCCTGGGCCGGGGTCTGCCTGTGTGGTGTGCAGGGGCGGTTTTGGGGTGGCTCTTGATCCCGGTGATGAACGCCAACCTGGACGCCCTCCTGCGGCTGAGCATCCCCGTGGAAATGCAGGGCCGGGTCTACTCCGCCCGGAATACCCTGCAATTTTTTACCATCCCTCTGGGCTATTTCCTGGGAGGGATTTTGGTGGACAGGGTCTTTGAGCCTTTCATGGCCCGCCAAAACCCGGCGGGGATGCTGTGCGCCGTTTTTGGAACGGGGAAGGGAGCGGGAGCGGCCCTTTTCTTCCTGGTGATCGGAGCCTTTGGGGCGCTGAGCTGCCTGCCCGCCCGGTGGGACCGGCACATTTGGAGCTTGGAAAAAGAATAATCCCAATTCAGCTTCTCAGCTTCGTGTTACCCCTGCCGCGCATACTTTTTTTAACCACTCGGCAGAGAAACAGGCAATGTTAATTTGCGTTGCTTGTGGCAACGGGCAGTTCCGCCTATAATAGTGCCGACAACCCAAAAAAGGAGGCTGCCCCTCATGCTCAATGAAAATATAAAAGCAATCCGAAAAACAAAAGGGCTTTCCCAGCAAGAGCTTGCCGTTAAGCTGAATGTGGTACGGCAAACGGTTTCCAAATGGGAGCAAGGCTTGTCGGTTCCCGATTCCGACATGCTGCTCTCCATATCGGAAGCGCTTGAAACACCTGTGAGCACACTGCTGGGAGAAAACGTCATGGAGACGGAAGTTGATGACCTAAAGGTGATTTCCGCAAAACTGGAGGTAATAAACTTGCAGCTCGCACAAAGAAAAATATCAAGAAAGCGGATTCTGCATTTGCTTCTTATTATATTGTGCGTCGTCATAGCGGCAGTTTTTGCGGTTTTATATGCGCTGGAAAGTCCTTATCTGGGCTGGGATTACCGAGATCCTGAAACCGCTGTTCTTGGAGTGGCGTTCCACTCACTTGAATGGCTGTTTGTCAGAACAGCGCCGGTCGTCTTTATCGGAACGGTCATGGGAATTTTCCTGACACGGAAGAAAGTGTAAAACCACAAACATACAGCAAACCTCCGGATTATATCACCGGGAATACGAAAGAAAATTGGGATAAAGAATAAAAAAGGACGCTTCGGGAGTTTTCCGAAGCGTCCTTTTTTATTGGTAAAGGCGGGTCATTTCGCCGTAGAGCTTGGTCAGGTCCCGGAGAATGTCGGTGTGCTCAAAGTCCCGCAAATAGAGGAGGTTTGTCTCCCGGACCATGCTCAGGTTTTCGATGGGCAAAACGGTGAGCTTGCCCTTTCGCAGTTCGTTCATACAGGCCGAGCGGGCCAGAATAGACACTCCCATGTCCTTGCGGACCAGGTCCTTGATGGTGGCAATGTTGTCTACCTCCAACATGACGTCAAAGTCCTCAATGTCCAATCCCAGGCTTTCCAAATTGGAGACAAACAGGTTCCGGGTGTCGGAATCGGGCAGCCGGAGGATCATCCGCTCCCGTTTCAGGTCGTCCAGGGTCACCATACTCCGCTTAGCCAGGGGGTTGTTGTTGGACATGACGCAGACCAGATAGTCGGTGTCCAGCATGACCGAATGGATGCCGGGGTCGTTGACCCGGGCGTCCACAATGGCCAGGTCGATCTGGTAATCGGTGAGCATTGTATAAAGATTATTTATGGTTTCGGTAAAAATCATTATGTTTACGCCCTCATGATCGGCGCTGTATTTGGCCAGGACCTGGGCGGCAACGCCGCTCTCGGCGGTCTGGGTGATGCCTACCCGGAGGGAGGTGATATTTCGGCTGGCATCGGCCAATTCCCGGCGGAAATTGTCGTTCATGGCCGCCGCCCTTCTGGCGTACTTGATGGCAATTTTTCCGCTCTCTGTTGGCAGAAGGGTTCCCCGCTTCCGGTGAAAAATGCGGATGCCCCAATCCTCCTCTAGCTGGCGGATGTGGTGGCTCACCGCCGGCTGGGTCAGGGACAGGGCCTCTGCCGCGGCGGTAAAGCTCCCCTGCTCGCAGACGGTGAGCAGGGTGATGATTCGATGGTCCAGCATAGCCTCGCCTCATTCCAAAAATTTATTGATACGTTAAAAATAATAATTTGCATTTATAGGACTTTAGTGTATCATATGGCATATTGAATCGCAAGGCTTTTTTCAAAAAGAGGAAAGGAGGCCTTTGCCATGCTTCACTGGGAACTGGGACTGCCCCGGCAGGCGGTAGTCATGCTGTCTGTCGCCATTATTTTACTTGCCGGATTTCTCATGACCCGTGTGACCAAGCGGCTCCATCTGCCCAACGTCAGCGGTTATATTATGGCGGGCATCCTCATCGGGCCGGGAGTTCTGGGGCTGGTGCCCCAGGAGACGGTAGCCGGCATGGATTTTGTCAGCGACATTGCCTTGGCCTTTATTGCTTTTGGCGTAGGAAAGTTTTTTAAGCGGGAGGTCCTGCGGGAAGCGGGGGGAAAGGTAGTGGTCATTACCCTTCTGGAGAGCCTGCTGGCAGGGGTGCTGGTGACCGCCGTTATGATGCTGGTGTTTCACCTGGACCCGCCCTTTTCCCTGCTGCTGGGGGCCATTGCCACAGCCACTGCCCCGGCCAGCACCATGATGACCATTGACCAGTACCATGCCCGGGGCCCCTTTGTGAACCTTCTTTTGCAGGTGGTGGCCTTTGACGACGTGGTGTGCCTTCTGGTGTTCAGCGTGGCCTCTACGGTGGTCTCCGCCGGGGGAGCCGTCCGGGTAGAGACGGTGCTGCTGCCCCTCCTCTACAATGGAGCCATGATGCTGCTGGGAGCAGTCTTTGCCTTTATTCTCAGCCGCCTTTTGGCCCACGGGCGGAGCACCGACAACCGGCTGATTCTGGCCATTGCCATGCTGTTGGGGCTCAGTGGGATATGCACCGCGCTGGAGGTTTCCCCTCTTTTGAGCTGCATGGTTTTTGGAGCGGTCTACATCAATGTGACCCACGACAAGGTGATTTACCGCCAGATCAACGCCTTTAAGCCGCCTGTTTTGTCCCTGTTTTTCGTGGTGTCGGGAATGAACCTGGATGTGGGGGCTTTGTCCGTCTTTGGCAGCGTCGGCGTGGTCTATTTTCTGGTTCGTATCGTGGGCAAATATGCTGGGGCGTGGCTGGGCTGCGCCGCTACAGGGATGGATAAGCCCAGCCGGGATTGGCTGGGGTTTGCCCTGGTGCCCCAGGCTGGGGTTGCCATCGGCCTTGCCCATCTGGGCCGCCGCATCCTGCCGGCAAATTACGGGAGTCTGCTGATGACCATTATCCTGGCCTCCTCGGTGCTCTATGAGCTGATCGGTCCGGCCTGCGCCAAGCTGGCCCTGTTTCGCTCCGGGGTCATCCAAAAGCCCCAGGACCGGGAGGAGAAGCCGGCTGTGGAGGCGGCGGGCAAGGCGGGATAGGGAGAAATGGTTGACCTTCCCGGCAGAGGGGCGGCTGGAGACAGCCGCTCCTTCATTTTTGCCTGCTTTTCTTGCAACCGGGCCTCCGGTCTGGTATGATAAGGGGTAGAAACAAGAAAAGGAGCGACTGCCATGAGCCGTGCCGATGAAATCTTTCTGCAAAACTGCCGGGACATCCTCGCCAAAGGAGTCTGGGACACCGGCCTGCCTGTCCGCCCTAAGTGGGAGGATGGCTCTCCCGCCCATACGGTGAAGCTGTTTGGGGTGGTGAACCGCTATGACCTGCGGGAAGAATTTCCCATCCTCACGGTTCGCCGGCAATACCTGAAAAGCGCTCTCGACGAGCTTTTTTGGATTTGGCAGAAGAAGTCCAATGACATTCACGAGCTCTCCAGTCACGTCTGGGACGCCTGGGCTGACGAGACAGGCTCCATCGGCAAGGCTTATGGCTACCAGTTGGGGGTAAAGTACGACTTCCCGGAGGGGAAGATGGACCAGGTGGACTGGGTGCTGCACACCCTGAAGAACAACCCCGCCTCCCGGCGGATCGTAACGAACATCTTCAACCACCACGACCTGAAGGAGATGAACCTCCAGCCCTGCGCCTACTCCATGACCTTTAACGTGTCGGGGAACGTTCTCAACGGCATTTTGAACCAGCGCAGCCAGGATATGCTCACCGCCAACGGCTGGAACGTGATGCAGTACGCCGCCCTTCTGATGATGATGGCTCAGGTCTCCGGCCTGGTCCCCGGTGAGCTGGTCCACGTGATCGCGGACGCCCACATCTATGACCGCCATGTGCCCGTGGTGGAGGAGCTTTTGAAGCGGGAGCCCTACGCTGCGCCCACGGTGCGTCTGGACCCGGAGGTCACCGATTTCTATGCCTTCACCAAGTCCAGCTTCACGGTGGAGGGGTATCAATACCATGAGCTGGAGGGGAAAATCCCCGTAGCAGTATAAACAAACGGTAGCAGCCGGGAGGGAGAGCCATGAACGCCATTGCAGCGGTGGACCAAAACTGGGCCATCGGGAAGGACGGGGACCAGCTGTGTTATATTTCCGCCGATTTGAAGCGGTTTAAGGAGCTGACCACGGGCCATCCGGTGATTTTGGGCCGTAAAACCCTGGCCACCTTCCCCGGCGGGCGGCCGCTGAAGGGGAGAAGGAATCTCATCTTATCCCGCGACCCGGCCTTTCAGGCGGAGGGGGCGGAGGTGTACCGGGATATGGAAAGCCTTCTTGCCCAGGCTCCGGAGGACAGCTTTGTCATCGGGGGCGAGAGCGTCTACCGGGCCTTGCTGTCCCACTGCGATACCGTTTATATCACCCAAATTTCCGCCTCCTTTCCCGCCGACGCATGGTTCCCCAACCTGGACGGGGACCCGGGCTGGCGGGTGGTCCGGAAGGAGGAGCCTTTGGAGGAAAAGGGAATATCCTTTCAATATGTGACATACCAGAGGGTGAACTGATGTATTTTGACGATATTGCCGCCTTTGAGCCACAGACCCAGGCCGAGGAGGCCGACCAAAGGCAGATTTTGGAGTATATCAGCCGCTTTCCCGATACCATCCTGACCCGGCAAAACCCCATCGCCCACATTACCGCCTCCGGCTTTATCCTCAGCCGGGACGGGGAATGGGTGCTCATGGCCCATCACAATATTTTCAAGGTGTGGGCCTGGACGGGAGGCCATGCCGATGGGGAGCCCGACCTTCTCTCGGTGGCCCTCCGGGAAGCCCGGGAGGAGACGGGGGCGGAGCACGTCGTGCCTCTCTCCACCGCCATTGCCTCGGTGGAGATTTTGCCGGTTTGGGGCCATGTGAAGCGGGGAGAATATGTCTGCGCTCACCAGCATTTAAATGTGTCCTATCTGCTCACCGCCGACCGGGACGGCCCCCTTACCGTCCGGGAGGGGGAGAACACCAAGGTGGCCTGGCTCCCGGCGGAGAGGCTCCTGGAGCTGACCAATGAATGGCAGATGGATGAAGTTTACATAAAACTACTGGAGCGGGGCAGGGTTTTGCTGAAAAAATGAAAAAAGGCCGTCACCCAAAAGGTGACGGCCTTTTTTATTCCTGTTCAGCGGCCCAGGGAATGAGGCTTTCAATGAGCTTGAGCTGTTTTTCGTTCAGGGGGCGGAGCTGTTCCGCCACGTCCTTCCAACGCTCATCTTGCCGGCGGGCGGTGCCTACCAGAAATTCATCGGGGGTAGTATCCAGGGCGAGGGCCAGGCGCATAATGGTTTCGGTGGAGGGGATGGAGATACTGCGTTCAATGCTGGAGAGATATTTTTGACCCAGACCAGCTTTCTCCTCGGTTTCTTCCTGCGTTAGACCCAACTGCTTTCTGCGGCGGGCAATTCGTCTACCGATTTCCTTATAGTCCAGTTCCATATACGCCCACCTCCCTTTGTCTTTATAATAAAGGGCGTGAACATAATATACACAGGTTGTAAGCAAATATACGGCTTGACACGTGGATAATTCGATATTAAAATTGAAATACGACTTGAAAGGGGAGAAGAAAATGAAAGAGCAAAGAAAAGAATGGATCAGTCTGCTGGGCGGCTTTATCACCCTGACAGGCTTTTTTCTCCCCTTTGAGCCTGAACGCCCCCTGTTTGAGATTCTGGAAAATTCCCCTTTGCCCTACTTCTCCCTTCTCCTGGTCCTGATGACCGTTCTGGCTATGGTCCTTCAGACAAGGAAACCCTTTGTTGCCAAGTTGTTGGTCTTGTTTCTGCTTCTGGGCTGGCTGGGACTGTTCCTGCTGATTTTGTGGGTCTTTACTCCGGAGGTCTTGGGAGAGATGGGGCTTGGGGCTTTTTTGATTCCCCTGGGGCTGGTGATGTCTCTTGTCTGAATTGGGTTGCCGCCCGTAAAAAAACGTTTTCCGCAATCACGAGTTGGCATTTATCAAACAAGCGGTATCTCCGCCCTACGTTCCGTAGGTTGCTATATCCTCTATTTTTTGCTATGCTGTTTTCAAATCCAAAAGGAGAGATCAACGATGAACAGCTATGTAACGGGGCCGGTCATCAAGGCCCTGCGGGAGAAAAAGAACTATACCCAAAAGCAGCTTGCCGACAAGCTCTCGGTCAGCGACAAGACGGTGAGCAAGTGGGAGACAGGCCGGGGCCTTCCCGACCTATCCCTTCTGGAACCCCTGGGATTGGCTTTGGGGGTGTCGGTTGCAGAACTTCTCTCCGGGGAGCAGATCACCAACCGGAACCGGTCCGCAAATCCTCTCCGGGGGAAATTCTACGTCTGTCCGGTGTGCGGCAATGTGATCCACGCCATGGGGGAGGGGGCCTTCCACTGCTGCGGGGTGGCCCTGCCGCCTCTGGAGGCGGAGGAGAGCGATGGGGAGCATGAAATCCACGTAGAGGTTTGGGACCTGCAGACCCTGGTTTCCATGGACCACCCCATGCGAAAAGACCACTATATTTCCTTTATTGCCCAAGTCCGCCATGACCGGATGGAGCTGGTGAAGCTCTACCCTGAGCAGCTACCGGAGGCCCGGCTCTCCTTCTGGCCGGGCGGGGAGATTTACGCCTACTGCAACCGCCACGGGCTGTTCCGGGTGTGCGGGCCAAAGAGGGTATAGGAGGGATCGCTATGAACAACGACCGGAAAAAGGAGCTGCGAATGCAATACGACCAGCGGAAGCCCGATATGGGGGTGGTATGCTGGCAGAGCGGAGAGAGGATGTGGATCGCTATCTCCAAGGACGCCAAGGCGGACTATAACAGCTCCCTCTTTCAGCTCCGGCTGGGTTCCTACCCCAACAAGGAACTGCAAAAGGCCTACACGGCGGCCCCTGAGACCTTCCAGTGGTCCCTGCTGAAAAGGCTGGACTATGAGGAGCGGGAGGAGGACCACAGCGCCGATCTGGAGCTTCTCTATTTGCTCTGCCAGGAGGAATATCCCCAGGCAGAAGGGATGCGGCCCGGTAAGAACAGGTTTTGACGAGAACGGAAAAGCCCCCGCAGGTCACCGGGACCTGCGGGGGCTTTCAATATTCAGTTAAACTTATAGATTTTCCGTGCCAGCCGGTACAGCTTCACTGACAGCTTCCGTCCCTGGTAGCCGGGGATAGCGCCCACGGTGGACAGGGCGCGGTACTTCAGCTTGTGGTGCAGCGCCGGGTCCACTGTCCGCAGGTATTCCCACAGCTCGGTTTTCATGCCCAGCTTTTCCGGCGTGCCGTCAATGTTCAGGAAGATGGAGGAAATGGTCATCATCATGGACAGGTAGCTCTGCATATACCGTCCCAGCTTGGGGTGGGCGGCCTTCACCTTGCGAAGATCGGTCTGGGCGATCATTTGCCGGGTCACCCGGACCTGCTGGTCCACCCGGCCTACCATCACCTTTTCATTCACCGACTGGTCCGCCCGGCCGATAAAGTAACGGTAGAGGTCCAGGTCCATGTAGTAGATGCTCTCCACCCAGGGAAGGGGCTGGTAGACGAAGATGTTGTCCACATAGAAGGTGTGCTTGGGAAGCTCCAGCCCACAATCCCGCAAAAGCTGGGTGCGGTAGATGACCGAGTGCATCAAAAGGTATTGGGAGGGCCGGAACCGGCCCATTTCCTCCCAGGTGAATACCCGGTCCTGGGGGAACACGTTGCGGTAGCGCATAACCTTCTGGGTGTTGTCCTCCACGTGCTCATAGACGTAGTTGGCAATGAACAGGTCCAGGGGCTTGGGCCACCGGGCGCATTCCCGCAGCTTATCCAGAACTTTTTGAAGGGCCTGCGTATCCAGCCAGTCGTCTGAGTCCACCACCTTATAGTACATTCCCGTAGCGTTGCGGATGCCCTGGTTGACGCCCTCTCCGTGGCCGCCGTTTTCCTGGTGGATGACCCGGATAATGTCGGGGTGCTTTTCCGCCCAGGCATCGCAGATAGCGGGGGTGTCATCCTTGGTGGAGCCGTCGTCCACCAGAATGATTTCAATGTCGTCCCCTCCGGTAAGCAGAGTCTCAATGCAGTGGTCCATATAAGCCGCCGAATTGTAGCAGGGGACGGCAAAGGTCAGAATTTTTTCCATGGGATTCACGCTCCCAACAGTTGGTCCGCCAGATCCAGGGCGCGGCCTACGATGGCGTCCATGTTGTAGTATTTGTATTCCGCCAGCCGTCCCAGCAGGTGAAGGCCGGGATACTCCGCAGCCAGGGCGGCGTATTTGCCGTACAGGGCGTTATTTTCGGCGTTGATGATGGCGTAGTAGGGGATTTCCCCCTCGGCTGCCGTGTAGGCCTTGGAGAACTCCTTCATAATGGTGGTGACCCCCGGCTTTACCTGGCCTGTGAGCCGCTTGAACTCGGTGATGCGGGTGTAGGGCTCGTCCATGGTATAGTTCACAGTGCCATGGGTCTGATAAAAGTCCTGCTCCAGCGTCTCAAAGCCAAAATCCAGAGTGCGGTAGGGAAGCCGCCCAAACCGGCAGGAGAACAGCTCATCCAAAGCGCCGGTGTAAATGACCGGGCCTTCAAAGGGCGCTCCGTCCAGCAGAAGGGTATCGCCCAGGGTGAGCCGCCGTGCCGCGTCCACCCCCAGCTCCACCGTAATGTTGGGGTGGTCTAAAATATTTTCAAAAATGGGGGTATAGCCGTTCAGGGGCATTCCCTGGTAGGCGTCCTGAAAGTAGCGGCAGTCCCTGCTCAAAAACACAGGTACCCGGGCGGTGGTGTTGGGGTCGATGTCCTCGGGCTTCTGGCCCCACTGCTTCATGGTGTAGTAGACAAAGACGTGCTCATAGACAAAATCCGCCAGAGCGGAAATCTCGGGGTCAGGGTTTTGCCGCAGCTCCAGAATGGTGACCTTTTTTTCCGCTCCGTAGGCGGCGATGAGCTTATCTCCCAGCCGCTTGCCTTCCCCGGGGCCAAAGGCGGTCTCCAGGGAACACAGGTTGAAGGGAACGGGGTATTGCAGCCGCCCGTCTCCCTCAGGCACGTTGGCCACCACCTCATGCTGGTAGTCCCGCCAGGGGGTATATTGGGATAAGTAGTCAAAAACCCGCTTATCATTTGTATGAAAGATGTGAGGGCCGTACTTGTGGATCAAAATGCCCGCTTCGTCCAAGCAATCATAGGCGTTGCCGCCCACGTGGTCCCGCCGCTCCAAAACCAGAACTTTTTTGCCGCCCCGGCGGGCCAGCTCTCCGGCGGTCACCGCCCCGGCAAAGCCCGCGCCGATGACCAGACAATCGTACTGTGCCATTTTCAATGCTCCTTCGGTTTTGATTTTCCTCATTTTATCATAGACACAGGGAGAAAAAAGAAAGATTCTCTTAAATTTTTGAAAAGCTGTCAACAAAAGGTATCCCGGTAGTGAGAAATAGCCTCCTGAATGACAGCCATAGCCTCTTTCCGATCCCGGATGCCCCCGGCAACGGTATTCTTTCCCTCCAGGGCCTTGTAGACCGAAAAGAAGTGAGACATTTCATCAAACAGGTGGTCGGGGAGGTCAGAAATGTCCTGGTAGCAGTTGTAGGAGGGGTCGGCAAAGGGAATGGCAATGATTTTTTCATCGCTTTTGCCCCCGTCCAGCATGGCTATGTACCCAATGGGGTAGCACCGGACCAGGGTGAGAGGGTCCAGAGTTTCGGAGCACAGCACCAGCACATCCAGCGGGTCCCCGTCGTCCCCGTAGGTCCGGGGAATAAAGCCGTAGTTGGCGGGGTACCGGGTGGAGGTATAGAGGATGCGGTCCAGAATGATCATCCCGGTGGGCTTGTCCAGCTCATATTTTTTCTTGCTGCCCTTGGGAATTTCAATAACAGCCAGAAAATCGGTGGGAGAGATACGTCTGGGGTCCACATCATGCCAAATATTGCCCATTCATAAAATCTCCTTTTCGGGGGGTTTGTGAGCCATTTCTATTATAAACGCTGCAGGGCGGAAAAACAAGAAAAAAGAAAGGCCCTGTCACGATTTCGTGACAGGGTCCTTCTCCGTAAGGGGGAAACCTTACTTCATGCCGTTCTCGTAAGCCTCGATCATCTTCTTGACCATCTGGCCGCC
>CANDEE010000049.1 GCA_947383685.1 uncultured Pseudoflavonifractor sp.
TGATGCCCATAAGCTGGCTGGTCTCAAAATCCTTGGCCACCGCCCGCATGGCCATGCCCACCTTGGTGTGGTTGATGAGCTGCTGAAGGGCCAGCACCAGGGCCAGCACCAGGAAGGGGGTAACGATGGTGACCCACTTGGTGCTGACGCCGCCAATGGTCACGTTGTTGGCCAAAAAGGGCAGCTCCGGATAGCTCTTGGGCAGTCCGCCCGTAATGTAGGTCGCCAGATTCTGGAGCAGATAGCTCACGCCGATGGCGGAGATCATCACGGACATACGGGGGGCGGAGCGCAGGGGCTTATAGGCCGCCCGCTCGATGGCAAAGCCCAGGGCCACGGTGAGCAGCAGCATCAGCGGCAGGGCCGCCCACAGGGGGAACCAGGTGCTGAGATACACCATGAAAAGTCCCGCCACCATGAATACGTCGCCGTGGGCGAAGTTAATGAGCCTCAAAATGCCGTAGACCAGGGTATAGCCGATGGCGATGAGGGCATACTGCCCGCCCAGGGAAATGCCCGAAAGAAAAATGGACAGGGCGTAGTGCATAGGGATCCCTCCCTTTCTACTTTGATAGTAAGGGCTGTCTCGAAAACCGCCACACACCGGCTTTCGAGACGGCCCTTCTTGATACGGGAAAAAACGCCCGGCGGGCGGTCATGGCCCGCCGGGCGTTTTCCGTGTTTTCCTGAGGTTTCTTACTTCACGGTCTGGGTGGCCTCCAGAGCCCACACATTATTTGCGGTGTCGGCAGTCTTGATATAGGCGGTGTCCCGGATGGCGTCGCCGGTGGCGTCAAAGGCGATGGCGCCGGACACGCCGGTGTAGGTCACGCCCGGCATGGCGGCCTTTACGTCGGCAGCCTTCACGCTGCCCGCGGCCTTCAGGGCCTCCAGGGCGGTGTAGTAGGCGTCGTAGCCCATGGCGGTGACAGCGGCGATGGTGTCGTTGCCGCCGTTGTTGGTCATGGCGGTGGAATCGCCGTTGATATACTCCTTGATGCCCTTGTCGAACTCAGGGGCGCCGCCCTCCTGGTAGAAGGTGGAGACAAAGAGCTGAACCTTGGAGTTCTGAGTGGCCTCCAGCACCATGTTGCTGTCCAGGGTATCGGAGCCCAGGATGGGGGTCTCCAGGCCCATGGAGGCGGCCAGCTTTACGATCTGGGTGGAGTAGGCGATGGACACGGGGCAGAAGATCACGTCGCAGCCCTCGCTGACGGCCTTGTTGAGATAGGTGGAGAAGTCGGCGGTATTGGTGGGGAAGGAGTCCTTGACCACCTCGCCGTCAAAAGCCTGCTCAAAGAAGGTCAGAAGACCCTGATCGTAGTCGTTGCCCAGCTCGCCCAGCAGGTAGGCCTTCTTGGCGGAGAACTTCTCCTGGGCAAAGTTGGCAAGGACGGTGCCCTGGAAGGGGTCCAGGAAGCAGATGCGGAAGTAATAGTCGTTGCCCGCGGTAACGCCGGGGTTGGTGCAGGTCACGCCGATGGCGGCAAGGCCCGCCTCCTCAAAGGTGGGGCCGCCGGCAATGGACACGCCGGAGCCATAGGAGCCAAGCACCAGAGCCACGTCCTTGCTCACAAGGTCGGCGGCGGCAGTGGGGGCCTTGGCGGCGTCGGAGCCGTTGTCGGCGTAGACCAACTCTACCTTATAGGTCTCGCCGCCCACCTCCACGGTGGGGGTCTCCTGGTTGGCATACTGCATACCCAGCATCTCCTGCTTGCCGCCCGGGCCGGAGTCACCGGTGGAAGGCTCAAACACGCCGATGCGGACGACCTTCTCGCCATCGCCGGAATTGCCCTCCGGCTTGGTGCCGCCGCCGCAGGCGGCCAGACCCAGAACCATGGTTCCAGCCAGGAGCATGGACAAAACTTTCTTTTTCATCGTGGATTCCTCCTCTTTTCCCTTACGGGCGTTGTCCACACCCGGTGAACATTTGTCCGTAAATTTAGGCTTTATTATAGCAGGGTGCAAAAGAAAATGCAAGAACAAATTATACGGATTTCATTTTGTCCTTTTTTGGCTTTTTGTGGATTCCGCCCGGAACCCTTTCCGGCTTGCATTTTTGAATGGGCTTTGCTACAATGGGGGGCAAGCTGAAAAGGAAGTGGTCCCATGAAACTTTTGCTCCATATTTGCTGCGCCCCCTGCTCGGTAGCCTGTATCAAAGAGCTCCGGGGCGAGGGGATCGAGCCCACGGGCTTCTGGTATAACCCCAATATCCATCCCTTTACCGAGTACCGCGCCCGCCGGAACTGCCTGCGGGAGTATGCCCAGTCCATCGGCCTTGCCCTGGTGGAGGAGGATGAGTACGGCCTGCGCCCCTTTGTTCAGGCAGTGGCAAACAACATTGAAAACCGCTGCGGCTACTGCTACGCCGTGCGTCTTGCCAAAACGGCCCAGTATGCCGCCCAGCATGGCTTTGACGCCTTTTGTACCACCCTGACGGTGAGCCCCTACCAGAATACGCCCCTGATTTTTGAGACGGGGGAACGGCTGGCGGCGCAATACGGGGTCAAATTTGCCCCCTACGACTTCTCCCCCCACTACCGGGAGGGCCAGGCCGAGGCCCGGGAGCTGGGGCTCTATATGCAGAAATACTGCGGCTGCATATTTAGTGAGGAGGACCGCTACTGCAAGAAGAAAAAGAAGGCGGTAGAAGCATGAAGCTGCACTACATGGGAAAATTCAGCGGCAATGAGGATGACCTCCCCCACGGGGAGCACCGTCCCGGCGCCGTCCCCTTTCGGGAGGCCAAGGACGCCAAAGCCCTGGCCGTCATTGCCAACGGCCTTGCCCTGGCTATCCTGATCCTGCTGGTAGTTCCCGCAGTTCTGCGGTGGGGCCTGACCTTTCTGGGTCCTTCCAGCGGGCTGGGGTGCATAGCTTCCCTGGCGGTTCTGTTTCCCCACGAGCTGCTCCACGCCGTCTGTTTTCGGGAGGACGTCTACCTCTACACCAACTGGAGCCAGGGAATGCTCTTTGTGGTAGGCCCGGAGGAGATGAGCAAGTCCCGGTTCGTCCTTATGTCCCTTCTTCCCAACCTGGTTTTCGGATTTTTCCCCTACCTGTTGGGCATGTGGACCGGCTCCGGGTTTCTTCTGGCCCTGGGGCTCCTGTCTGCCAGCATGGGCGCCGGGGACTATTACAATGTTTTCAACGCCCTGACCCAAATGCCCAAGGGAGCCAGGACCTATCTCTACCAGTTTCATTCCTTTTGGTTTCTGCCATAACCAGGAAGGCGGAGAGCGTAGCGCTCTCCGCCTTCCTTATTGCAGCTTTTTTCTGACCTTTTCAAACCATTCAGGCAGGGGACACTCCACCGTCACCCGCTCCTCCGTCCCCGGGTGGACAAAGCTCAGCTTTTTGGCGTGGAGGCATTGCCCGACCAGGCCGGGAAAGGGCTTTTTCGCCCCGTAGACCACGTCCCCCAGCAGAGGATGCCCCAGGGAGGCCAGATGTACCCGGATCTGATGGGTCCGCCCCGTCTCCAACCGGCATTTCAGGTAGGTATAGCCGCTGTACCGCTCCAAGACCTCCCAATGGGTAACGGCGCTTTTCCCGTTTACCCGGTCCACCGCCATCTTCTTCCTGTCCACCGGGTGGCGGGCAATGGGTGCGTCCACCGTACCCCTGTCCTCCCGGAAGCCCCCCACAGCGATGGCGTGGTACTCCCGGTAAAGGCTGTGGTCCTCCAGCTGGCGGGCCAGCGCCAAATGAGCCGCGTCATTTTTGGCGGCGATGATGAGCCCCGAGGTATCCCGGTCAATGCGGTGGACAATGCCGGGACGAAGCTGTCCGTTGATTCCGGACAGGCTATTTCCGCAGTGATATAACAAAGCGTTTACCAGCGTTCCGTCGGGATGCCCGGCCGCCGGATGGACTACCATACCCACGGGCTTGTTGACCACGATCACGTCCCCGTCCTCATAGGCCACGTCCAGAGGAATGTCCTGAGGCACGGCATCAATCGGCGACCGGTCGGGAAGCTCCACGGTGTAGACCTCCCCGGGGATGGTCTTCCGGTTTTTCTTTGCCCTCTCGCCGCTGCAGCATACCGCCCCGTCCTCCAGCAGCTTTTGGGCGGCGGAGCGGGTCAGGCCGGGGACAGTCCGGGCCAGAAACTGGTCGCACCGCTCCCCCGGCTGGTCGGCAGTAAGCTCAAGCCGGGTCATTTCCGGCCTCCCTGTCCTTATCCCACAGCAGCAGCACATAGACCGCCATCAAAACGCCGCCCACCACCACGCAGATGTCCGCCACATTAAAGACGGCAAAGCGGACAAAGGTGGTCTCGAACATATCGGTGACAAATCCCAGAAAGGCCCGGTCGATGAGGTTTCCCACCGCCCCCGCCAGGATAAGGGAGAGGGACAGCTTCCCCCATTTCCCGGGAAAAAAGTTTTTTCTCAGCAGGACGGCAATGACCACCGACGCCCCCAGGGACACCAGGGTCAAAAGCCAGGTCATGCCCGAAAAGCTGGAAAAGGCCGCCCCCGTATTCTGGGTGTAGGCCAGGTCCATCACATGGGGGAGAAAGGGGATGGACTCCCCCAGAGGAATGTTCCCCCGAACCCACCATTTTACCAGCTGGTCAATTCCAACTAGGAATATTGCGATCAGATAATACAGCACGGAGTCACCTTCTTTTTGCAAAATGCGTTGGGTAAATTTTCTTTCTTCCGGGGGGCCATTTTTCGTGAAAAAATAGGCCCCCCGGACCCCCTAAAAAAGCCTCTGCCGGTGTTGTTTCCGGCTTATACGGAATATTAGAATAGCTCTCTCCGCCCCGCTGCCGCTGCCGATGTGGAAAGAGGCAGAGAGTGCCGCTGACCGAAAAGCGCCTGGGGTGTTCAGCCCTGTGACGTGGGCGGCGGGGCCGCCCGAACCGAGGGGCGTTACGAAGTAAGCCCCGAAGGTCGATAACCCGAAGGAGGACAGCCTGGGGAGGCTTCCAAAGAGAGGGGGCCCGCAGGTCCCCTCCTTTGGTCGTTGAGAGAGGGAGTCCAGAGGGAGAGAGAGTCGAAACTCTCTCCCTCTGGGCTTTCTTTCCCGCCGCTTTCTTTGCAAAGAAAGCGGCGCCCCGGAGGGACTCCGGGAGAGGATCGCCCAAAAGCAAGGATAGTCCTGTTCTTCCCACGAAATAAGCTGGAAATACATTAAAGCACTAAGGGCGCTTTGCCCTTCAGGACAGCTCCTGCGCCCTGCAAAGCCGCGCAAACTCGCCGCCCTTTTCCAGCAGCTCCTCCCAGGTGCCCAGCTCCACCACCCGGTTGTCGTCAATGACGGCGATGCGGCTGGCGGACTTTACCGTGGACAGCCGGTGGGCAATAATGAGGGTCGTACGGCCCTTGGCCAGCTCGTCAAAGGCCCCCTGTATCCTTTGCTCGGTCACGGTGTCCAAGGCGGAGGTGGCCTCGTCCAAAATCAGCACCGGAGGGTCCTTCAAAAAGACCCGGGCAATGCTTACCCGCTGCTTTTGACCTCCGGAGAGCATGACCCCCCGCTCCCCCACATAGGTCCGGAACCCGTCGGGCATGGCCATCACGTCGTCGTAAAGCTCCGCCCGTTTGGCGGCGGCGTAGACCTCCTGGGCGGTAGCCCCCGGGCGCCCGTAAGCAATGTTGTCAAAAATCGTCCCGGCAAAGAGGAACACATCCTGCTGGACAATGCCGATGTTCCGCCGCAGGCCGGCAAGCAGCAAGTCCCGCACGTCTTTTCCGTCCACCCGGATACACCCGGCGGTCACGTCGTAGAACCGGGGGATGAGCTGGCACAGGGTGGACTTTCCTCCTCCGGAGGGGCCCACCACCGCCACCGTCTCCCCGGCGGGAATGTGGAGGTCCACATTCTCCAGCACATTGGGCTTGCCGGGGGCGTAGGCAAAGGTGACTCCCGCCACGTCGATGTCCCCCTTTACCTGCCCCGGGTCCACCGCGCCGGGGACGTCCTCGATCTCCGGCTCGGTCCGCATCAGCTCCACAAACCGGGAGAAGCCCGCCATGCCCTGCATGAACTGCTCCACAAAGGCGGACAGCTTCCGGATGGGGGTAATGAAGGTGGTCACATAGAGGGAGAAGGTCACCAGGTCCACGTAGTCCATTTCCCCCCGGATGATGAACAGCCCTCCCGCGGCGATGACCAGCACGGGCATAAGCCCCATGCACAGCTCCATGACGGAATGGTAGGTCGCCATGGCCTTGTAGTAGTCCCGCTTAGCGTCCCGGAACTGGCCGTTGGAGGAATTGAACTTCCGCATCTCCTCCCCCTCGTTGGCAAAGGCCTGGGCAGTGCGGATGCCCGAGATGGAGGACTCCACCTCCCCGTTGATGACCGCCAGCTTGGCCTTTACCTGGCGGGAGGCCTGGCCCATCCGCCGCCGCTGGAAGATGGTAAACACCAGGAAAATAGGCACCACCGCAAAGACGATGAGGGCAAGCTGCCAGCGGATGGTGAGCATTACGCAGAAGGCCCCCAGCAGGGTCACGCTGGAGATAAACAGGTCCTCGGGGCCGTGGTGGGCAAGCTCGGTAATTTCAAAAAGGTCTCCCGTGACCCGGCTCATCAGCTGTCCGGTGCGGTTTTTGTCGAAAAAGGAGAAGGACAGGGTCTGCATATGCTCAAACAGATCCCGGCGAATATCAGTCTCGATCCTGGCCCCCAGCAGGTGCCCCCAGTAGGTAACAATATAGGTAAAGACCGCCTTGCAGAGGTAGGCCGCCAACAGCACCGCCATCAGCCCGAAGAAGGCACGGAACAGCCCCCGGGGCAGCAATTCGTTCAGCGCCGTCCGGGAGGCCAGGGGAAACAGCAGGTCCACCAGACACACCCCCAGGGCGCAGGCCATGTCCAGGAGAAAAATAGGCAGATGGGGCTTATAGTAGGACATAAAAATGGCGATATGCCCCTTGTTTTTCATGTCCCTGGCGGTCATAGGGTCGCCTCCGTCTCTGGAAAATCGTTCTTATCAGTATATCTTAAAAGGGGCGGACGTGTCAATAAAGTGGAATTGATAAAACCATATAAATGTAGTATAATGGGAACACTTGATTTTGGAAAGGAATCTTTTCCCATGAATGATATTATCCTTTTGAAATTAGGCGAGCTGGTCTTGAAGGGCCTGAACCGCCATAATTTTGAGGAACAGCTCATGTCAAACGCCCGCCGCCGCCTGAACCACTGCGGCGGCAGGTTCAAGGTCTATACCAAGCAGTCCATTACCTACGTGGAGCCCATGGAAGACTCCTGCGACATGGACGCCGCCTTTGACGCCATGAAGAAAATTTTCGGGGCGGTAGGAGTCTGCCGCTGCCGGGCCTGCGAGAAGGACAAGGACGTGATGCTCTCCGCCGTCAAGGAGTTTCTGGCCCCCCAGCTCGCCCAGGCCAAAACCTTTAAGGTGGAGTGCAAGCGTTCCGACAAGACCTTTCCCCTGGGCTCCATCCAGCTTGCCCAATATCTGGGCGGGGAACTGGACGACGCCTACCCCCACCTCACCGCCGAGATGCACCATCCCGACCTTACCGTCTATGTGGAGGTTCGGGACGATGCCGCCTTTGTCCACGGCGACACCGAGCCGGGAGCCGGGGGTCTGCCCGTAGGCATGGGAGGCCGGGCGGTGAGCCTTCTCTCCGGCGGCATCGACTCCCCCGTGGCCTCCTGGATGATGGCCAAGCGGGGCCTTTCCCTGGAAATGGTCCACTTTTTCTCCTACCCCTACACCTCCGAGGAGGCCAAGCAGAAGGTGCTGGACCTGGCAAAGCTGCTGACCCCCTGGACGGGGCGGCTGCTGGTCCACGTGGTGCCCTTTACCGCCATTCAGGAGGAGCTGCGCCGCTCCTGCCCAGAGGAGATGTTCACCATCCTCATGCGCCGGTTCATGATGCGCATTTCCGCCCAGGTGGCAAAGCGGGTGGGGGCAGAGGCCCTCGTCACCGGGGAAAGCCTGGGCCAGGTGGCCTCCCAGACCATGGAGGCTATGCACTGCACCGGCTCGGTCACCGACCTGCCCATCTTCCGCCCGGTGGTGGGCATGGACAAGGAGGAGATCGTCCGTATTTCCCGGAAGATCAATACCTTTGAGACCTCCATCCTCCCCTACGAGGACTGCTGCACCGTCTTTACTCCCAAGCACCCCAAGCTGAAGCCCACCCTCCGCCAGTGTGAGCAGGCCGAGGCCAACCTGGATGTGGACGCTCTGGTCAAGGCCGCCGTAGAGGGCATTGAGCGGGTCCGCATCGGATGGGGCGAGTAAGGAACTACCGAGCTTAATGGAAGGAAGGTTTTCTGCCATGGCACACACCGCCGAACTCATTGCCGTCGGCACCGAGCTTTTGTTGGGAAACATTGCCAACACCGACGCCCAAATGCTCTCCAAGGAGCTGTCCGCCCTGGGAGTCAACGTGTTCCACCACTCGGTGGTGGGGGATAACCCCCAGCGGCTTCGGGAGGTAGTGGACATTGCCCGGAAGCGGGCCGACCTCATTATCACCACCGGGGGCCTTGGCCCCACCTGCGACGACCTTACCAAGAACGTGCTGGCCCAGTGCTTTGGAAAAAAGCTGGTCTTTAACCGGGAGGCCGCCCTGCGGATGGAGGCCTACTTTAAGAAGCTCCACCCGGAGAGCGGAAAAATGACCGAAAACAATTACCAGCAGGCCTATCTGCCCGAGGGCTGCGTCCCCTTCCAAAACGACTGGGGCACCGCCCCCGGCTGCGGCTTTGAGGCAGACGGGGTACGGGTCATCATGCTTCCCGGCCCCCCCAGCGAGTGCGGCCCCATGTTCCGGGAGCGGGCCGTCCCCTTCCTTCAGGACTGGGCCGACGGCGTCATTGTCAGCCGGACCCTTCGCATTTTCGGTATGGGGGAATCCGCTGTGGAGGCCCAGCTCCGGGAGCAGATGAACGCCATGAAAAACCCCACCCTGGCCCCTTACGCCAAGGAAGGCGAGGTAGAGCTGCGCCTCACCGCCAAGGCCGGGGATGAGGACGAGGCCCGGGCCCTCATCGCCCCGGCGGAAGCCGCGCTGCGGAAGCGGTTTGGTTCCCTTATCTATGGGACGGACGTGCCCTCCCTGGAATGGGTCTGTCTGGAGCTTTTGAAGGAAAAGGGCCTCACCGTCTCGGTGGCGGAAAGCTGCACCGGCGGTCTTTTGGCCCAGCGGTTTACCGATCTGCCAGGGTCCTCGGCGGCCTTCAAGGGCGGCGTGGTCAGCTATTGGGGGCAGGTCAAGCACGACGTTCTGAATGTCCCCAACGACCTGCTCTTTCAGTATGGGGCCGTGTCCGAGCCTGTGGCCCGGGCCATGGCGGAAGGAGTCCGCACCCTGACTGGGGCCGACCTGGCCCTGGCCATTACCGGGGTGGCAGGTCCCGACCCGGACGACCGGGGCAACCCGGTGGGCCTTGTCTATGCGGCCATTGCGGGGCAGGGGGAAACCTATGTCCGGGTCATCCACGCTGCCGGGAGCCGGCAGCGCATCCGTTATACCTCCGCCAGCCACGCCCTGGACTTGCTGCGGCGGCGATTGACGGGGCTGGACATGGAATAAGGTGTTTTTCTCAAAAACTTCCTCCAAAGCCTCCCTTTATCTTGACATTTCTTTCAAAATCGGTTATTCTAAGGTATGATAAACTGTCAAAAAACCAGGAATCGAGGGGTCGCATATGTCTGATTACGCCAGCCGCCGAATCTCCGAGGCGGAGCTCTCCGTCATGGAGGCTCTCTGGGACGTGGGAACGGCTATGACCGCCAAGGAGTTGCAAGTCATGCTGAAAGAGCGCCGGGAGTGGGAGCGCACCACCGTCCGTTCCCTGCTGACCCGCCTCCAGGAGAAAGGCTCCGTCCTGGTGTCCAAGGACAACGACGTTGCCACCTACGCCCCCGCTTTTACCAAGGAGGAGTACGGCTGGGACCTGGCCGAGGTCCTGGTGGCCCGGCTTTATGACGGCAGGGCCGACAATCTGGTTGCCACGCTCAAGGCTCATGGCCTGCTGGCCTGATATGCGCTGAACTCATAACGGAACGTATTTCTCCAAAGGAAAATACGTTCCGTTATTCTTTTTTATCCAAAAAACGTTGATTTCCCCCGCTTTGGGGAGTATAATATCACACCGTATGAGATTTTTTGAAACGCGAAAGATTTAAGGTGCGTGTCGTCGGCGCAAAGTCCGCTCAGTTCCGCTTCCGCCCATGGCGAAAGCTCCACTTCGCTCCCTTGCGCCTCCTCTCCCCACAAAAGCTGAAAACCGCTTTTGCGGGGGCCCCTTTGATCGAATAGAAGGAGATATGATTTTTATGCAAAACGATAAACTGAGAAACGTCGCCATCATCGCCCACGTAGACCACGGCAAAACCACCCTGGTGGACGAGATGCTCAAGCAGGGCGGCATCTACCGGGAAAACCAGGCCACTGTGGACCGGGTCATGGACTCCGGGGACCTGGAGCGGGAGCGGGGCATCACCATCCTGGCCAAAAACACCGCCGTCCACTATAAGGACACCAAAATCAACATTGTGGACACCCCGGGCCACGCCGACTTTGGCGGCGAGGTGGAGCGTATTTTGAAGATGGTCAACGGCGTCATCCTTCTGGTAGACGCCGCCGAGGGTCCCATGCCCCAGACCCGGTTTGTGCTGAGCCGTGCCCTGGAGCTGGGCCACCGTGTCATTGTGGTGGTCAACAAGATCGACCGTCCAGACCAGCGGGTCCACGAGGTTGTGGACGAGGTTCTGGAGCTGCTTCTGGACCTGGACGCCACCGACGAGCAGCTGGACAGCCCCATGCTGTTCTGCTCGGGCCGGCAGGGCACCGCCTCCTACTCCCCCGACGCGCCGGGGACTGACCTGACCCCCCTCTTTGACACCATCCTGGACTATATCCCCGCCCCCGAGGCAGATGAGTCCGCCCCCTTCCAGATGCTGGTCTCCTCCATCGACTATAACGAATTTGTGGGCCGCATCGCCGTTGGACGCATTGAACGGGGCGTCATTAAGCAAAACGACGAGATCGCCGTGTGCAACTTCCATGCTCCCGACGCCGCTCCCCAGAAGGCCAAGGCCACTGCCATTTACCAGTTTGACGGTCTTGCCAAGGTCCCCGCTGCCGAGGCCACGGCAGGCAACATCATTGCCATGAGCGGCATTGGCGACATCACCATCGGGGATACCATCTGCGCTCCCAGCGCCATCGAGCCCATTGAGTTTGTGAAGATTTCCGCCCCCACCATGGAGATGACCTTCTCGGTGAACGACTCCCCCTTTGCCGGCCGGGAGGGCAAGTATGTCACCTCCCGCCAGCTCCGGGAGCGGCTGTTCCGGGAGACCTTGAAGGACGTGTCCCTCCGGGTCACCGAGGTGGAAAACTCCACCGATTCCTTCAACGTAGCAGGCCGGGGCGAAATGAGCCTTTCCATCCTCATGGAGACCATGCGCCGGGAGGGCTACGAGTTCCAGGTCTCCCCGCCCCGCGTACTGTTCCAGGAGATCGACGGCAAGAAGTGCGAGCCCATTGAGCGGCTGGTGGTGGACGTTCCCGCCGACTGCGTGGGCAGCGTCATCGAGGCCATTGGCAAGCGGAAGGGCGATATGCTGGACATGACCCCCGTAGGCGACCGGATGAAGGTGCAGTTCCTGGTCCCCAGCCGGGGCCTGTTCGGCTACCGCAACGAGTTCCTCACCGCCACCAAGGGCGAGGGCATCATGGCCTCCGTCTTTGAGGAGTACGCCCCCATGAAGGGAGAGATCGCCCGGAGGAATACCGGTTCTCTCGTGGCCTTTGAGACCGGCGAGGCCGTGACCTACGGCCTTTTCAACGCCCAGGAGCGGGGCGCCCTCTTTATCGGGGCGGGCACCCCCGTCTACGCGGGCATGATCGTGGGTGAGTGCCCCAAGCAGGAGGACATCTCGGTCAACGTCTGCAAGAAAAAGCAGCTCACCAATATGCGGGCCTCCGGCTCGGACGAGGCCCTGCGCCTGGTGCCTCCCCGCCAGATGTCTCTGGAGCAGGACCTGGAATTCCTGGCTGACGACGAGCTTTTGGAGTGCACCCCGGAAAACCTGCGCCTTCGTAAGCGTATTCTGGATCACAGCGCCCGGATGCGGGAGGCCAGCAAGAAGAAATAAGCGCTCACTTAAGTTTTACAAATTAGGAGGGCTTTCCTATGAACAAGACCATTGCCACCGCCTCCGCCCCCGCCGCCGTGGGTCCCTACTGCCAGGCAAAGCTGTGCGGCAACACCCTTTATACCTCCGGCCAGCTGGGGCTTATCCCCGCCACAGGCAAGCTGGCTGAGGGCGGCATAGAGGCCCAGGCCAAGCAGGCTCTCGAGAATCTGGGGGCTGTTTTGAAAGAGGCGGGCATGGGCTATGAGGATGTGGTCAAAACCACCTGCTTTTTGGCCCAAATCAGCGACTTTGCCGCCTTCAACGCCGTCTACGCCCAGTTTTTTACGGGCGAAGTCCCCGCCCGTTCCTGCTTTGCCGTCAAGGATTTGCCCCTGGGCGGCCTGGTGGAAATTGAGTGCATTGCGGTAAAATAAGGGCTTTACAAAAATATCCCCTGTCCAAAAGGACAGGGGATATTTTTTTACTTTTTCAGCAGCCGCTCATGTCCAAACACCATCAGCCCCAGCAGTCCCAGCAGAAAGAAGGGCAGCAGCGTCACCCCAATGTGCTCCGCCAAAACCCCAAACAGGGGCGGCATAAGGCAACTTCCCACATAGGCGCTTGCCATCTGCACCCCGATAATGGC
>CANDEE010000050.1 GCA_947383685.1 uncultured Pseudoflavonifractor sp.
TGGCGATGATGCCGATGCCCACGATTTTGCGCGCCTCCGCATGGAAATTCTGAGAAACCCAGCCATAGGCTGATTTCAAAAGAATGGGAAGCGCGTGAGCGCTTCCCATTCTTTTTTTGTAAGAAGGGCGGAGCATTGGGCTGCCCACCAGCCCAACTGGGAGCCTGACAGGTGAGAAATGAGGGATGAACGTGATCAAACTGGACCACATCAGCAAGACCTTTGGCAGCGAGGAAGCCGGAGTCCACGCCGTCCGGGACGTGACCATTCATATCGCCCCCGGCGAGATTTTCGGCATCATCGGCTACTCCGGGGCGGGCAAGTCCACCCTGGTCCGGTGTATCAACCTGCTGGAGAAGCCCACCGCTGGAACGGTGACGGTAGACGGTCAGGAGCTGCTCCGAATGCCCCTGCCGGGGCAGGAGAAAAAGGAACGGCCGGTGGAGCTGCCGGCCAGGGAGCTGCGAAAGGCCCGGAAAAAGATGGGCATGATTTTTCAGCAGTTCAACCTGATGCCCTCCCGCACCGTGGCCCAGAATGTTGCCTTCCCCCTGAAGGGTTCCGGGCTTTCCAAGGAGGAGATTCAAAAGAAGGTCAAGGAGCTTCTGGAGCTGGTAGACCTGCCCGACAAGGCGGAGGCCTACCCCTCCCAGCTCTCAGGCGGTCAAAAGCAGCGGGTGGCCATCGCCCGGGCCCTGGCCAGCGACCCCAAGGTGCTCCTCTGTGACGAGGCCACCTCGGCCCTGGACCCCCAGACCACCCAGTCCATCCTCCGTCTGATCCGGGACATTAACCAGAAGACAGGCATCACCGTGGTGGTCATTACCCACGAGATGGCGGTAGTGAAGGAGATCTGCCATAAGGTAGCCGTTATGGACGCCGGGCGGGTCGTGGAGGAGGGGTCGGTATTCGACATCTTCTCCAATCCCCAGCAGCCGGTGACCCGCTCCTTTGTCGCCACCACCTCCAACCTGGGAAAGATCGACGAGCTCATCGCCGCCAACGATCCCCTTGTGGCGGTGAAGCCGGGAGCGGTGGTGGCCCGGCTCAATTACAGCCGGAGCAACACCAGCGAGGCCACTATTTCCGAAATATCCCGGAAATTCAACGTGGACGTGAGCATCGTGTTCAGCAATGTGGAGATCATTGAAGGCCAGCCCCTGGGGGGCCTGGTAGCCCTTATCAGCGGCGACCGGGTGGGCGAGGCCATCGGCTACTTAAGCGAGAAAAACGTGATGGTGGAGGTGTTGAAGCGTGGCTGATCTTTTGAATTCCATCATCCCCAATGTAATGAGTAAGCCCGACCTTCTCTGGAAGGCCTTTGTGGAGACCATGCAGATGCTGGCCGTCTCGGCCCCCATCTCCTTCCTCTTGGGCCTGATCCTGGGCGTGGCCGTGGTGGCCACGAAAAGCGGCGGAGTGCTGGAAAACCGGCTTGTGAACCTGGTGGTGGGGAAGGTCATTGACCTGTTCCGCTCCATCCCCTTTATCCTGCTGGCCATCATCATGTTGGGCCTGAGCCGGCTGGTGATCGGCACCGCTTCGGGAGTCAAGGGAGCCATCATTCCCCTCCTGTTCGGCACCGTTCCCTTCTTTGCCCGGCAGGTGGAGGCCGCTATGTCGGAGGTACCTCCCGGTCTTGTGGAGGCGGCCAGCTCCATGGGCTGTTCCCCCTGGGACATCCTGTGGCGGGTCTATTTGAAGGAGAGTATCCCCGGCATCGTCCGGGGGGGCACCATTACCCTGGTCTCCCTCATCGGCTTTACGGCCATGGCGGGCGCCATCGGCGCCGGAGGCCTTGGCAACTTTGCCATTACTTACGGACTGCGGCGGCAGATGGACGTGGCCTATGTGGTCATTGCCATTATCCTCGTCATGGTCAGCTTGATCCAGATGGTTGGCACCCGCATTGCGGAAAAAGCGACCCATTAACATTCAAATTCTGAAAAAGGAAATAGGAGGAAACAATCATGAAAACCAAGAAAATTCTGTCCCTGTCCCTTGCCGCCCTGCTCACCCTGTCCCTGGCCGCCTGCGGCGGCGGAAATAAAGAGACCACCGTGGTAAAGGTTGGCGTGGTGGGCTCCAACAACGAGCAGTGGGATACCGTCAACAAGCTGCTGGAAAAGGACAACATCAAGTGCGAGATGGTGGAGTACACTGCCTACAATATGCCCAACGACGCCCTGAACGCCGGGGAGATCGACATGAACGCCTTCCAGCACAAGGCCTATCTGAACAAGGAGATCGCGGATATGGGCTTTGAAATCTCCGTGCTGGGCGATACCATCATCGCCCCCCTGTCCCTCTACTCCGACAAGATCACCGACGTCTCCGAGATCAAGGAGGGCGACAAGATCGCCCTTCCCTCCGACGCTACCAACGGCGGCCGCTGCTATAAAATTCTGGAGTCCGCCGGACTCATCGAGGTGGATCCCGCCGCGGGCTACACCCCCGAGCAGAAGGACGTGACAGCCAACCCCCTGAACCTGGAGTTTGTGGAGATGGAGGCCGCCTATACCGCCTCCTCCATTCCCGACGTAGCCGCCGCCTTTGTTAACGGCGCCCACGCCGCGGACAACGGCCTGAGCCTGGACGATGCCATCTTCACCGAACAGGTGGAACCCGGCAGCGATAACCCCTATATCAACATCATTGCCGTCCGCACCGCCGACCTGGAGAACGAGACCTACAAGAAGGTTTTGGCGGCCTATCAGTCTTCCGAGACCGGCAAGGCCATCGAGGAGATTTTCAAGGGCCTCTACATCCCTGCCTTCGAGTATTGATTTAAAAACCGGAAAGAGGCGGGCGAATGCCCGCCTCTTTTAATAAAGGAGGTTTTCATCATGGAGTTTCGCAAAGAAGCGGAGGCCCTGGCCCCCTATCTCTCCTCCCTCCGCCGGGAATTTCACCGGCATCCCGAGGTGAGCCGCAAGGAATTTTGGACGGCGGAGCGCATTGAAAAAGAGCTGGACGCCATCGGCATTACCGAGCACAGGCGCATCGACGGCAGCGGCGTTTATGCCGTCTTTCACGGCGATAAGCCGGGGGACCGGGTCATGACCCTCCGGGCGGACATTGACGCTTTGCCCATGCAGGAGGAGAACCGGGAGCTTTCCTACTGCTCCCGGGAGGACGGGGTCATGCACGCCTGCGGTCACGACTGCCACGCCACCGGGCTTTTGGGGGGCGCCAAGCTGCTTTTTGCCCACAAGGCCGAATTTGGCGGGGAGGTACGCCTTTTCTTCCAGCACGCCGAGGAGATCGGCTACGGCGGACGGGTCTTTGTGAAGGAGGGCCTTCTGGAAGGCTCGGGGCGGGTCTTTGGCGTCCACATGGCTTCCGATCTGGAGGTGGGCACCGTAGGGGTCAAGATGGGGCCCAACAACGCCAGCGTGGATCATTTTGCCATCCGGGTCAAGGGCAAGGCCGCCCATGTCTCGACCCCTCACATGGGGGTGGACGCCCTCTACATTGCCAGCCAGATCGTGGTGGGCATCCAGGCTCTCGTTACCCGCCGGGTCTCTCCCGTAGACCCGCTGGTCATCGGGGTGGGCAAACTGACGGCGGGGGACGCCTACAATATCGTGGCGGAAAACGCCATCCTGGAGGGCACTGTCCGGGCCATGACCGCCGAGACGAGGAAAAACGCCCAGGATTGGCTGAACGCCCTCTGCGCCCAGACCGCCCAGCTCTACGGCGGCACAGCTGCAGTGGAGTGGACAGACTACGCCACCCCCCTCATTAACCCGGCCCTGGGCTGCAAGGAGGCGGGGCGGGTGGTCTCCGACCTCTTTGGCCCCAACGCCCTCGCCACCGACCGCCCCATTTCCCTGGGCGGGGACGACTTTGCCGAGTTCCTTCTCACCGTCCCCGGCTGCTACGCCTATGTGGGCAGCGCCAACCCCGATGATCCCCATACCCGGCTTCCTCTCCATAACGGCAGGGTGGACATGGATGAGGGGGCCCTGGTGGTGGCCGCCGCCCTTCACGCCGAATACACCTGGCGTTATCTCACGGGAGAAATTGGTTGACATAATTCAATATGAGCCATAAAAACCGCCGCCCGGGCCATGCTTCGGGCGGCGGTTTTATGAATTAATGGGTCTCCACAAAAATATGTTTTACCACCTTCCGTTTAAAACAGACGGTAAATCCGGCACTATGCCGCGGCAGGTTGCTCCGCATCAAAGCGGACGGGGAAGGCTGCCCTGTCTGTACCCGGCGGAAAAACAGGAAGGATGGATAATAATGGTATCTTCTTTCTGTGTAATCGTTTGCCTTTTGTCAAAAAAATTCTTTTTAGAAGTATTACAGGGGATTTTGAGGGAAACTGCACAAAGATATTGCAATGCCCTCTTTACATTTCGGGCAAATTGTGGTATATTCATTTTACCATCTGTAAGTGTAACCATTTGTAGAGGGTAACGAGAGAGGAAAAATTGAGACAGAAGGGAGGAAAATTGATGGTAGGTGTGATCGTATGTACCCACTCCACATTTGCGGAAGGGATACACAATGCGGTCGAGATGATCGTGGGAGAGCAGGAAAATTTCGACTTCGTCTGTTTCCGGGAGGGCGAGGACGTCCTGGCTCTAAGCGAAAGGATCAAGGCAGTCGTGGAGAAGTACACCGCGGCGGGGGAGAAGTTTGTGGTCTGCGTGGATATGTTCGGCGCGACCCCCTTCAACGCTACCGCCGTCGCCCTGGCGGAGACCGACGCCAGCGTGCTCACGGAGGTGAATCTTCCCATGCTTCTGCACTTGGTCACGGAGCGGGATTCCGGAGATGACTACGACACATGGATCCAGGGCGCTCTGGAGAGTGCCAGAGGCAATATGCGGGTAGTCAAAATGAAGGAAATGTTCGGCTAAATCTTTGAGTACGCAGGAGGAATTCTATGGTTACTTTGGTTCGTTGCGACGACCGCCTGATCCACGGGCAGTGTATGACCGTGATCGTCAAGGTCTACGACATCCAGGAGATCATTGTGGTGGATAACTTTACCGCCACCAATGCGGTACTGAAGACGGTATTTAAGTCGGCGGTGCCCTCCACCATGAAGGCGGACGTGTTCACAGTCACCGACGCCGTTCCCGAGATTCGCCGCGCACTGGGCAATGATGTGCGGACGTTGGTGCTGATGAAGAGCCCGGAGGTTTACGTGGAGCTTCTGAAGCAGATGGACGACCTTCCCAAGGAGCTGAACGTAGGCCCCATGACGAACCGGAAGGGCTCCACCTCCATTACTCCCGCCATCAACCTGATTCCCCAGGAGGCTGAGGCCGTGAAGGAGGCCGTGAGCATGGGGGCTCACGTCTACTTCCGTCAGGTCCCGGAGCAGGCTCTGGTGGAGTGGGATCAAGTCAAAGACAAATTTTAAGAGGAGGACGTTATGAGTATCTTTCAAGCCTTATTGCTGGCCTTATTTGGCTGGATGAGTTCCATTTACTCCCCCGTACTGATGGGCGGTTTGGGCGGCTGGTACACCCTGGGCCGTCCTCTGGTTTCCGGTATGGTCATCGGTATCATTATGGGCGATGTGCAGACCGGTATCCTCATGGGCGCTGCCATTCAGATGCTGTATATCGGCCTGGTTACCCCCGGCGGCGCTATGCCCGCCGACGTGAACTTCGCCGCCTGGATCGGCATTCCTCTGGCCATGGCAGCCGGCGCCGGCCGGGAGTTTGCCCTGGCTCTGGCTGTGCCTCTGTCCACCCTGGGCGTGTTTGCTGTGTACGGCCTGTGCGCCATCAACCTGTTCTTTGTGCATAAGCAGGATGCCTATATCGAGGCCGGCGAGCTGGATAAGGCCGCCAAGATTCCCGTTGTGGGCCAGGTTACCAATATCGCTCTGCGCTTTATCCCCATCTTCGTCATCAACTACTTTGGTGCCGACCTGGTAGCCACTCTGGTTGAGATGATGCCCATTTGGCTTACCGACATTCTCCAGATTTTCGCCAATATGCTGCCGCTGGTCGGCTTTATGCTGTTGATGCGGACTCTGGTGAAGAAGGACCTGGACCTGATCTATTTCGTGTTTGGTTTTGTTCTGGTTTCCGTTCTGAACCTGGGCATGATTCCCATTGTGATTATGGCTCTGGTGGTTGCCTATATGAAGTACCAGATGTCGGTAAAGGAGGCGTAATAACATGAGTGAGAAGAAGACTTTAAGCAAAAAAGCGATAAATAAGGCATATCTGGACTGGATGTTCTGGAACCTGTCCGTGCAGAACTTCGAACGGATGGAGGGTCCCGCTATCGTCAAGATGCTGGCCGATGTCCGTGAGGAACTGTACCCCGGCGATCCCCAGGCCCAGAAGGAAATGCTGGAGCGTCATTCCATCTTCTTTAACACCGAGCCCTTCCTGGGCAGCATCGTCCCCGGCATCGTCCTGGGCATGGAGTACGAGATGGCTCAGGGCGGCGAGGTCCAGCCCGAGTTCATCAACTCCATCAAGACCGCCCTCATGGGCCCCTTCGCCGGTATCGGAGACTCTCTGCTCCCCGGCACCCTGTGCCCCATCCTGCTGAGTATCGCCCTTGGCCTGTGCCAGAACGGCGAGATTCTTGGCCCCCTGTTCTACATCCTGGTGTTCCTGGGCATCATGATCCCTCTGACCAAGTTCCTGTTTACTTACGGCGTTAAGACCGGTGCCAACGCTGCCGAGCTGGTCCTGGCCGGCGGGTTGAAGGATAAGGTGACAAAAGCGGCAGAAACAGTAGGTCTTATCGTGGTGGGCGCCGTTACCGCGTCCTATACCCACGTGAACATCGGCCTGGTTTATACCAGCGGCGATCTGGCCATTGACATTGCCGCCATCCTGAACTCCCTGCTGCCCGGCCTGTCCGTACTCATCATGTCCTTCATTACTTATGTGCTGATGGTCAAGAAAAAGTGGACGGTCAACAAGGTCATGCTGTTGTTCCTTATCATCGCTGTGGCTGGCTACTTCACCACAGTTCTGACTGTGTAAGGAAGGCGCGCTCATGCATAAGACGGTAGAAAAACTGCTCCACGGCCTGGTCATTTCCTGCCAGGCCTACGAGGATACCCCGCTCTATGGCCCGGAGTATATGAAGGCTCTGGCGCTGTGCGCTGAGATGGGCGGCGCCACCGGTCTTCGGGCCTGCTGGAGCCAGGACATCAAGGCCATCAAAGGAGCCTGCTCCCTGCCCGTCATCGGCATCAACAAGAAGTTTGGCGACGGGGACCCCAAGGATGAAATTTTCATCACTCCTACCTTTGAGTCAGCCAAGGAGATCATTGAGGCGGGCTGCGATGTGGTGGCCCTGGACTGCACCATCCGGCCCATCCGCCCCTTTGAGGAGCTGGGGGCTCTGCTTCACCAGCTCAAGGAGGCCTACCCTGACGTTCCTATCATGGCAGACCTTGCTACTCTGGAGGAGGCGGAGAAGGTAGCGGCTACGGGCTGTGTGGACATCATCTCCACCACCCTGGCGGGCTACACCCGGAACTCCTGTGAGGGGGCCACCGACCGGCCCAATGTGGAGCTGATTCGGGAAATCAAGAAGCGGGTCTCTCTCCCGGTGAACGCAGAAGGCCGCATCTGGGAGCTGCACGACCTGGAGGAAGTGCTGGAGGCGGGCGCGGACATGGTCTGTATCGGCTCTGCCGTCACCAGACCCCACCTCATCACCGAGCGGTTTGTCAAGTGTAACAAACAATTTCATCATCAGTAAGTGAGAAGGGGGCTGTCTCAGACAGCCCCCTTCTTTCAGGAGGAAACGCGATGATTCTTCAAAGCGAAAAGGTCTGGCTGCGGGACGCCTTCCGTCCGGCCCAGGTGCGTATTCAGGACGGAAAAATCACCGGAGTGGGGGAATACGGAGCCGAAATCCCCGATGTGGACTATGGAGAGCGGTATATTCTCCCCGGCTTCATCGACGCCCACACCCACGGACACATGGGGGTGGACTCCTCCATAGCGGATGGGGCGGACATGGAAAAGTGGCGGCGTGAGGTTCCCAAAGAGGGCGTTACCGCCTTCATGGCCACCACCGCCACCGAGAGCGAGGCAGACAACCTTGCCACCTTCCGCCGCCTGTCCCAGACGGTGGGAAAGGGGGAGGGGGCCGAGGTGCTGGGCATCTATATGGAGGGCAACTTCATCAACCCCGCCTGTAAGGGCGCCCATGACGAGACTCTCATCGCCAAACCCAACGTGGAGCAGCTCAAACGTTATCTGGAGGCCGCCGGGGGCCAAATAAAGCGGATGATCCTGGCTGTGGAGCTGGACGAGGACTTCCAGGTGCTGCAATACGCCCTCTCCCAGGGCGTTCGGGTGAGCCTGGGCCACAGCGCGGCCCCTTACGAAACGGCCCGCCGTGCCATTGAGCTGGGAGCGGACGCCATCACCCATACCTACAATGGCATGAAACAGCTCCACCACCGGGAGCCGTCTCTTTTGGGCGTTGCCTTTACCATGAATGAGGTGTATACTGAGCTTATCGGCGACGGTCACCATGTGAGCTGGCCCGCGGTGCAGATGCTGTGCCGTGCCAAGGATGAGAATCATCTGGTCCTGGTCAGCGACGCCAGCCCTTTGAAGGGGTATGACGGCCCCTTGCCTGCCGGTATCCATATCGACCAGCAGGGCCAGTTTCGTACGGACAGCGGGGCTTTGTGCAGCTCCTCCCTGCGGATCAATGAGGGCGTCCGGAACCTGATCCGGTACGGAGGCGCTTCCTACGTCCAGGCTATCCATGCCGCTACCCTGGCCCCTGCCAGGATGCTGGGAGTGGACGACCGGAAGGGGAGCATCCAGGTGGGCAAGGACGCCGACCTGACTGTGACCGACGAAAACTTCCGGGTGGTACAATGCTATTGCCGCGGAATGGGAATGGTGGAAGAATAGGCTATGGACAAAACGTTTTGCTTTGCACTGGAAAAAGAAGAATATGTGGAGTACCTGAGCTGGCAGCTCAATGCTTCCAAGTCCATGCGGGGCTACCGCTGGTTCCTCATCACCAGCGTTCCCGCCGTGTTGGTGACGGGCGCCCTGGTCCTGCGGCTGAACAACTGGATGTTCCTGACCAGTGTGCTGGCCCTGTCGGTGGTTTGGGTGCTGTATGGAGCCAAGGCGGTGTGGAAGCGGTATCTTCACCACAAAATCACGAAGAAGCTCCTGCCTAAAATGCAGTTCCAGTCTTTTCGGGAGGTCAGCTACCGTTTTACCGACGCCGGGATCGAGTATCAGGAGGAAAAGAAAAAGCGGACCCTCCCCTGGAAAAAGGTATCCGGAATGCTGCCTCTGGGCAGTCAGTTTGCCTTTTTCTACGACAAGGGGGCTATCCTGATCCCTTACCGTCTCTTTGAGGGGGAGGAGGATATGAAAAATTTCCTCCGGGACTATGAGCTTTTTCGGAAGAAGGCCCAAACTGCCCAATAAGCGGGAAAAAAGAAGCGCGTCGCAGGCAAAGGCCTGCGGCGCACTTCTTTTTTCGGTAAAACGGAGGGAAAGCTCCCGCCCTTACAGGGCGATGTGGGTCACTTGATAGCCCTCCTCCAGATCGGAAACATCCAACTGTGGGAACCGCTCCCGCAAAAACCCGGTCATGCTCCGAATTCCGGCGATCTCACAGCAGGAGTGGTTTACCACGATGAGGGGCAGGCCGTTGTCCAGGGCGTACTGGGCCTGATAGAAGTTGGAAATGCCGTCGTCCGCCACAATGCAGGCGTCGCAGGGGCCCATCTCCAGCATTTTGAAGATGTCGGTAGCCGCTCCGGTGCCCATTCCCAGCTCCCTGACCACCTTGTCCGGGTCGCCAAAGATATACACTCCGTTTTCTCCATCGGGTTTTAGACTCTCCGCCACATGGATCGCCAGCTCCCGCACGGTGGTCGCTTCGATAGAGGCGTGCTGTGTATATGAGGGAACGGCCCGCCGGAAGTCATAGCCCAGCCGTCTTGCCCATACGTCGGCCACCCCGTATTTGGGATACATATCCCAAAGGTCGTGGCAGCGGTACAGGGTGATGCCGTGCTCCTGAAGCCGTGCCATCTTCCGCTCCGCGCTGAGCCGGGCCAGCCGCTTGGGGGAGGTGGTCATGTGGTAGAAGGGGTTCTCGTGGCTGATAATAAAGGAAATACCCTTTTCAATGGCCTGGTCAATGGCCTGGTTGGTGGCCACCCAGCAGACCCCTACCTTTCCTACCTCCTGTTCTCCGCTGCCGCAGAGGATCATGTCCCTGGTCTCGTTGGGGTTCATCCAGGAAGCGCCTTGATTCATCTCATCAATCATCTGTTTGATTAGCATAGCCTGTCCTTTCTTGGCGGCAAAATAGTGGCTTGCGTATTCTGCTGCTTTTATTGTATCTTCCCCGCCCGGGAAAGTCAATGGAATGTGGCCGGAGAGAAGAAAAACCGAAACAGGGAAAGGCTTCGGAAGGAGGGAAAGTGTGAAAGGGGACCATCAGGGTCCCCTTTCATCCATTTCAATGGAGCTTTTGAACCTGAGAAACAGGTTCAAAATGCGACTCAGACTGTCAAAAAGATTTTTTGACAGTCTGAAAAACCCCCTGAAGCCGTTTGGCTCCAAGGGGTTTTGTTGAAAAAAGGACTGTACGGTATATCAGCGCTTGCTGAACTGAGGAGCCCGGCGGGCGGCCTTGAGGCCGTACTTCTTCCGCTCCTTCATACGAGGATCGCGGGTCAGGAACCCGGCGGCCTTCAAAGCGGGACGGTACTCGGGGTTAACCTCCAGCAGGGCCCGGGCAATGCCGTGACGGATGGCGCCGGCCTGACCGGTCACGCCGCCGCCGGTGACGGTGGTGTCAATATCCACCTTGCCAATGAGGTCGGTGGTGACCAGGGGCTGGCGGACCACCATCTTCAGGGTCTCCAGGCCGAAATAATCATCGATGTCCCGGCCGTTGATGGTGATAGCGCCGGTGCCGTTGGGGAACAGGTGAACACGGGCCACAGAGGACTTCCGGCGGCCGGTGCCGTACAGGTAAGGCTTCTTGCTCTTATACATATTCCGTTACCTCCTTTAGTCCATGGTCCAAGGCTCGGGCTTCTGGGCGGCATACTGGTGCTCCGCGCCGCGGCAGATGTGGAGCCGGGAGAGGGAATCCTTGGTGATGGTGTTGCGGGGCATCATGCCGCGGACAGCCAGCTTCATGGCCAGCTCGGGCTTCTCCTCCATGAGGATGCGGTACTGGGTCTCCTTCAGACCGCCCACCCAGCCGGAATGGCGGCGGTAGTACTTCTGCTCCAGCTTCTTGCCGGTGAGTACCGCCTTCTCGGCGTTGATGATGATGACGAAATCCCCACAATCGGCGTGGGGGGTGTACTCGGGCTTCCGCTTACCCCGCAGCAGGTCGGCGGCGATGACGGCGGTTTTGCCCAGGGGCTTTCCGGCGGCGTCCAGGACATACCACTTACGGACGGTGTTGTCCTTGTTTGCCATAAATGTGGACATGGTGTTACCTCCAATTCCTATGCTCTTTATAAAAAGAGCGGTTTTACAACAGAAATTCTCCGAAATCTGGACCCTCGGAGCGTTTTGTATTATAATACCGTTGTCCCTTGGTGTCAACGGTAATTTTGATTTTTTTAATTTAGAAAGTTAAAATCTCAAAATATCTCCGTTTTTCTCTTGTATACTCTTGAATCCTCTCTTTTGATTTTCAAATTTTAGGGGGTGCCCAAATGGAAAAAATACTCTCTCTGGTCCGCCGCTGTGTGGAGGACTATGACATGATCCAGCCCGGCGACCGGGTGGCGGTGGGGGTTTCCGGAGGCAAGGACTCTCTGGTGGCCCTTGCGGCCCTGCAAAAGCTGTCTGCCTTCTACCCCAAGCCCTTTACCGTGGAGGCGGTGACCCTGGACCTGGGAGCCGCCGAAGGGCAGACCGCCGCCGATTTTGGTCCCCTCCGGGCCTATTGTGAAAACGCAGGCGTCCCCTTTACCCTCATTCCTACTGAAATCAGCCACATAGTCTTTGATCTGAGGAAGGAGAAGAACCCCTGCTCCATGTGCGCCAAAATGCGCCGGGGGGCCTTGAACGACGCTCTTGTGGAGCGGGGGATCACCAAAATCGCCCTGGGTCACCACTTTGACGACGCGGTGGAGACCTTTTTTCTCTCTCTTTTTTATGAGGGCCGTATCTCCTGCTTCCAGCCCGTCACCGAGCTGACCCGAACCGGGATCACCCAAATACGGCCCCTTCTCTACTGCGGAGAGGGAATGATCCGGGGCGCGGCGAGGCGGCAGGACCTGCCCATTGTGAAAAATCCCTGCCCCGCCGACGGCTACACCAAGCGCCAGGAGGTCAAGGAGCTGATAAAGACCCTGGAAAAGCAGTACCCCGGCCTGAGGGAGCGGATTTTCGGTGCCATGCAGCGGCTTCCCCTGCCCGCCTGGGAGCCTTTGGAGCACCGCCGCCGTCCCTATGCGGAGGAGCATGAAACATGAAAAAGGAGGGGCGGCGTGGTTTTCCACGCCGCCCCGTCCCTTTCATTTTTCTACCCGTACCGCCCGCCAGGCTCCCAGGCAGGTAGCCAGGAAATATCCTCCATAAATGACCAGGATAAACGCCGCAGTCAGCAGGCTGGAGTGGACCGAGT
>CANDEE010000051.1 GCA_947383685.1 uncultured Pseudoflavonifractor sp.
AGATCCTCGGTAGTGACTGGAGTTCAGACGTGTGCTCTTCCGATCTCGGCATAAGGCAACTTCCCACATAGGCGCTTGCCATCTGCACCCCGATAATGGCCTGGGAGCGCTCCGCCCCAAAGAAGGCGGGGGTGGAGTGGATGATGCTGGGATAGATGGGGGCGCATCCCAGTCCCACCAGGATAAGCCCCGCCAGAGCCACCCCCGGCCCCGCAGGCAGGAGCAGGGCGGCGGCTCCCAGCAAAATAATGCCCTGGCCCAGCCGGATCATCTGGTGGTCGTCCAGCTTCAGGGTCAAAAACCCGCAAACGCCACGCCCCACGGTAATGCCCAGGTAGAAAAGCCCCGCATAGCCCGCCGCCGTCTCCGCGTCGATCCCCCGGGCCAGGGTCAGGTAGCTTCCCGCCCAAAGCCCTGCCCCGGACTCCAGGGCACAGTAGCAAAAAAACATGGCGATGATGGCCCGTACACCGGGAATGGCGAAAATTTCCTTTAGGGAAAGGGCCCGCTCCGCTGCGCCGCTGTCTCCATTCCCGGCAGCAGGGGCCTCTTTTCCCCGCCAGAGGGGAAGGGTCAAAACCAGCAGAGCCGTGAGAAAAACCTGCACCACGGCGATGATGCGGTAGCCCATATTCCACCCCAGGCCCCCGGTGAGGGCCCAGCCCATGACGTAAGGCCCCGCAGTGGCTCCCACGCCCCACATACAGTGGAGCCAGCTCATGTGGCGGCTGGCGTAGTGGAGGGCCACGTAGTTATTGAGGGCCGCGTCCACGCTCCCCGCCCCCAGGCCGTAGGGAACAGCCCACAGGCACAGCATCCAAAAGGAATGGCTGATGGAGAAGCCGAAAAGGGCCGCCGCCGTCAGCCCCACGCTGACGGCGGTCACCTTGCCCGCCCCAAAGCGGCGGGTCAGGCGGTCGCTCTGAAGACTGGAAAAAATGGTTCCCACAGAAATAATCATGGAAATGGCCCCAGCGTAGGACACCGGTACGCCAAACTGGGGATACATGGTGGGCCAGGCCGCCCCCAAAAGGGCGTCGGGCAGGCCCAGGCTGATAAAGGACAGGTAAATCATGGCAAGCAGCAGGTGGGTCATGGTGAAAGCCCCTTTCAAAAATCTGTTGGAAAAGCGGCCCACAGAGTAAAAAGCCACAGGTGTCAAGTAAACTTTACATTTTGGGAAATAATGCCAGAACTGACCCCTTCGTTTGCCTCAAAATCAAAGCAAACAAAGGGGCCAGTTTGTACAACTTTCATTTAGTCGGGCACCACCGGCACCGCATCCTTGGGCGTAGGACAGGTATAACCCTCGGCGGTGGCCTTCTCGAATTCCTCCCTGGCCCTGGCCAGCAGCTCCGGCTTTTCCAAGAGGTCGATGGTGGCCGCCGCCATCACCTTGCCCGCATGGACTACCGCCTTGTGGGCGATAGACGTGCGTCCGATGGAAACGTTCTGCCAGCTATGTCCGGGGGCTCCATTGGGAAACGCCGCCACATGGATCTGAACGGTGGGGGTAAGCCAGCTCACGTCCCCCACATCGGTGGACCCGGGGGTAAAGGCCTCCCCCTGGTAGAGAGGCATCAGAAACTCATTCATGGCGTGACCGCACTTCTCCCGCAGAGCCTTGACCTTTTCGGCAACGGCGGGGTCGTTCTTGGCTCCCTGACCGGGGAGTGCGTCCGCGCTGGGATAGGTCTTGGCAAGAGCGTCGGCAAAGGCGTGCTCCTCCGCCGTATAGGCGGGAACGCCCAGAGCCTGGAAGTTCTCATAGAGAACGGCCTCCAGGGTGTGGTTGGGAATGGTGTCGGCAAGGCCGTCAATAAACTTTTTTTCAAAGGTAGTCCCGGTCATGAGGGCCGCGCCCTGAGCAATGTCGTCTACCCGCTTTTGAAGCTCCACCGCCTCAGCCACCCGGTTGGAGCGCACCATGTAGAGGACGCTGGCCTTGGGCTGAACCACGTTGGGGCTCCGCCCGCCCGCGTCGGTGATGGCGTAGTGGATGCGGGCCTTGCTGGACATATGCTCCCGGAGGAACTGCACGCCGATGTTCATCAGCTCCACCCCGTCCAGGGCGCTGCGGCCCTTGTCGGGGGAGCCGGCGGCATGGGAGGCAATCCCGCGGAAGGTGTACTGGGTCTGAATGCAGGAGTTGGAGGAGCCGGTCGCTACCTCGTTGGCGTCGCCGGGATGCCAGGTAATGGCTGCGTCCAGGGTTTTCCACAGGCCGTCCCGGGCCATAAAGGCCTTGGCGGCGCCGCCCTCCTCGCCGGGGCAGCCGTAGAGGATCACGGTACCGGAGGTCTTGGTCTTTTCCAGATAGGCCTTCACGCCTAGTGCGGCAGCCATGGCCCCCGCTCCCAGCATATTGTGCCCGCAGCCGTGGCCGCAGCCGCCGAGGACCAGCTCCTCCCGCTCTAAAGAGCCGGGCTTTTGGGAGAGGCCGGAGAGGGCGTCATACTCCGCCAGAATGCCGATGACGGGCCTGCCGCTGCCAAAGGAGGCGGAAAAGGCGGTGGCAATCTTGCAGATGCCCCTTTCCACCTGAAAGCCTTCCTTTTGCAGCGCCTCGCAATATTGATCCGCCGATTTTTCTTCCATAAGAGACAGCTCGGCGTAGTCCCAAATGGCGTCGGACACCTTCGCGATCAGATCGGCCTTGGCGTCAATGGCGGCAATGGCAGCTTGCTTATTTTGATCCATGGGAATGACCTCCCTTTGAAAATTACAGAACTTTACTGAGAAAATCCTGAAGCCTGGGGTGCTGGGGATGCTCAAAGATGTCGGTGGGGGAGCCCTCCTCCAGCAGCTTGCCGCCGTCCATAAAGAGCACCCGATTGCCCACCTCCCGGGCAAAGCCCATCTCGTGGGTCACCACCACCATGGTCATGCCCTCCCGGGCAAGGCCCTTCATGACCTCCAGCACCTCCCCCACCATTTCGGGGTCCAGGGCGGAGGTAGGCTCGTCAAAGAGCATCACGTCGGGCTCCATGGCAAGGGCCCGGACAATGGCCACCCGCTGCTTCTGGCCGCCGGAGAGCTGGATGGGATAGGCTGCCGCCCGATCCTTCAGGCCCACCCTGTCCAGAAGGGCCAGGGCCTTCTCCTCGGCGGCTTTCTTATCCATCCCCTTGACCTTAATGGGGGCCAGGGTCATGTTATCCAGGATGGTCATGTGGGGAAACAGGTTAAAGTGCTGGAAGACCATCCCCATCTTTTGACGGTGCTGGTCAATATTGACCTTCACCATCCGGCCCGACGTACTCTCCGCAGGAATATATTTTTTCTTGGTAATGTCCACCCCTTCAAAGAGGATGGAACCGCCGGTAGGGTCCTCCAGCAAATTCAGGGAGCGGAGGAAGGTGGACTTGCCGGAGCCGGAGGGGCCGATGACCACCATCACGTCTCCCTTGTTGATGTCCACGGTGACCCCGTCCAGAGCCTTGATGGCCCCACGGTTATAGTACTTTTTCAGGTCCTTGACCTGAATCATTTTACCGGACGTCGCCACGGCGCATCCTCCTTTCCACATAGGCAATGAGCTTGCTGGTGGGGAAGCACAGGCAGAAGTAGATGGCTGTGGCCACCAGCAGCGGCTCCATAATAATGAAGGTCGCACCCTTCACCGCATTGACGGCGTACATAATGTCCTGTACGCCGATGGTCCAGGTGATGGCGGACTCCTTGATGATGACCACAAACTCGTTGGCAATGGCGGGCAGGATGTTTTTCAGCGCCTGGGGCAGAATAATGTGCCGCAGGGTCTGAAGCTGACCCAGTCCCAGAGAGCGGGCCGCCTCGGTCTGGCCTCCGTCCACCGACTGAAGGCCGGAGCGGATAATCTCGCAGAGATACGCCCCCGAGTTAAGGCCCAGGGCCACCACACCGGGAAAGAACCGGTCAAAGCGCACCGAGCCGAACATGGTAAAGGCGGGCAGCTTGATCATGCTGAATACGCCGTAGTAGATAATCATGATCTGAACTACCATAGGGGTGGACCGCCAAATTTCCACATAGGCGGTAGCCAAAAAGCTCAGGGGATTAAAGCGCCCCAGGTGGTAAAGAAAGCCGCTGTCCAGCTTGTTGCCCTCTTTGTCCCGCTCAAAAAAGCCAAAGGCCTTGGGGGCGGCATGGGAGAGCATGAGGAAGGGCCGGAAATTGCTCATCCGCAGCCCCGCCAGGGCCAGGGCCAGCACAAAGCCAATGGCCACCGTCAGCAGGGCCAGTAAAACGGTGACGGCCAGGCCGTCCTTAAACATCTGTATGTAGGGCAGCATTTTGGGGAAGTTCTCAACTTTGATAAAATTTCCCATGGTGGTTCTCCTTTCGGTTCCGGGCCGGGATAGACCGATTCCTCCCCGGATAGGCCGGGGAGGAATCGGAAAGCGACTTTGTAAGGGGATCAGCCGTCCAGCAGGCCCTCGATGATCTCGCCGCTGGCAAGCTCGTTAGCCTCTGCCACAAACTTGTCCATGCTGCCGTCCTCCAGAGCGGCCTTGATGGCCAGGTTCACCGCCGCCAGCAGGGCGGGGTTGTCCTTCTGGACGCCAATGGCGGAGCCGGCAGCAGCCGCGTAAGGCACATCCAAAGCTACATACAGCTCGGGATAGTTCACGGCGTAGCTTTCAGCCACGGCGGTCTCAATGTAGGCGCCGTCCATCTTCTCAGCCAGCAGCTCCGCAATGATCTCGGTGACCTTGCTGAGCTGAACCTGGGCGGCGTCGGGACTGTTCTGCTGCATCAAATCCACCTGGATGGAGCCCACCTGGGCACCGATCTGGTACTCAGGCTTATTGGTAGCGGCCAAATCGGGAAACTTATCCTTGTTCTTCTCCAGGCAGACAAAGGATTGACCGCCCAGATAATAAATCTCGGAGAAGTCCATAATGCCCTCCCGCTTGGGGTCAGGGGAAAGGCCCGCCATGCCCAGGTCCACAGACTTGGTCTGCAGCTCCATCAGCACACCGTCAAAGTCAATGGGGACTACTTCCAGCTCCAGGCCCAGGAAGTCGGCCACATAACCGGCAAGACCCATATCAAAGCCGGCGATATGGGGATTTCCGGCCTCATCAACGGCATAGAACTCATAGGGGGCAAAGTCAGGGCTGGTAGCCACGGTGAGCTTGCCGGCGGTAACGGTCTGGAGCAGGGGCTTGAGCTCCTCAATGGTCATTTCACTGTAATCCTTCTTTGTGGCTGCGCTCTCCACGGGAGCCTTGGACTCCGGCGCGGGGGTGGGGGTGGCGGTGGTCCCGCCGCCGCAGCCGGCCAGCAGGGTCAGGCTCATGGCGGCGCTCAGGCCCAGAGCCACAATTTTCTTCACAGACAGGTTCTTCATTTTCATACACTCCATTTCCTCTTGTGGGGATATGCATGATTATACACGTTTTTCATACATCATGCAACCCAAAATGTCTGGTGGTTTTTCACAAAAACCATTATCTCTCATAGACTTTTCCATGGCAAACCGTTTAATATGCCCGATTTTTATGAATATCAAGGTGAATATTATGCATATTTAGGATGAATTTTGTCAGCTCTGCACCTTCCCGTTCGCGTCCAGCAGGCCCTCGTAGGTGGCGCCCTCCGCCAAAGCCTTGGCTTCCGCCTTAAACTCCTCCATTTTCCCGCTCTCCACAGCCTCGGTAACAGCCAGGTTGATGGCGGCCAGCAGGGCGGGGTTATCCTTTACCACGCCCACACAGGTGCTGTCGGAGGTGGGGTTTTCCACGTCCAGGATCACGCACAGCTCCGGGTACTGCTTGGCGTAGTTCTCCGCAGTAGTGGTGGAGATATAGGCCCCGTCCAGCTTGCCTGAGACCAGCTCGGCTACAATGTCGGTGACCTTGGAAAGCTGTACGATGTTGGAGTTGGGGCTGTAAATCTCCGCCAGTTGGAGCTGGATGGAGCCCAGCTGAGCGCCGATGTCATACTCCGCCTTGTTGGTGGCCTCAATGTCCGGGAACTGCTCCTTGTTGCTCTGGAGGCACACAAAGGACTGGCCGTCGCCGGAGTAGGGGGTGGAGAAATCCATAATGCTCTCCCGCTTGGGGTCGTTGGCAAGCCCCGCGATGGCCATGTCGGCGGACTTGGTTTGCAGCTCCATCAGTACGCCGTTGAAGTCGATGGGCACAATCTCCAGCTCCAGGCCGATGTAGTCGGCAATGAAGTAGCCCAGGGCCACGTCGTGGCCCGCCAGGGTGGGATTTCCTGCCTCGTCAATGGCGTAGAATTCGGCGGGGGCAAAGTCGGGGCTGGTGACCATGGTGAGCTTGCCGTCAGCCACGGTTTGGAGCAGGGGCTTTAGCTCCTCCAGAGTCATTTCGCTGTAATCCTTTTCCGGGGCGGCGCTCTCCACAGGAGCCGTGCTCTCTGTGGGAGCCCCGGACACCGGGGCCGGAGTCTCGGCCCCTCCGCCGCCGCAGCCGGTCAGCAGGGACAGGCTCATGGCGGCGCTCAGGCCCAGAGCCAGAAATTTCTTTGCACTTAAATGCTTCATAGGGGATGCACTCCTTTTTCCTCTCGGGATGTGTATAATTATACATATCCTATTCAAAAATGCAACCCCAAATTTGCCGTCATTTTTAACAAAATGCAGATGCTTGTCCTGTTGTCCTTCAGGCGAATCGTTGCTTTGATCCTTTGTTCTGCATATTTCTATGAATATTATTCATTTTACCACAAAAAAGTCCGGCGCTCCCCTATAGGAGCGCCGGGCCTCTGAATCCACATTTTTTACTTACTGCGCCTTGCAAAACTCCAGTATTACCCGCACCGCCGCATCCACGCCCCGGAAGGAGGAGCTGATACACAGGTCATAGCTCTCGGCGGCACCCCACTTCCGGTCGGTATGGAAGCTGTAATAGGAAGCCCGGGTCTTGTCCATTTTCCGTATCTTCTCCATGGCCTCCTTCTCGCTGACGCCATCCCGGTGAATGATCCTCTGGACGCGGGCGTCATGGTCGGCGCAGACAAAGACCCGCACCAGCCCCGGCTGGTCCCGGAGGATGTAGTCGGCACAGCGGCCCACGATGACGCAGCTTCCCTTGGCCGCCACCGCCAGCACCGCCTCCCGCTGGGCATTGGCGGCAAGCTGCTCCACCGTATTCCCCGCCATGCCGGGGGACAGCCGCTGCTGTCCCATGACCAGGGAGTAGAGGAAGCTGTTGGTGGGTTTTTCATCGTAACTTTTCAGGAACTCCTGGCTCAGCCCGCTCTCCTGGGCCGCCACCGCCAGAATCTCTTTGTCGTAGTAGGGAATGTCCAGGGCCTGGGCCACCTTTTTGCCGATTTCCCGGCCTCCGCTGCCAAACTGACGGCCTATGGTCACGTAAATGTTCTCCATATCCATCGCCCCTCCTTTGCTGCTATTATTATACCACAATATTTGGTAGAATGTAAATAAAAAAAGAGGGGCTGCCGTTATGGCAGTCCCTCTTTTAGTGTCGCTTGCCCTCTGCTTACTTCGTGCAGCGGTCAAAGAAGAAGTAGCCCAGGGGGGTGTAGTACATACCCTTCACGTCGGTGTTGAGCATATACTTCTGGGTGTAGAAGTAGATGGGACCCAGAGCCCAATCCTGGCCCATGATGATGTCCTCAGCCTTGTGCATAGCAGCCATACGGGCAGCAGGATCGGCGGTGGACTTGGCCTCGTTGATGGCGGCGTCGTAGTCCTTGTTGCTGTACTGGGCGTCGTTGTTGCCGCCGCCGGTGAGCCACATATCCAGGAAGGAAATGGGATCGTTGTAGTCAGCAATCCAGCCGTTACGGGCGATCTGGTACTCACCGTTCTTACGGGTCTCCAGGAAGGCAGCCCACTCCTGGTTCTCCAGCTTGACCTCCACGCCCAGAGCGGTCTGCCACTGCTGCTGCAGGGCCTCACCGATCTTCTTGTGGTTGTCGGAGGTGTTGTAGAGGTAAGTCACGGTGGGGAAGCCCTTGCCGTCGGGATAGCCGGCCTCGGCCAGCAGCTCCTTGGCTTTCTTCACGTTCTCGGCATACTGCTCATCGGTGGTGGCGGGAGTCCAGTAGTCGCCGCCCTCAGTCCGGAAGTCGCCGTCAGCACCGGCCACGCCGGAGGGCACAAAGCCGGAGGCGGGAACCTGACCGGTCTGGGTCACGTTCTCCACAATATACTGGGCGTCAATGGCCAGGGTGAAGGCCTGACGGACCTTGGGGTCGTCAAAGGGAGCCTTCTCCACGTTGTAGCAGACATAGTAAGTGCCGATGTAGGGCACGATCCGCAGGTCGCCGTTGGAGAGCAGAGTGGGAATCTCGTCCACGGGCATATCCTCAATGAAGTCCAGCTCGCCGGAGTTAAAGCCGGTCAGCATGGCGTTGTTGTCGTCCATCAGCTTGAAGGTGATGGTGTCGGGGCCCAGCTTGTCATAGTCATAGTAATTCTCGTTCTTGGCCATGATGATCTGGCTGTTGTGGTCCCACTGAGTCAGCTTGTAAGCGCCGTTGGAAATATAGGTCTCCACATTGTGGGTCCAGCCGTCGGGATTGGCGGAGACGACGTCCTCCCGGACAGGGAAGGCGGCGGGGAAGGCGCAGATCTCCAGGAAGTAGGGGCAGTCATAGGTCAGGGTGACCACAAAGGTCTTGTCATCGGGAGCCTCCACAGCCAGAGTGCTGGGATCGGCGTACTCCATGACGTCCTTGCCCTCAGCGTCCTTCTCGCCGGTGGGGGTGCCGCCGTTGACCTCGGCGTAGCCCTTGACCATATCGATCATGTAGCAGTAGTCGGCAGCGGTGGTGGGAGTGGCCAGACGGCGCCAAGAGTACACAAAGTCGCCGGCGGTCACGTCCTTGCCGTCAGACCACTTGATGCCGTCCCGGAGCTTGAAGGTATAGGTGACGGTACCGTCATCGTTGACCACCTTCTCATAGCTCTCGGCCTGGCCGGGAACCAGCTCAGCCAGGTTGCAGTCCTGAACGCCGTCCACCAGCTCGCCGGAGTCGGCCCAGCGGAACAGGCCCTCAAACATATGGCCGGTCATGATGGCGCCGTCTACGGCGGAGTTCAGGGCCGGGTCGATGGTCTGGGGCTCAGAAGCCACGTTGACGTTCAGGTTAAAAGCACCGTCAACGGGAGCCTGCGTCTCAGGAGCCTGGCTCTCCACAGTGGGAGCCTGAGTCTCGGGAGCCTGGGTCTCCTGAGTCTTGCCGCCGCAGGCGGACAGCAGGCTCAGAGCCATGGCGGAGACCAGCGCAAGAGAAACGATCTTCTTCATGGTATTTTTCCTCCAATTTAAATTTGTATCTCATGCCCATACGGGTCTTGATACCGAAAAATCAATCTGTCCCGCAGAGCGGGACAGAATATGAAATGGCCCGGGCCATTTCAGCGCGTTAAAGTGCCAAAAATCAAGCGGGCATTATTATACCACAGGTTTTGGAAATTGTAAAGGAATTGTTTCCCCGCCTGCCTTATTTGTCCAGTAAATGGCAGGCGGCCCTCGTCGGGGTAAACTCCATATCCTTCGCCTCCGCCTGCGGCAAAGGCTCGCTCATTTCGTTGCCCCTCCTCTCCCCACGAAAACTCCGTTTTCGCGGGGGCCCCATTTATTTATCCAACAAATGACAGGCGGCCCAATGTCCCGGCTCGTGCTCCTTGAACTCGGGGGCGCATTGCTTGCACTTCTCGCTGGCGTAGGGGCAGCGGGTGTGGAACCGGCAGCCCGTGGGCGGATTCATGGGGGAGGGGATGTCGCCCTCCAGCACGATGCGCTGGCGGGAACGGCTCACCTCCGGGTCGGGAACGGGCACGGCGGAGAGCAGGGTCTGGGAATAGGGGTGGAGGGGATTGCGGTTGAGCTCGTAGCTCTCCGCCAGCTCCACCAGAGAGCCCAAGTACATCACGCCGATCCGGCTGGAGATGTGGCGCACCACGGAAAGGTCGTGGGCGATAAAGAGATAGGTAAGGCCCATCTCCTGCTGCATATCCTCCAGCATATTCACCACCTGGGACTGGATGGACACGTCCAGGGCGGAAATTGGCTCGTCACAGACAATAAATTCCGGCTCCACCGCCAGGGCCCGGGCAATACCCACCCGCTGCTGCTGTCCGCCGGAAAACTCATGGGGGAAACGGTTGGCATGCTCGGTATTGAGGCCCACCTTGTCCAGCAGCTCCTTAATGCGCTCGGTGCGCTGAGCCTTAGAATCACAGAGCTTGTGAATGTCCAGCGCCTCCCCGATGATCTCGCCCACCGTCATCCGGGGGTCCAGAGAGGCGGCAGGGTCCTGAAAGATGATCTGCATCTTCCGGCGCATGGGGAACATATCCACCGCCTTGGGCCGGGGCACGTTCTTCTTCACCAAAACGCTCTTGCCGTCCTCCGTTTCCTTCCGTTCAAAGGGATACTCCCCCTCATAAATGGGCTCGCCATGATAGACGATCTGGCCTGAGGTAGGCTCATGGAGACGTAAAATGGTCCGGCCCAGGGTGGTCTTGCCGCAGCCCGACTCGCCCACCAAGCCCAGAGTCTCGCCCTTGTTGATAAAGAGGCTCACGTTCTCCACAGCCTGAACGCCGGGGCCCTTGACTCCCTTGACGGGGAAGTATTTATGAAGGTTTTTTACCTCCAGCAGCTTTTCAGCCATCGTTCTTCCCCTCCTTCTTTTCCAGGGCCTCCTGAACCCGCAGCCAGCAGGCGGAGCGGTGTTCCTCGCCCACCTCCACGTAGGGAGGCATCTTCTGGAGGCACACCTTCATGGCGTAGGGACACCGGGGGGCAAAGGGACAGCCCTCCGGGGGATTCAGCATATCCACGGGGGTTCCCTCAATGGGAATGAGCCGCTCGTGGCTGTCGGCGTCCACTCTTGGCATGGAGCGGAGCAGGCCCTCGGTATAGGGGTGGGCGGGGGAGTAGAAAATGTCGTCCACCGGGCCCTGCTCCACCATCTTGCCCGCGTACATAACGCAGACCTTATCGCAAATTTCCGCCACCACGCCCAGGTTGTGGGTGATAAAGATAATGCCCATGTGGGTTTTCTTCTGCAGGTCCTTCATCAACTCCAAAATCTGGGCCTGGATGGTCACGTCCAAAGCGGTGGTAGGCTCGTCGGCAATGAGCAGCTTGGGGTGGCAGATGAGGCCCATGGCGATCATCACCCGCTGGCGCATACCGCCGGAAAGCTCGTGGGGATACTGCTTCATCCGCTGCTCCACGTTGTTGATTCCCACCATGGTCAGCATCTCCATGGCCCGCTGGGCGGCGTCGGCCTTGGAAATGGACTTGTCGTGGGCCTGAAGGGCCTCCACAAGCTGGTTGCCGATGGTATACACCGGATTCAGGCTGGTCATGGGGTTCTGGAAGATCATGGCGGCCCGGCCGCCCCGGAGCTCGGTCATTTCCTTCTTGCTCTTGGCCAGCACATCCTCGCCCTCAAAGGTAATGGAGCCGCCGATGACCTTGCCGGGAGACTGGAGAAGGCCCATAATGGCGTAGGCCTCCTGGCTTTTGCCGGAGCCGGATTCGCCCACGATGCCCATGACCTCGCCATAGGCCAGCTTATAGCTGATGCCGCTGACCGCTTTCACCTCACCGGCAGGGGTAAAGAAGGAGACGTGCAGGTCTTCTACCTCCAGCAGATTTTCTCCCGCGTCATCCCGAATATGGGCGGTGTCATGCAGGGTTTTGTCATGAGCCTGAATATCCTTCAGGCCCGCTGTGGTTTTTTCATCCATGAAGTCTCCTCCTTTCTTATTTCTTCAGCTTGGGGTCCAAAGCGTCCCGGAGGCCGTCGCCCACCAGGTTCAAACTCAGGATCATCACGCTCAAAAGCGCGGCGGGGAACAGCAGCCGCTCGGGGTAGCTGTACATACCGGCCAGAGCGTCGGTACACATGGAGCCCAGTGAGGTCATGGGGGTGTCCACACCCACGCCCAGGTAGCTCAAAAAGCTCTCCACAAAGATGGCGGAGGGAATCTGCAAAAACGTGGTAGTCACGATCTGTCCGATGCAGTTGGGGAGCAGGTGTTTTTTGATAATACGCCCGCTTCTGGCTCCCAGGGCCTTGGCGGCGGTGACATACTCCTGCTGCTTGAGCTGGAGAATCTGGCCCCGGATGATCCGGGACATGGTCACCCAGTAGAGGGAGCCAAAGGCGA
>CANDEE010000052.1 GCA_947383685.1 uncultured Pseudoflavonifractor sp.
GGTCTGCGGGCCGCAGAGCGGCCCTGCGCTCGCCCTCGCTCCGGTCCAAGCTCCCACGCAGACCGTTTCTCCGCGCTTCTTGCTGTCACGCTGCGAAGCGGTCTGGCCGCGCGGTCGCTTTCCCTCCGCCTCGGGCTGGTCTGCGGGCCGCAGAGCGGCCCTGCGCTCGCCCTCGCTCCGGTCCAAGCTCCCTCGCAGACCACTTCTCCGCGCTTCTTATTGATCGTCGTCCACCACGGTATAGTCCGCGTCCACCACGCCGTCGTCGGCGGGGCCGGGCTGCTGGGCACCGCCGAAGCCGCCCATATCGGGGCCGGGCTGGCCCTGAGGGCCTGCCTGCTGGTAGAGCTTTTCGGTGATGGGATAGAAGGCCTTGGAAAGCTCCTCGCTGGCGGACTTGATGGCGGCGGTATCGCTGCCCTTCAAAGCGTCCTTCAGTTTGTTCAAAGCGGCGTCCAGAGTCGCCTTATCGCCTGCCTCCAGCTTATCTTTCAGTTCATCCATGGTCTTCTCGGTCTGGTAGACCATCTGCTCGCCCTGGTTGCGAACCTCCACCTCTTCCTTTTTCTTGGCGTCCTCGGCGGCAAACTGCTGGGCCTCCTGAACGGCCTTGTCAATGTCCTCCTTGGACATATTGGTGGAGGAGGTGATGGTGATGTGCTGCTCCTTGCCGGTGCCCAAATCCTTGGCGGAGACCTCCACAATGCCGTTGGCGTCGATGTTGAAGGTGACCTCGATCTGAGGAACGCCCCGTCTTGCAGGGGCGATGCCGTCCAGGCTGAACTTGCCCAGAGTCTTGTTGTACTGGGCCATTTCACGCTCGCCCTGGAGGACATGGACTTCTACGCTGGTCTGGTTGTCGGCGGCGGTGGTAAATACCTGGCTCTTTTTGGCGGGAATGGTGGTGTTGCGCTCAATGAGCTTGGTCATCACGCCGCCCTGGGTCTCAATGCCCAGGGAGAGGGGGGTCACGTCCAGCAGGAGCAGGCCCTTGGTATCGCCGGTGAACACGCCGCCCTGGAGGGCCGCGCCCATGGCCACACACTCGTCAGGGTTGATGCCCTTAAAGCCCTCTTTCCCGGTGAGCTTCTTTACCATGTCCTGAACGGCGGGGATACGGCTGGAGCCGCCCACCATCAGGACCTTGGAAATGTCATTGCCGGAAAGGCCCGCGTCGGACATGGCCTGCTTCACAGGGCCGGAGGTGGCGTCCACCAGGTGTGCGGTAAGCTGGTCGAATTTGGCCCGGGTCAGGGTCAGGTCCAGGTGCTTGGGACCGGTGGCGTCGGCGGTGATATAGGGCAGGTTGATGGCGGAGCTGGTGACGCCGGAAAGCTCGATCTTGGCCTTCTCGGCGGCCTCCTTGAGCCGCTGCATGGCAACCTTGTCACCGGAGAGGTCGATGCCTGTGTCCTTCTTAAACTCAGCCACCATCCAGTCCATGACGCACTTGTCGAAGTCATCGCCGCCCAGACGGTTGTTGCCTGCGGTGGCAAGTACCTCGATAACGCCGTCGTCAATGTCCAGGATGCTGACGTCGAAGGTGCCGCCGCCCAGGTCGTAGACCATGACCTTTTGGGCAGTCTCCTTATCCACGCCGTAGGCCAGGGCCGCGGCGGTGGGCTCGTTGATAATGCGCTTCACGTCCAGACCCGCGATGCGGCCCGCGTCCTTGGTGGCCTGGCGCTGGGAGTCGGTGAAGTAGGCGGGGACGGTGATGACCGCCTCGGTGACCGTCTCGCCCAGGTAGGCCTCGGCGTCCGCCTTCAGCTTCTGAAGGATCATGGCGGAAATTTCCTGGGGGGTGTAGTTTTTGCCGTCCACGGTGACCTTGTAGTCCGAACCCATTTCCCGCTTGATGGAAGCCACCGTGCGGTCAGGGTTGGTGACGGCCTGCCGCTTGGCGACCTGACCCACCATACGCTCCCCGTCCTTGGCAAAAGCCACCACAGAGGGGGTGGTGCGGTTACCCTCGGCGTTGGCGATGACGGCGGCCTCGCCGCCCTCCATGACCGCCACGCAGGAATTGGTGGTTCCTAAGTCGATACCAATGATTTTAGACATAATGCTTGCCTCCAAATATAGTGTAAATTTACTTTATTTTGCATGATAGAAAATCATGTTACAATGCAAAGTGGTCAGACAGTTTTTCCATGTTTCTAATTCGCCACTTTAACCATGGCAAAGCGGATGACCTTGTCGCCCAAGGTAAAACCGGCCTGAAAGACCTCGGCTACCGTATTTTCACCCAAACTTTCGTCTTCAACGTGCATGACGGCGTTGTGGACGTTGGGGTCAAAGGGCTGGCCCACCGCGTCGATCTCAGTGACGCCAAGACATTCCAGGGCTTTGAGAAGTCCGGTCATGGTCATTTCCACGCCTTTTTTGTAGGCCTCGTCCGCCGTCTCCTGCTTCAAGGCCCGTTCCAGGTTGTCATAGACCGGGAGAAGGGCCTTCACCGCGTTGGCGGTGGCGTCGGAATAGATGGCCTCCTTTTCCTTCTGGGTGCGCTTGCGGAAGTTATCGTACTCGGCGCACAGGCGGAGAAATTTATCCTCCTGCTCGGCAATGGTTTGCTGTAAGGTTTCCACCTCTGTGGGTCCTGCCTGAGTCTCAGGGGCCTCCTCCTGGGGAGCGGTCACGGCCTCCTGGGGCTCCTTGACCTCCCCGGCCTCAGGGGCGGTGGGTTTCTTCTCTTTCTTACTCAAGTCGTTCCCTCCTTGGTATGCTTATCATCCGGTAAGGCTGCCTGGCCCATGATCTGGGACAGGCCCTGGGCCACGTAGGCCAGCCGGGCGGAAATTTTGGCGTAATCCATGCGGGTGGGGCCAACCACGCCGATGAGGCCCTTCATCCCGTCGCCCAGGTCATAGCTTGCCATGACTACGCTGGAATCCTTCAGGGCCTCGCTGACGTTTTCCGGGCCGATGACAATATTGGAACCCTCTCCCGCCGAAATCCTGGCGGGAAGGGAGGCGGCGTCAGCCTGATCCAGAAAGCTCATCAGGGGCTGGACCTTTTCCAAGCTCTGGAACTCCGGGTGATCCAGCAGGTTGGCGATGCCGGCGGTGTGGATGGGCCGCCTGGATAACTCCTCCAGCACCTCCATGCCGAAGGTTACAGCCAACTCGATGAGCTGGTAGGCGTCAGGGGCAGCGTGGCGGGCTACCTCGGCAAGCTTTGGACCTAACTCAGCCAGAGTAAGGCCGGTAAAGCCTGTATTCAAAAGGGTGCTCAGCATTTGAAGCTGAGAGTCGCTTACCTCCCGTTCCAGGCGGAACAGCTTATTTTGAACGGAATTTGTATCGGTCATCACCACGGTAATGAAAGCGGTGTCCTCCACCAGCAGGAGATCAAAGCGGCGGATGGTCACCCGGTCCGGGGGAGCGGTAAGGGCAAAGGCAGGGTACTGGGTCAGCTTGGCTACCACCCGGCCCGCCTCGTCAATGACCCGGTCCAGGGCCTGCATCTTGCCCTTCAGGGCCTCATTGATACGTTCGGTCTCCTGAATGGAGAGCTTGTAGTTGCCCATCAGCTCGTTGACATAGAGCCGGTAGCCCTTGGCTGAGGGAATGCGTCCGGCGGAGGTGTGGGGCTGCTCCAGGTAGCCCTGCTCCTCCAAGTCGGCCATATCGTTGCGGATGGTGGCGGAGGATACCTCCAGCTTGGCCCACTGGGCCACCGCCTTGGAGCCCACCGGCTCGGCGTTCTGGACGTACATTTCAATGACGGCCTGAAGGATTTTCTTTTTTCGCTCGCTTAATTCCAAGCCGGTCACCTCACACAAGATATTAGCACTCCCTTTTCCTGAGTGCTAAAGATAATGTACCACCGAAGGGCGGGAATGTCAATAGCTGGGGTTGTAAATTAAATGTGAACAAGAAAAAACCGCCTTCTGAAAAGGGAAGGCGGTTTTTTAGCGGAAACGGGCCGGGATTGCCAATTAGACGGCGGTCACGTCTCGGATCCATTTGCCGGAGCGGAGACGGTGAAGGCCCAGGACGAGCTTTACCAGGTTATCCAGGGAGATACAAAGATATACGGGCAGGATGCCCCAGTGGAACACCAGACCCGCCAGAGCCGCCAGGGGAAGGGAGAGAAGCCACATGGGGGCAAGGTCAATGGCTGTGGCGGCCCGCACGTCTCCGCCGCCCCGGAGGACGCCCACCACATTGGTGGTATTAAAGGAGCGTACCGACAGGATGGCGAAGGAGACCACGCTCATCATGGTGGCGATCCCGGAGGCCTCCGGGGAGAGGTAAAAGAGGGGGTAGACGAAGGGCTCGAAAACGGCGTAGGTGAGGCCGATAAAGACAAGGCCCACAATAAGCCCTGCCAGAAAAGCCAGCATATCAAGGCACAGGCCCACCTCATAGACCTCCTCCCGCCGTCCCGCGCCGATCTCCCGGCCGATGATGATGGCGGTGGTGCCGCCAATGGCAAAGACCATGACGGTGGAGACGTTCACCAGGTTGCCCACAATGCCGTAGGCCGCCAGGATGGCCTGGGAGCCCTCCATATGGCCCATGATGGTGGGGTAGAGGGAGGTGCCCAGGCCCCACAGAGTCTCGTTGAGGAGCACCGGGGTGGCAAAGCGGACATACCGCCGGAGCATATCCCGGCTGGGGTGGAAAAGACGGTCAAACTGAAGGCGGAAGCTCTTGCCAAAATGGATATGGCCCATGGCGATAACAAATTCCAGCACCCGGGAAAGAAGGGTCGCGAGGGCCGCGCCCTCCACCCCCATGGCGGGGGCGCCCAGCTTGCCGAAGATAAATACCCAGTTGAGAATGGTGTTGCTTATCATGGAGGAGCCCAGGATGTAAAGACCCAGCATGGGGTTTGCCATAGAGCGGTGGGCGGCGATGTAGACCTGGGCCAGGGAGTCAAAGAGGAAGGAGAAGGCCACGATCTTGGCATACCGGGCCGCCAGGGCCACTACGGCGGCGTTGTTGCCGAACAGGGACATGAAGGGGAGGGGGAAGAAGAACATGACGCACCCAAAGGTTAGGGTGATGCCTCCGGCAACAAAAAAGCCAATGCCCAGCACCTCGTTGATGGAGCCCTTGTCCCCCTTGCCGTGGAACTGGCTGATGAGGACGCTGGCCCCGCTTTGGAGGCCGAAGGTCATGAGCTGAACCACAAAAATGGGGATGTTGGCCAGGGTGACGGCGGCCATGGGGGCCTCTCCCAGGCGGCCCACCATGAAGGTGTCCAGAAGGCCCAGGGAATTGGTGATGAGATTTTGCAGGATAATGGGGACGGCCAGAAGGATGACGTCACGGTAAAAGGCCTTGCCCCGCTTCATATAGGAGAACAAGAGATCACCTCAAATAAAAATCAAAAGAGAAGGGTTTTCTTTTCGCAGATGTGCCGCAGAAGCTCTGCCAGTCTGTCTACCTCTGCCGGGGTGGACTCCGGGCCGAAGGAGACCCGGATGGCTCCGTACTTTACCTTTGGGGGCAGGGGCATGGCCTCAAAGACATGGCTGGGCTTGCCCCGGTGGCAGGCGGAGCCGGAGGACACGCAGACCCTCTGGCCGCCCAGGGCTTCCACCACGGTCTGCCCGGAGAAATCGGGCAGGGAGATGGCAAGGATGTGGGGAGCGTCCCCCCGGCTGATGAGGGTGACCCCCTCGATGGCGGAGAGAATGTCCACGGCGTAATCCTTCACCGCCCGGATCCGGTCGGGGAAGCAGGGCTCCCAGGCCTTTACAGCGGCGGCAAAGGCGGCTGTCTGGGCGGTTGCCTCGGTGCCGGGGCGCAGGCCGTTTTCCTGTCCGCCGCCCAGCAGCAGGGGCTTTATTTTGGAGACGAGCTCCTTTTTGATATAGAGGGCGCCCACTCCCTTGGGGCCGCGAACCTTGTGGGCACAGATGGTCACCAGGTCGGCCCCCAGCTCCTTGGGGGAGAAGGGAACTTTCAGGAAGCCCTGCACCGCGTCGGTGTGGAGAAGGGCGGGGGAGTTTGCGGCCTTGATGGCGTCAGCGGCGGCCCGGATGGGCAGGATGGTCCCCACCTCGTTATTTACCAGCATCATGGACACCAGGATGGTGTCGGGGCGGATGGCGGCTTTCACCAGCTCGGGGGCGATGTTGCCCTCGGCGTCGGGCTTCAGGAAGGTGACCTCAAAGCCCTCCTTCTTCAGCTTTTTCATGGGCTCCAGCACGGCGGAGTGCTCCATGGCAGTGGTGACGATATGGCTGCCCTTTTTGCGGTTTAAGTCTACAGCGGCGGCAATGGCCCAGTTGTCCCCCTCGGTGCCGCAGGAGGTGAAGAACAGCTCCTGGGGGAGGCACCCCAGGGCGGCGGCCACGGCGGCGCGGTCCTCCTCCCGGCGGCGGGCGGCGGCCCGGCCCAGGGGATAGAGGGAGGAGGGGTTGCCAAAGCTTCCCGTCATGACCTCCAAGGCCGCCTGGGCGGCGGCGGGGCAGACGGGGGTGGTGGCGGCGTGATCCAGATAGATGGGGGCGGATATGGACATAAAACCTCTCCTTTGCAGCGCAGTAATTGCCATTGTAATGCGGAAATGGTGGAAAGTCAAGGGTGGGGACATGGAATCACAGAAGGCCGGCTGCCTTCCTGTTGCCAAAACCGTCCAAACCGTCTATAATAGGCTACACCAAACCAAAGAGGTGACCTGCTATGAAAACGCCCCTGTCTCCCGCCGAAGTGCATAAGCAGTATGAGGAGACCCTTACCGCCTTTCTCAAGACCGTCCCCGACGCTACCCTCCGGGTGCGGCTGAGCCACGGGGCCGACGATTTTTTCCGCTCTCTGGCTCTGGGAGTCTGGCACGCCGACGGCGGGCCTGTCACCGCCGGATATGTGGAGTATTATAACGCCCTGTACCTGCGGGGGAACCCGGCGCCCTCCATCCTCTTTTGGGAATTGTCCACCTGCGTGTCGGACTATCCCGGCCTGCCCACCCCAGACTTCTTCCACCGGATGCGGGCCTATGACAAGGTGGCGGGGGGCGACCTGTCCCGGCGGTTTCTGGACATCGTGGTACTGATGGGGCTGCTGTTCGCCTCGGTAGACGGAATGGTCAGCGAGGGGGAGGCCGCCTTTGTAAACGGCACTGCCGACAGTCTGACCCGGCTGTGCGACAAGGACGGACTGAAGGGGAGCAAGGCTCCCCTGGACGCCAAGGATTTCGTGACGGCAAGGCCCGCCGCGGGAGCGAGCGGGCCCCAAGTTTCTGTCCCCGCCCCGGCTGCGGAGGAGAAGGAGAAGGTCCCGGCGGAGCCGGAGCAGACCCTGGAGGAGCTGCTGGCAGAGCTGGACGAGCTGTGCGGGCTGGACAAGGTGAAAGCCGACGTAAAGAGCCTCATCAATCTGGTGAAGGTGCGGAAGCTCCGGGAGAAGGAGGGGCTGCCCGTGCCGCCCCTCAGCCTCCACCTGGTGTTCATGGGCAATCCCGGCACGGGCAAGACCACCGTGGCCCGGCTGTTGGCAAAGATATACCATGTGATCGGCGTTCTTTCCAAAGGGCAGCTTGTGGAGGTAGACCGCTCCGGGTTGGTGGCGGGGTTCGTGGGGCAGACGGCTCTTAAGACCCAGGAGGTCATCACCAAGGCCATCGGCGGGGTGCTGTTTATCGACGAGGCCTACGCCCTCACCAGCCACACAGGGCAGAACGATTTCGGCCAGGAGGCGGTGGAGGTTCTGCTGAAAAACATGGAAGACCACCGGGACGACCTCATTGTCATTGTGGCGGGCTACACCGACCTGATGGGGGATTTTATTCACTCCAACCCCGGCTTGGAGAGCCGGTTCAATAAATATTTCTACTTTGACGACTATAACGGGGAGCAGATGCTTTCCATTTTCCAGTCCATGTGCAAAAAGAACGGGTATGCCCTGGACGGGGAGGCGGAAAAGTACGCCAAGGAATTTTTGAACGAGATGTACGCCTGCCGGGATGAAAATTTCGGCAATGCCCGGGATGTGCGGAACTTTTTTGAACGCTCGGTGGCCTGCCAGTCCGACCGGGTGGCGGCGCTGGAGAGCGTGGACAAGGAGGCCCTTATGGCCCTCACCGCCGCCGACTTGAAGGAGGCGGCAGGGGAGGAACCCGCCGAAGAACCGGAATGTTGAGCCTGCGGCTGGCAGAGGGGGAGGAGACCATTTCCGGGGAGACCTTCCGGGGGGAGACGGCGGAGGACCTGGAGCTGTGGGGAGTGGAATTCACCGACACAGTCTTTTTGAAATGCCGGTTCGTGGGCTGCCGTTTTGGAGGCGGCTCCTTCTGCCGGGTGAGGCTGGAGGGGTGCGATTTTTCCAACTGCTCCTTTGCCGATACTGCCTGGATAGATTGTGTCATAACCGGCTGCAAGGGTCTGGGGGCGGATTTCCGGGGGAGCCACTGGAAGGGCTGCAGCCTGTCGGGAAGCCTATTGCGGATGGTCAATTTTTCCCAGACGAAGTGGGATAACTGCGGCTGGAATGACTGCGATTTGAGCCAGTCCCTGTGGATGGAGTGTAAGCAAAAAAAGCTGACGGCTACGGGCTGTGATTTGAGAGGAGCCAATTTCTTCCGCACATCTCTGGAGGGGTTGGACTTATCCCGGTGCGACATGGAGGGGATCACCGTGTCCGAGTCCCTTGGGGAACTGAAGGGGCTGACCGTGGGTGCCCATCAGACCGTGGGACTGGTGAAGCTGCTGGGAGTAAGGGTGGAGGGTTGACAGTCCCCGCAACCGCCGGTTGACAGCATGGAAAGCCCGGATGATTGACGGTTTGCCCCCTTTCGGATAGACTAAGGGAAGAAAACCGAAAGGGGAGAACGGTCATGACATTGGGGCAAAGGATACAGGCGGGGCGGAACGCCCTGGAACTTTCCCAGGAGGGACTGGGGGAGAAGTTGGGAGTGAGCCGTCAGGCGGTGAGCAAGTGGGAGGCCGACGCCGCGGTGCCCGATACGGATAAGCTCATTGCCCTGTCAAAGCTCTTTGGGATGACCCTCAATGAGCTTTTGCAGGTGGAGGGGCCGAAGGAAACGCCGGAGGCAGAGACTCCGGCAGCAAAGGTCCCAGAGATCGCCCCCGCCGCCCCTTTGGAGGGGGAGGAGACATTCTGGAAAAGGCTTTCCCCTGAATGGAAAAAGCTGATCGCAATTGCCTTAGTGATCCTGCTCATCGTGATCCAGGCCACCTTCCGGCTGCGGGTCACCCGTCTGGAGAACCGGGTGGAGGAGCTGGAACGGCAGATTTCCAAGGTTCGGCTGGAGACGGGTATGGAATCGGCCTGGAGCTCCAGCAGTTATGGGATTGACGGGGACATTCTGCACCTGTCGGTATCACCGACGTGGGAGCGGGAGGGGCTGGAGGTAGTCTTTGAGGTCGTCGGGAGCGGCGCAGGGGATAAACGGGTGCAGGCCGGCAGGCAGGACAACGGCGACTTTGATGCGGAGATATGGCTTGGCGACCTGGAAACGCCGCCGTATACCGTGCTTGCGGAATTTTCCTATCAGGGGCGGCAGCGTACGGAACCCATGCTGCAGCTTGACCGCTCCTTCGGAAAATGGGTATATAAATAACAAACGGAAAGCCCTCCTGACTTCAGGAGGGCTTTTTGCTATATTTTCCAGTCAAATAATGTTTCCCGCCGCAGGAAATAGTACCCTGCCCCTACCGCGTCGGCCAGAAACCAGCCGATGGGCACCGACCACCAGATACCCACCACCCCAATGGCGGGGATAGCGGAGAGAAGGTAGGCCAGGGCCACACGGGTTCCCAGGGACACCACGGTGAGCACCACCGACATCCCCGGCCGCCCCAGGGCCCGGTAGAGGCCGTAAAGCAGAAACAGGCAGCCGATGCCGCAGTAGAAGGCCCCCTCAATGCGGAGATAGCGAACGCCCTCGGCTACAATGGCGGTTTCCCCCGGCTCGGTAAAAAGGCCCATGAGGGGCCCGGCGAACACAAATACCAGGGCGGAGACAGCGATACTGAAGCCCATGGCGGCCACCACCGCCCCCCGGAGTCCGGCCTGGATACGCTCCCGGTTCCGGGCCCCATAATTCTGGGCGATAAAGGTGGAGAAGGCGTTGCCGAAGTCCTGGACGGGCATATAGGCAAAGGCGTCGATCTTCACCGCCGCGGCAAAGGCGGCCATGATAGTGGGGCCAAAGCTGTTGACCAGGCCCTGAACCATGAGGATGCCCAGGTTCATCACCGACTGCTGGACGCAGGTGAGGATGGAGAACCCGGCGATCTCCCTGACCCGCATCCAACGGAGATGGAACTTTCCCCGCAGGGAGCGGAGCTGGGGGGAGCAGAGAAGGGCATAGAGGGCGATGCCAACTCCAGAGACATACTGGGCGATGACAGTGGCCTCCGCCGCTCCTGTCGCGCCCCGGTGAAGGCCCAGCACAAACCACAGGTCAAGACCGATGTTCAGCAGGGCGGATACCCCCAGAAACACCAGGGGGACAATGGAGTTGCCCACCGAGCGGAGGAAGGAGGCGAAGTAGTTATAGAGAAAAGTGGCCCCGATGCCCCAGAAGATGACCGCCAGATACTCCCGCATGATGGGCCAGACCTCCCCGGGAACACGGAGGAAGATTCTAATTCCGTCCAGATAGAGGAAGGCCAGGGCGTTGAGCAGGACGGTCAGCAGGGCGATGAGGAAGAAGGAGGCTGAGACGCTCTCGGCAAGAGCCTCCTCGTCCCGCTGTCCAAAGCGGATGGAAAACACCGCTCCGCTGCCCATACAAAGGCCCAGCAAAATAGAGGTAAGGAAGGTCATAAGGGTAAAGGAGGAGCCCACCGCGGCCAGGGCGTTGCTGCCCAGGAATTTGCCCACGATAAGGGTATCAGCGATATTATAGCATTGCTGCAGAAGGTTGCCCAGGATCATGGGGAGGGCAAAGCGCAGCATGGAGCCCATCACCGGGCCCCGGGTCAGGTCTTGGTTCATAATTTCACCCCGAATCAATGGTGAGGATTATTGTAGCGGATTTTGGGGAGAGTGTCAAATGCGGCGAATAGAAAACGGAGCCCCGCTGTGTAGCGGGGCTCCGTTGGCGTTGTAAGAAAGGTTTTTCTTACTTGTGATCCACCTTGTACATATGCTCGATGAGCTCCAGCACCTTGTTGGAGTAGCCCATCTCGTTATCGTACCAGGACACGACCTTCACGAAGGTGTCGGTCAGAGCGATGCCGGCCTTGGCGTCGAAAATGGAGGTGAGGGGGCAGCCCAGGAAGTCGCTGGAGACCACGTCCTCGTCGGTGTAGCCCAGAACGCCCTTCAGTTCACCCTCGGAGGCGGCCTTCATGGCCTTGCAGATTTCCTCGTAGGAGGCGGGCTTCTCCAGGTTGACGGTCAGGTCGACCACGGACACGTCCAGGGTGGGAACACGCATGGACATACCGGTCAGCTTGCCGTTCAGGGCGGGGATGACCTTGCCCACGGCCTTGGCGGCGCCGGTGGAGGAGGGGATGATGTTGCCGGTGGCGGCGCGGCCGCCGCGCCAATCCTTCATGGAGGGGCCGTCAACGGTCTTCTGGGTGGCGGTGACGGAGTGCACGGTGGTCATCAGGCCGTCCTTGATGCCGAAG
>CANDEE010000053.1 GCA_947383685.1 uncultured Pseudoflavonifractor sp.
TCTCCACCAAGTACGTGTCCATGAACTCCAAGTACACCGGCGAGGCCAGCATCCTTGCCATCATTATGATGGTCTTTGGCGTGGCCATCATGCTGATGAACCAGATGAGCCTTCGCAGCCGCAAGAGCTATACCACCGTTACCGGCAAGTCCGGCCAGATTTCCAAGATCAACCTGGGTAGGGTGGGCAAGTACGTCATCGCTCTTGTGCTGGTGGTGGTGACCTTCTTCACCAGTATTTTCCCCATTGTCTCCTTTGCCTTTGAGACCTTCCTGCCCAATCCCGGCGACTACTCCTTCCTCTACACGGGCGACACCTCGAATTTGACCACCAAATGGTGGACAACGGACGAGAACGTATCGGAGAACGGAATGTATGGGCAGAAGGGCATCCTCCATAACGAGATGATTTGGAAGGCCTTTAAGGGCACCATGCTGGTCAGCGTGGCCTGTGCCCTCATTGCGGGCACCATCGGTACGCTGATTGGGTACGCCGTCAGCAAGAACCGACGAGGAAAATGGGCCAACTATGTCTACAATATGGCCTTTTTGCCATACCTGATGCCCTCTATCGCCGTGGGCGCGGCCTTCTTTATCCTGTTCTCCAATGGGAAGATCAACCTGTTCAATACCTACACCCTGCTTATCATCACCGGTGTGATCAAGTACATTCCTTTTGCCAGCCGGACCTCCCTCAACTCCATGCTCCAGCTTTCGGGAGAGATCGAGGAGGCCGCTATCATCCAGGACGTGCCCTGGATCAAGCGGATGCTCCGAATCATCATCCCCATCCAGAAGTCCTCTATCATCAGCGGCTATATGCTTCCCTTTATGACCTGTCTTCGTGAGTTGAGTTTGTTCCTGCTGCTGTGTACCCAGGGCTTTATCCTGTCTACCACTTTGGACTACTTTGACGAAATGGGCCTGTATGCCTTCTCCAGCGGCATCAACCTTATTTTGATCGTTACCATTCTTGTGTTTAATACCCTGGTCAATAAGCTCACTGGGGCCAGCCTGGACGAAGGAATCGGAGGTAATTAACTATGCCGAGAATTGAATTGACTCATGTAACAAAACGCTGGGATAAGTTTTACGCCGTGGACGACCTGGACCTGGTCATTGAGGACAACGCCTTTGTGACCCTTCTGGGTCCCTCTGGCTGTGGTAAGACTACCACCCTCCGTATGATCGCAGGTCTGGAAACCCCTACCTCGGGCCGCATTACCATTGGCGACCAGGTGGTTTTCGACTCTGCCGCCGGGGTCAATATTCCCCCCAACAAGCGGAAGGTGGGCTTTCTGTTCCAGAACTACGCCCTCTGGCCCAACATGACGGTCTATCAGAATATCTCCTTTGGCTTGACCAACGTAAAGGAAGAATTGCCAAGAATCGACCTGGAGGCCCGTAAGACCGCCGCCCTTATCCGCATCCTGCAAAAGCCTGACGACGTGGTCAAGACCATTCAGGAGTGCGTGGACAAAAAGGGCAAGCTGGACGAAAATAAGGCACTCATTAAACTTATTGACCGCTATGAAATTTCGATATACACCGCGAAAGAACTCATGGGCTATAAGCTCCACGAATCTATGGAGCCCGCCACCATCGCCAAGGCCAAGCTCTCTGAGCTGGAAAAGGTTCTGGAGGCCGCCGTCTCCAAGTGCCGGGGCGAGGGTTGCGTTTTTGCTGACGATTTTACCTACCTGAAAAACGGCAAGCCCGTCACCAGTGTGCGCAAGCTCAACAAGGAGGAGATCGACCTCTCCGTCCGCCGGGTGGCCCGCATCGTGAAAATCGGGATGTTCATGGACCGCTATCCCGCCGAACTCTCCGGCGGTCAGCAGCAGCGGGTGGCCATTGCCCGGACCCTGGCCCCGGAGCCCAAGGTCCTCTTTATGGACGAACCTCTCAGCAACCTGGACGCCAAGCTCCGGCTGGAAATGCGCTCCGAACTGCAGCGGCTTCATCTGGAGACCGGGTCCACTTTCGTCTACGTGACCCATGACCAGATGGAGGCCATGACTCTTGCCACCAAAATCTGCCTCATCGACAACGGCGTCCTTCAACAGTATGACGCCCCTTTGACGGTCTATGGTCAGCCCAACAATACCTTTGTAGCCGACTTTGTAGGCAATCCCGCCATCAACTTCATCGAGGCCAAGGGCAAGCAGAACCCCGACGGCTCCATTGCCCTCTCCGTCTTTGACGGCTGCCGGGCCACCTATACCCCTAAGGCCCCTCTTACCCTTACCGACTGGTTTGCCCGGGCGGATAAGGAGGCCGAGGCCAAAAAGGCCGCTGAGGCGGAGAAGGCCAAGAGCAAGGGCCATGTGGAGAAGGGAAATAAGGATACCCTTTTCCGTTATCATGTAGCCGTGGTGGACGAGCAGGAGGACTTTGGGGACGAGGTGGAGCTCACGGACGAGGACTTTGTAGTAGGCGTCCGCCCGGAGTTCCTCCGCATTTCCGATGACGGAGCCCTAGAGGGCGAAATCTACTCCGCTATGCCTACGGGTATGGAAACCACTGTGAAAGTCCGGGTGGGAGACTTCCTACTGACGGGCGTGGTCTTTGGCGGCGTCCTCTACCAGATTGGTCAGAAGGTAAGGCTGGACTTCCGGGGGGATGATGTGGTATTATTTAGCCGTAAGAACGGCCGCCTCATCACCCAGGGCAGGCTCACTGTCCAGTAAAAGGTGACACCGAAGCCGGAGGGCGTTCCAACGCCCTCCGGCTTTTTATTTTGAAAGTAGAGGAGCACACCCCCATGATAAAGCTGATCGCTTCCGACATTGATGGCACCCTGATCCCCTACGGGGAGAGCGGCCTGCCCCGGGGCCTTTTTCCGCTTATCCGCCGTCTGCGGGAAGCGGGGATCCTGTTCTGTCCGGCCTCCGGGCGTCAGTATCACTCCCTGCGCCGCCTGTTCGCCCCGGCGGCGGATGAGATGTGCTTCCTCTGCGAGAACGGGGCCGTAGTCTTTGGCCCCGGCGGCGGGGAGGAGGACGCACCCATTCTCTCCAAGACCGCCTTTCCCAAGGCTGTGGCTGTGGCCCTCAGCCGGGATATTGTGGCCCGGGCGGGCTGTCAGGCTCTGATTTCCGGGGAGCGGACAGGCTATGTCTGCGGCGGTTATCCCCCCGATTTGGCCCGCCACCTGGAGCGGGAGGTGGGCAGTATCATTCTCCCTGTGGAGGACCCGGAGGAGATCGGGGAGGACATCGTAAAAATTTCCGCCTACTGTCCCAACGGTACGAATATCCCCGCCGGGATTCTGGGGCCAAAGTGGTCGGAGTGGAATATGGCGGTGGCCGGACCCATCTGGCTGGACTTTGGTGTGGCGGACAAGGGGACGGGAATCCGGGGACTTTGCAAGGCTTTGGACATTGGCCTGGAGGAAGTTGCTGCCTTTGGGGACAACTGGAACGACGTCGGTATGCTGGATGCGGTGGGCCGCCCCTATCTGATGACCACTGCCGACCCGGTCCTCCGGGCCAAATATTCCCGGCAATGCGCTGATGTGCCGGCGGAACTGGAGAAAATCCTGGAAGAAAACGGGAAAAGGAGCGAGGGATGAAAAGACGGCTGCTTGCGGGCGCCTGTGCCCTGTGCCTCATTCTGACCTCCTGTGGGCAGGAGGGGGGAGGGGACACAGACACCCTGGCCCCGGCGGAGGAGGACCGGCTGGTGGTTTACACCTCCCATAAGAAGGAGGTTTACGGTCCGGTTATCAAGGAGTTCGAGGAGCGGACCGGGGTGTGGGTCGAGGTAGTTACCGGGGGCACCAACGAGCTATTGGAGCGTATTGCCGGGGAACGGGAGGACCCCGGCTGTGATGTGATGTTCGGCGGCGGTGTGGAGAGCCTTCAGCTCTATGAAGATTATTTCGAACCATACAGCGGAACGGGCTCGGAGCTTTTGAAGCCGGGGCTGCGGCCTGAGGGGGACCGCTGGACCCCCTTTTCCTCTCTGCCTGTGGTACTTATTTACAATACCCGTTTGGTTTCTCCCGGCGAGCTGACAGGCTGGGGGGACCTTTTGGAGGAGCGCTGGCGGGGAAAGATCGCCTTTGCCGATCCCGCTGTGTCTGGCTCCAGCTATACGGCGGCCATTACTATGCTTTTGTGCCTGGAAGGAGATATTTGGGACAATTTGACCCGGTTTGAGGACAATTTGGATGGAAATATTCTGGAGGACTCGGGAGATGTGGTGACGGCGGTGGACGCGGGGAGCTGCCCGGTGGGCGTTACCCTGGAGGAGACTGCCCTGAAACGCCAGAGCCAGGGGGCCAACATTGCTATTGTCTATCCCAGGGAGGGTACCAGTAACCTGCCCGACGGTACCGCCCTGGTGGCGGGGGCCAGGCATGGGGACAACGCCAGGGCTTTTTTGGAGTTTGTCCAGAGCGCCGACGTGCAGACGTTGGTGGTCAGCGACTTTGCCCGCCGGTCGGTGCGTTCCGACGTGGCTGACCGGGACTCTCTGCCGCCGGAGGAGGACTTCGGGGTCATCAATTATGACGTGGCCTGGGCCTCAGGAATCAAGGAGGAATTTTTGTCCCGCTGGGCCTCGGCAGGGGGGGAGGGGAAGCCATGAAAAGCCTGTCCTTTCGCTCCTCCTTCCAAAAGAAGCTGATGGGAGCCTTTCTGACGGTGGGCATCCTACCGCTGCTGGTGTGCGTACTCCTGATTTTGAACCTGTTCCGCCTGTCTCTAACCGGCAGCGCCGCCTCGGTGGCGGAAAACCAGCTCTCCGCCATGACGGGGAGCTTTGAAGAACTGCTCACCGCCTGCGGCGGGGTGCTGGAGGACCTGGGGGAGCATAGCGGGGTAGGGGGAGCGCTCACCTCCGGTGAGAGCCGGAATACCCGCATTTATAGTGCTCTCTACGAGATTGCGGCCCCTTTGTTGCGGAGTGCGGATTTTTCTCTTTATGACGGCGACGGGACCCTTCTCTATACCACAGGCAATGGCGCGGTGGGAGAGGTCCTGCCGGTAAACTGGGGTATACTGGCTGCTGCCAGGGAAAAGGGCAGGGTGGTCTACCGGGCGGTGTCTCCCTATGATCCGTACCCCCGGAGCCGGATGGAGTTGGCACGGGTTATCCTGGAGGACGGTGAGGTGGCAGGCTATGCCGTAGCTGAGCTGGGGGAGGACCACTTTGTCCGGCTCTTGGAGGGAAAGTACACCGCCGACAGCGACGTGCTGGTCTTGGACCCATACTGGGACCAGGTGTATGCCTCCCGGGGTATTCAGGACGAAGGGCTGGCGGGCCGGTTGCGGAGCTGCCTTTTGAATGGACGGAGCCTGGACCAGATGGAGGCGGACAAGAGCTATTCCCTGATGCGGGAGGAGAACAGCGGCTTTACGGTGGTTCTTCGCCAACCCCTTCCGTTGGCCGGGTGGGTCACCCAGCTTTTTTACCTGGCGGCGGCGGTGGCGCTGCTTTTGTGCCTCGGTTTGTGCTTTTACGCGTCTATGAGGTTCAGCCGGCAGCTTTTTCAGCCCATCCGCTCCCTGAACAGCGCTATGGCGGCGGTGGAGAAGGGAGACCTGGACGTGCAGATGGAGGTCTCCGGAACCGATGAGATCAGTCAGCTTTCCGGGCGGTTTAACCGCATGACCCAACGGCTCAGGACCAATCTGGAGGACTCCATCCGCCAGCAGCAGGAGTTGGGAGACGCCCAGATCCGGATGATGCAGGCCCAGCTCAACCCCCATTTTCTCTACAATACCCTGGACACCTTGAAATGGCTGGGGAAAATCAACCGGGTGCCGGAGGTAGCCACTATATCCGCCGACTTGGCGGATATCCTCCGCAGCAGCATCTCCGGGGGAGAGTTCGTGGAGCTCCGGGAGGAGATGGTGTTGCTGGAGCGGTATGTGGAGATTCAAAAAATCCGCTTTCCGGGCAAGTTTGAATATGAGGCGGTGATCGGAGAGGGCCTTATGGACGTCCTGGTGCCCAAGCTGATGCTCCAGCCCCTGGTGGAAAACGCCATCATTCATGGTTTTGAGGACGGGAGCCGTGGGCGCATCAGGGTTTCCGCCCGGCAGAACGGAGAGGAGGTCATCCTCACCGTGGAGGACGACGGCTGCGGGATGCCCCGGGAGAGCCTGGAGAGGTTTTTGGCTCGGGAGGCGCCGGAGTCAGGGCGGCATTTTGGGCTTTACAATGTAGACGCTATTTTGCGGCTCCACTACGGAGCGGAGCATGGTCTGACCTTCCCGCCTCCAGCGGGAGGGAAGGGGACCTGTATCCGGGTGATATTGCCCATCAGCAGGAGAGAGGAGGGAGAGGCCCGGTGAAAAGGGTTGTCATCGTAGAGGACGAGGAGCTGGTCCGCCGGGGCATTGTGCTGGCAGTGGACTGGCAGAGCGTAGACTGCGTTGTGGTGGGAGAGGCCACCAACGGGGAGGAGGGGCTGGAGGTTATCCGCAGGGAGAAGCCTGAGCTCATTGTCACCGACATCAAGATGCCTCGGATGGACGGCATTGAGATGCTGCGGCAGCTCCGCTCCGAGGGGAATGCCGCTACGGTCATCCTGCTGACGGCCTATTCCGACTTTGCCTATGCCCAGTCGGCGGTCAAGCTGGGGGCGGCGGATTACCTGTTGAAGCCCTTCCACGATGGGGAACTGGAGGAGGCGGTCCGGCGGCTGCACCTGGAGCCTGCCGCCGGGAAGGGGGACTTGGCGGGGGAGATGGAGCGGAGCGCCGGAGGAAAGAGCAAGTATGTCATGGAGATTCTGCGGTATGTTTCAGAGCACTATGCCGAGCCGGATATGGGCATTTCCCAGGTGGCGTCCTCTTTGGGTATCAGCGAGAGCCATCTGAGCCACGTATTCAAGAAGGAAACAGGGCGGACCTTGGGGAGCTATATTACCGACTACCGGCTCCAAATGGCCCGGGAACTGCTGCGGGACTGCCGCAGCAAGGTTTATGAGGTGGCGGAGCAGGTGGGCTACCGGGACATCACCTATTTCAGTGCCGCTTTCAAGAAGGCGGTGGGAGTAAGTCCGTCGGAATTCCAGAAGCAGAGTCAATAAAATATCCCGGCTGGGAAACCTCCCAGCCGGGATATTTTATAGCGGTATCAGCTCTGGAGTCCGCTTTATGTATCGGGCCACACAGGGGAAGCCCAGAGACTTGAGAAGGGCGGCGGCTTCCGGGATGCCCTTGCCCACATCGGGAACAAGATGGGCGTCGCTGCCCAGGGTGACAAGCTCGCCGCCGCAGTCCCGGTACAAGGTCAGGACCCAGCGCCAGTCCTCCACTGTCTCTCCCCGGCAGGTATTCATCTCAATGCCCTTGTCCTTGGAGATAACGGTTTGGAAGATGGCGCGGAGTTGATCCTCATACTGCTCCAGAGAGGCGTGCTGCCCGTCCCGCCGGTTCATGTACCGCAGGGGATAGATGATGTGGGCCAGCACGTCATAGCAGTCCATGTCCGCCAAACGCTCCATGCAGGAAAAGTAGCGGTCCAGGACGAAATAGCAGTCGGCATCGGAGGTGTAGTTTACATAATAAAAGTCTGTCCCCCCGTCTGCCAGACTCAGGCTGTGAACTGAGCCCAGCACAAAATCCAGCCCGGGGTGGGAGACCAGCTCCCGGCAGAAGTCTGGAAATTCCCAGGCCGCTCCCAGCTCCACCCCCATGCGGATGGTGAGTTTCCCTTCAAAAAGGGGACGGGCCAGGGCAAGCTGTTCCTCCACCGGGGCCCAGCAGAAGGAGAGATCGGGCTTGCCCTGGGTGTTCAAAAGGTCGCAGTGGTCGGTGAGGCACAGCTCACTGAGCCCCGCCTCCACTGCAGTCCGGGCCAAATCGGTCAGGGAGGCTGTGCCGTCAAAGGAGCAGAGAGAATGGATATGGTAATCGGGGAGAAACATAAAGATACCTCCTGAACAGGCTGTCAAGCTACGAAGCAGGCAGGGCAATCGGTCACTTTCGCTTAAAAAGGCCAGGATTCAATCCACTTTACCAGAGGCTCATACCAGGTGGGGATAGTGAGGCCAATGAGAACGGGGTAAAAGAGAAGGTACAGCCCTGCGCTGAGGCCGGTGAGGCTGTAGACCGGGGTGCGCCAGTCCCGTTCCCGTTCCATCAAACCGTCAAAAAGATAGCTGACGGCGAAAACCAGGAACAGGAGGGAAGGGAAGTAGTGGTACTCAAAGGTGGTGCGGCCTACGAACATCCAGGGAACAAGCTGGGCCAGGTACCCCACCAGGAGGAAGGCGGCCTTGGGGGAGTGGCCGGGGAGAAAGCGGATGATGAGAGCGCAGGTCACAAAGTAGAGGAGCAGACAGGCAGCCAGAATCAGGCCGTTCCGGGACAGGGTTTCCGGGGGGAGGGCGGGGTCAAAGACCCCGTTGGGGGTCTGCTGGACCTTGTGGATAACGACGGCGAAAAAGGCCCCCAGGTCCAGGAGGAAGACCCACTTTGCCCACTGGCGGCGGAAGGAGTGGGCGGCGCAGGTGAGGATGGCCAGGAGACCCGCCCAGCAGAGAATGGGGTTGGCGAAGGCGGCGAACCGGGTGGTGACCCCGGCCACATCGTTATCCATGTAGTAGAGGATGGGCCGGGCGTTGACGATCCACTGGAACCACCAGGAGGAGTAAGGGTGGGACTGGGTGACCCCGTTGTGATAGTTGAACATATACCACTGGTTGTTGGCCATAATGTTCAGAAGGTTGTCCTGGGGGATATAGGCGCCTTCAAACTTTCCCTCTCCGGCAAAGGTGAGCTTGCCCCAGACGTTCTGAAGGAGCAGGGCAAGGCCGTTTTTGTCACTGGGAGCAAAGAGATTCACTTCCAGGGCTTTGGCGTAGGGGATATAGGCGGCGCAGTAAATGACAAAGGGGATCAGAATGAAGCAGAGGACAGAAAAAAGAAGGGTCTGGATCATCCAGGGGGTTCGCTGAGCTTTACTGGTGTCGTCCTGAGGCCAGTCCCGGAGCTTTTGGTATAGGCCCATGAAGTAGACGACCGCAAGGCCGATGCCCGCATAAAAGACCGTCCACTTGCTGGCGGCTCCCAGCCCCCACATAAGACCCGAGAGAAACAGAGGCAGGGCTCCTTTTCGGAAGGGGGTTCCGGCGGGGAGGGTCAGGTAGCGGTACATAAAAAAGTACATTCCCAGAATGAAGAATACGGCATAGGTGTCGATGGTGGCGATGCGGGTCTGGGTCAGGTGCATAAAGTCGGTGGCAAACAGGATGGTACCGCAGGCGGCTACCGCTGTTTTGCCAAACATATTTTTGAGGAAAACATAGAGAATGGGCAGCATGAGAATGCCAAAAAGAGTTCCGGAGAACCGCCAGCCGAAGGGGGTCATGCCGAACAGGCGGACGCCCAGCCCCAGGATCAGCTTGCCCAGGGGAGGGTGGGTCACCTCATAGGGATAGACGTTGTCGATATGCTCCTTGGCGGTGCGGGCGTGGTAAATTTCATCAAAATAGGTGGAGTTGTGCCAGGTGGATTTGCCGGGGACATTTTCGGCAGAAAAGAGGGCGTCAATTTCCAAAAGAGGTTCCACAATGGAGTCGTCGGAATTTACCGAGCCGTAGGAGAAGGAGACAGGGGAACCGTCCTGGCCCAGAAGGCACAGGCGGGTGAGCTGGAGGTTTTTCTTGTCCGCCTTCCCGGTGATGCGGAGGTATTGAACGTTCTGGGGGTTTTCCACCTCAATGTCGATCCACTTGTAGAGCTGGTTATATTTCTGGGTCAGGGCGTAGTTGGGGGCGTAGCCCTCCGCATCCGCAAAGTAGTAGCCCGTCACCTTGTCCTTGTCGTTCGGGTCGTCCTTCCGCTGCCAGAGGGTGGACCAGCTCTCCCCATCGGGGGAGACCTCAATGTTGTAGCTGCCAGTGCCCAGGCCGGAGAAGTAGCGGAAGCCGGTGGTGTAGACTGGGACGCCGCTGACATGGATGGTGTAGGAGCCGCCGGTCCCAAACTCACACACCTGTTGAGGGGTATTGTTATCTCCCAACTGGAAGAAGGCGGTGAGGGCATAGACCAGGGTGATGAGAAGGATGGGCAGACGGTCCTTCTTCTCCATGGGGTAGCGTTTTCCGGCAAAGGAGAGGGGCTTTTTCTCTGGTTCCGGGGGCAGGGCGGAAGACTCATGGCCCAGGGACAGGGCGTACCGGGCCAGAAAGAGGAGAATTGCCGCCAGGGTCAGGATGGCGAATAGGATGGAGGGGGTGATATACTGCATAAGGAAAACCTTCCGTAAAAAAGATGGGCGGAGTAATGGATACTCTGCCCATCATTTTATTTCTTTTTCCTGCGTTTGTCAAAAAAACCTTTGGAGCCCTCGGGAACGTCCTCGCCCATGGCGTCGGAAAAGGCCCGGAGGGCCTCCTCCTGCTCGGCGTTCAGGGAAGTGGGGACGGTAACCCGAACGGTGACGAACTGGTCGCCCCGGCCCCGGCCGTTCAGAGAGGGGATACCCTTGCCCCGGAGACGGAATACCGTTCCCGGCTGGGTGCCCCTGGGCATGGTATACTCCACGCTGCCGTCAATGGTGGGAATCACCAGCTTGGCGCCTAGGGCCGCCTGGGTAAAGGTGACGCTCTGCTCATAATAGACCGCCGTGCCGTCCCGCTGGAATTTGCTGCTGGGGCGGACGGTGACCGAAATATGCAGGTCTCCGGCGGGGCCGCCGTTCTGCCCTGCACCGCCCTGGCCCCGGAGGGAAATGGCCTGACCATTGTCAATGCCTGCTGGGATGGTGACGGTGAGCTTCCGCTGTTTCTTCACCTGGCCCGAGCCGCCGCAGTCCGTGCAGGGCTGGTGAATGATTTTACCCGTGCCCCGGCAGCGGGTGCAGGGGGCGGAGGTAGAGAAGGTAAAGGCACCGCCCCCCCGCTGGATGCGGATGGCGCCGGTGCCCCGGCAGTCGGGGCAGGTGTCGGCGGATGTACCGGGGGCGCAGCCGTTACCGTGGCAGGTGGGACAGCCTTCTGAGCGGGTAAGGATGATCTCCTTCTCGCAGCCGAAGGCCGCCTCCTCAAAGGAGATGGTCACAGAGGCCCGGAGGGTCTCGCCTTTCCGGGGGGCGTTGGGACTCTGCCGCTGGCCGCCGAACCCTCCGCCGAAGAAGGAACCGAAAAGGTCGCCTAAGTCCAAGTCGCCCATGTCGAAACCGCCGCCAAAGCCTCCGCCGGGGCCTCCCGCTCCGTAGGAGGGGTCTACCCCTGCATGACCAAACTGGTCGTAGCGGGAGCGCTTGGAGGGGTCGGAGAGGATTTCATAGGCCTCGTTGACCTCCTTGAACTTGGCCTCGGCGGTCTTGTCTCCAGGGTTCAGGTCGGGGTGGTACTGCTTGGCCTTTTTCCGGTAGGCCTTTTTCAGCTCGTCCTCGGATGCCCCTTTGCCGACCCCCAGGACTTCATAAAAATCTCGTTTTTGTTCCGGCATATGTGCTCACCTCTTTTGAGGGGATTACAACAGGAAGGCGGCGGAAAATTCCCGCCGCTTCCTGATAGTGGGTCATGTCACGCTGCGAAGCGGTCTGGCCGCGCGGTCGCTTTCCCTCCGCCTCGGGCTG
>CANDEE010000054.1 GCA_947383685.1 uncultured Pseudoflavonifractor sp.
CCCACCACCCGGTCCAGCACCCTTCTCGCCTGCTGGGCGTCCACCAGGTCCATGTCGATCTGCCGGGGGGCGGCAATGGATTCGTTGACCACCTTTTTGGTGATCTCGTTAAAGGTGACCCGGAAAGTAGTCTTATCCGGCAGGTCCAGCAGCTCCTTCAGATGCCAGGAGATGGCCTCCCCCTCCCGGTCAGGGTCGGTGGCGAGATAGACATAGTCGCTCTTTTTCGCCGCCTTCTTCAAATCCTTGATGATGTCCTCTTTCCCCTTGATGGGCTCATAGTCCACGGCAAAGTCCTGGTCCACATCCACGCCGATCTTGCTCTTGGGCAAGTCCCGGATATGGCCCATGGAGGCCTTTACCTCATAGCCGGGGCCAAGGTACTTGGTGATGGTCTTGGCCTTGGCGGGGGATTCTACGATCACTAAGCTGTTTTTCGTCGTTGTAGCCACAGGTGTAACCTCCGAGGAAAAATGATGTGGTAAAATGATAGCCCAAAGGGTTCAGGCTGTCAAGATGACATTGGCAAAAAAACGTTTTCCGGGCTTTTCCTCCACCAGAGCCCTAAGCTGGAGCATAGTGAGGGCCGACAATACCCGGCGGGCGGGAATTTGGGTTTTTTCGGAAATATCGTCCGCCGTCAGGCTTTGCCGCTGGATGGCAAGGAGAATATCCCGCTCGTCGTCGGTGAAGGCTTCCGGGTCGTCCGAGAGGGAAATATAGGCCCGCTGGGGGCCTCCCTCCACCTCTTTGGCCTCCTCCTTTTCTGAAAAAGCCGGTGGAGCAGGCTCCTCCAGCCGCTGGGCCGCCTCCCCGTCCTCCAGGGGCGGCAGAGTGCGGACCCTGCCCGAAAAGAGGTTCTGGAACTCCTCAGTAATATCGGCGGCACAGGTAACCAGCTTGGCCTCTCCGCTCTGAATCAGCCCGTTGGTGCCTACACTGTATGGCGCCCCTACCGGGCCGGGGAAGGCAAAGACCTCCCGGTTCTGCTCCAAGGCGTGCCGGGCGCTGATAAGGGCACCGCTGGGCACCCCCGCCTCCACCACCGCCACGCCCATGGAAAGGCCGCTCAAAATACGGTTGCGGGGCCGGAAATGACTGCCAAGGTGTCTGGTCCCCGGCGGGTACTCGCTGACCAGCGTGCCGGCCGCCGCCACGTCCCGGTAGAGAAAACGGTTTTCCTTGGGATAGACCACGTCGATGCCTCCGCCCAGGACGCTGATCACCGTACCGCCGCCCTTCAGGGCCCCCTTGAGTCCCGCTGTGTCGATCCCCTCCGCCATGCCGGAGACCAGCACCGCCCCGGACCTGGCCAGGTCCATGCCCAGCTTTCCCGCAAGGCCGTTTCCGTATGTAGTACTCTTTCGCGTCCCCACCACGCCGATGGTCAGGCAGTCGTCCACATGAAGGGGCTTGCCCTGCCAGTAGAGGACGCAGGGTGGGTCGTATATCTGTCCCAGCCGCTCCGGGTAATCCGCGTCCTGGATGGTCATAATGCGAATGCCCAAACGGTCGCAGTCCTCCAATATCTTCTCCGCGCCGCCAAGGTCCCTGTCCTCCAGCTCCCGTTTTTTCGCCTCGGGCAGCCCCAGCAGGTCGTATTCCTCCCTCTGGGCATAGTAAACCGCCTCCGGGGTGCCGAAATGGTCCAGCAGGGCCCTGGTCTCTCCGGGCAGAAATCCCCTGCGCTGGGTGAGCCAGAGGAAATATTTCAGGTTCGCCATACAGGGCCTCCTTTCCCGCTGTCAGCCTATTTCCGCCAGCCCTCCCAGAGAACTATGGCGGCAGCCACGGCGGCGTTCAGCGATTCGCACCGCTCCACCATGGGGATTTTCAGGGTTTTGCCGCACAGGGCCAAAAGCTCCTCCGAAATGCCCCGGCCCTCGCTCCCGATGACCACAGCGGCCTGGGTCAAATCCACATCCCTCACGTCCCCGGTATCCTCCCGCAAGGCAGTGGCGTAAAGAGGAATTCCCGAACGCTCCAGCAAATCCGCCACAGCCTCCCGCTCCCCTTTCCACACAGGTAGGCGGAAGCAGGCTCCCATGGTGGAGCGCACCGCTTTCGGCCCAAAGGGATCGGCACAGGGCCCCGTCAGGATCAGTCCGGACGCCCCAAAGGCGTCGGCTGTCCGCCAGATAGTCCCCAGGTTGCCAGGGTCCTGCACTCCGTCCAGCACCAGATAGCGGCCCTGGGCCAGCTTGTCCGGCAGGGCGGTATCGGGCAGAGCGCAGGCAAAGACCACCCCCTGGGGGGTCTCTGTATCCGCCAAGGAGTTCAACACGTCGTCAGGAGTCTCTACGACCCGGCAGGAAAGCCCCGGAGGAAGGACGGTTTCCTGGGTTTTTACTGCAAATTCTATGTCCGCCTCCCACTTCACCGCCTCCTCCAGCAGTTTAGGCCCCTCACAGGCGAAAAGCCCCTGCTGGCGGCGGAAAGAGTTGGAGACGTTCAGCTTCCGTATCTTCTGGAACAGCGGATTCTGGCGGCTGGTGATGGTCTCCATTAGTCCACCTCGTGGAGCCGGTTGATGTCCTCGCTGCGGCCCACCGCCACCACATTGTCCCCCGCCTCCAGCGTGCAGTTGGCGCCGGGGGCTACATTCAAGGCCCTGGGGCTGTCCGCCTTGCGGACGGCGATAATATTCACATGGAAGGCGTTGCGCACGTCCAGCTCCCGAATGGTCTTGCCGCGCCAGGTCTTGGGGACGGCAAGCTCTACAATGCCGTAGTCCTCGGAAAACTCAATGAAGTTCAGTACGCTGGAGGAGCTGAGTCCCTGGGCCAGCTTGACCCCCATCTCGTGCTCGGGGAAAATGACCCGGTCTGCCCCGATCTTCTCCAGCACCCGGCTGTGGACATGGCTCTGGGCCTTGCAGACCACCTGCTTGAGACCCAGCTCCTTCAGGTTCAGGGTAATAAGGGCGGAGTTCCCCACATCGCTGCCCATGGCTACCACGGCGCAGTCGAAGTTCCGCACCCCCAAAGCCTTGAGCACATTGATGTCCCGGGCATCCCCCACCACGGCGTGGGTCACCTGGTCGGCCACCCGCTGAACCTTGTCCTCCGCCGTATCCACCGCCAAAACCTCATGCCCCAGGGCGGACAGCTCCTGGGCTACAGCGGTGCCGAACCGGCCCAGGCCGATCACAACAAATGTTTTCATTTTCGCCACACTCCTTTCAGCCGATCATGACGCTGAATTCAGGATATTTGATGTTGAGACTGTCCTTTCGCCGGTTCAGAAAGGCGATGGAGAAGGACAAAATCCCTACCCGCCCCGTATACATCATCAGGGCCAGCAACGCCTGGGCGGGCCGGGCCAAATGGGGAGTAAGCCCAGTGGTAAGCCCCACCGTCCCCAGGGCAGAGGCCGTCTCAAAAGCGGCCTGCAAGAAAGTAGCCTCATGGGTCAGGGAAATGAGCATGGAGCCCATCACAAAAAGGAAGGTCACCATCAAAAAAAGGGTCACCGCGTTCATGGCCCGCCGCGGGGACAGGGTACGTCCCCGGTAGGTGATGCTCTCCCGGCCCCGGAGGCCCGTAATGACCACCATGGCCAGCACCCACACCGTCACCGTTTTCATCCCTCCGGCAGTGGAACCGGAGGAACCGCCGATGAGCATGAGGATACAGCTGAAAACAATGGAATTGTCGGTCATGGCCCCCTGGTCGATGACGTTGAAGCCCGCCGTGCGGAGGGTCACCGACTGGAAAAAGGCGTTCAGGCACTTCTCCCCCGCCCCCATGGGGCCTAAAGTGGCAGGATTTCCCCACTCCGCCGCCAGGAAAAAGAGGGCTCCGCCCAGGGTGAGAACTGCCGTCAAGCCCAGCACAAGGCGGCTATACAGGGTCAGCTTCTTCCAGCTTTTATGCCCCAAAGCGTCCTCCCACACGAAAAAGCCCAAGCCCCCGATGATAACCAGCGCCGAGGTGGTAAGAAGTGTCAATGGGTCGTCCTGAAAACCCACTAGGCTGGAAAAAGCCCCGGTGTCTCCCCCCTGAAGGTCAAAGCCCGCGTTGCAGAAGGCGGACACCGCATGGAAAAGAGCGTGCCACAGGCCCCGGAAAAGGCCGTATTTGGGAATCATCCGGACAGACAAAAGAGCAGCTCCCGCCAACTCAAAAAGAGCGGTACCCATCAGGGCGTGGCGCACCACCCGCACCACCCCGTCCAAGTCGTTGAGATTCAAGGTGGACACCATGATAAGCCGTTCGGACAGGCCGATACGCCGGTGGGCTGCCAGGGAAATGAGGGTAATGACCGTCATAAACCCCAATCCCCCCAACTGAATAAGGAGCAAGATCACCGCTTGCCCGAAGGGAGACCAGGACAGAAAGGTATCAGTGACCACAAGCCCTGTGACACAGGTGGCCGAGGTTGCGGTAAAGAAGGCCGCAAAAAGCCCCTGACTCTCCCCGCTGCGGGCAGAGACGGGCAGGGCCAGCAGCAGAGTTCCAATCAGAATAATGACGGCAAAAGACCCCGCCACCAGCCGGGTGGCGTTCAGCCGCCGGGAACGGATAAACCGGTCCCGGATAAACCGGGCGATCACTTCCAGCACAGCTTGTCCTCCTTTTCCGGCAGATTCCGGCTTGATAAGGGCAAAGGCATACCGGCGGACAGCCGCCGGTATGCCATCGTTTTTACTTTATTCCAGTACCAAAGCCTTCTTAGGGCAAAATTTGGCACACTTTCCACAGCGGATACACTTATTATGATCCACAGCGGGGGCCTGGAATCCCTCCTGAGACAAGGCCTCCACCGGACACACCCGAATGGAGGGACAAGGATGGTTCTGAGGGCAATTCTCCACGATCACCCGCAACTTTTTGTCCATGGGACTTCCCCCTTTTCTTATTTCTCCAAAGGCTTCATGGTGGGGAAAAGCAAAACATCCCGGATGGAGTCCGTTCCGGTGAGCAGCATGACGCAGCGGTCAATGCCAATACCCAGGCCGCCCGTAGGGGGCATACCATACTCCAGCGCGGTAATAAAATCCTCGTCCATCATGCCGGCCTCATCGTCCCCCTTGTCCCGCAGCTCCACCTGCTTCTGGAACCGGGCGCGCTGGTCAATGGGGTCGTTGAGCTCAGAGAAGGCGTTGCCCATCTCACTGTGACAGATAAACAGCTCAAACCGCTCGGTAAGCCGGGGGTCCTTGGGAGACCGTTTCGCCAGCGGCGACACATCCACCGGATGCATGGTGATAAAGGTAGGCTGGATCAGCTTCTCCTCCACCCGCTGGTCAAAGCACTCGTACAGGGCGTTGCCCCAGGTCTTGTCCGCCGTCTCAGGCAGCTCCACCCCAATGGCCTTGGCGGCGGCCACCGCCTCCTCATCAGAGGTAATGGCCATAAAGTCGATGCCGCAGTACTTCTTTACGGCCTCATGCATGGGCATCCGGGGCCAGCCGGGAGTCAGGTCGATCTTCTCTCCCTGCCACTCCACCTCATAAGTGCCCAAAATCTTCTGGGCCGCGGAGGACAGCAGTTCCTCAAATAGATCCATCATGTCATTGAAATCGGCATAGGCCTGATAGAGCTCAATGGTGGTGAATTCCGGATTGTGCTTGGGGTCCATGCCCTCGTTGCGGAAAATCCGTCCGATCTCATACACCCGGTCCAGACCGCCCACGATGAGCCGCTTCAAAGGGAGCTCGGTGGCGATACGCATATACATATCAATATCCAGCGTATTGTGATGAGTCACAAAGGGCCGGGCGGTGGCGCCGCCGGAGATGGTGTTCAGTACCGGAGTCTCCACCTCGATATAGCCCCGCTGGTCCATAAAGTTCCGGACGTGCTTGATAAACTGGCTGCGGATTACAAAGCTCTGCTTTACCTCAGGATTCATAATGAGGTCCACATACCGCTGGCGGTAGCGAAGCTCCTTGTCCTGAAGGCCGTGGAACTTCTCCGGCAGAGGCAGTAGGGACTTGGAGAGCAGGGTGATATTCTTGGCCCGGACGCTCATTTCTCCCCGCTGGGTACGGAACACCTCTCCGTCTACGCCCACAATGTCGCCAATATCGAACTTCTTGAACTTCTTATAGACCTCCTCGTCCATCTCGTCCTGGCGGGCGTAGAGCTGGATGCGCCCGTCCCGGTCCTGGAGGTCGCAAAAGGACACCTTGCCCATGCCCCGCTTGGACATGAGCCGGCCCGCCACCTTGACAGACTTGCCCTCCATGGCGTCAAAGTTGTCCTTGATCTGCTGGGAGGTGGCGTCCCAGTCAAATTTTGTCTGCTGAAAGGGGTCCTCCCCTGCCTCTTGAAGGGCAGTCAGCTTTTCCCGGCGCAGGCGCAGAAGCTCGGAAAGCTCCGGCTGCTGGGGGGCGTTCTTTTGTTCCTCTGCCATAGTCTTTTCTCCTATCTAAATGTAAAGTTTACTTTACATTTCGGGTGTGAAGGACTTTAGCCCTTCTGGATATCAAGAATCGTGTAGTACAGCAGGCCGATGGGGGCCTCCACCTCCACCTTATCGCCCGCGGCCTTGCCCAGAAGGGCCTTGCCAAAGGGAGAATCCTCAGAGATGCGGCCCTGCATGGGGTCAGCCTCCTGGGAGCCTACCACCCGGTAGGTGGTCTCCTTCCCGGATTTCTCATCCTTCACGGTCACTTGGCTGCCGATGCTGACGGCATTGGCGTCAAACTGCTGCTCGTCGATGAGCACGTAGTTGGAGAGCACCGCCTCGATCTCCGCAATGCGGGAAAAGAGCTTGCCCTGCTCGTTTTTGGCCTCGTCGTACTCGCTGTTCTCGCTCAGGTCGCCAAAGGAGCGGGCTTCTTTGATGAGTTCTGCCACTTCTTTTTCCCGGACAGTCTTGAGGTAGTTGAGTTCCTCTTTAAGCTCCTCCATATGCTTGGGAGTCAGTTTATGCTGCTTGGCCATGATTTCCCGTCACCTTTCCTTGTTTGTTCCGTTTGCATGGAAAAAGCCGTTGCCGGCTCAATTTGCTACTTATAATACGGTTCTGTTATTATATGTATTTTCTGCCTTTCTGTCAAGGCCATTCCTCTGTCCGGGCCACCTGAATCCCGCAAAGGTCCACCCGCCCCGTCTCCCAGAGAAGCTCCAGAAAGGGCAGAGCCGGAAACCCGGCGGGCAAGGGTTCTTCCGTAAAAAGGGTAAGCCCCAGAAGCTCCGGCTCCCCCCACAGGCGGAGCGTCTGGGGAAGGAGATCGGGACGAGGCTTCAGCTCTACCGCCGCCTGGGGAGCCGGCCCCTGGCCCAAGTGGAGGAACGCCGCACCAAACTGCTGCCGCAGCCGGTCGGACAAAACTTCCTCTCCCCTGTCAAAATCCAAATAGAGGGCCCCCACCTGAGGGCAGAGGGTTTCCGCAATGGCCCAGGCCTCCGGCCCCGCCGCCTCTCCCCGAAGGGCCACCCGGCGTTCCCGCAGCGGAAGGCTGGAAACCAAGGCCAGGATCAGCTCCGCCCCCTTGGCCCGGAGAAGGGGCATGGGGCTGACAGGAGTCAAAGGCTCTAACGCCAGGCCGGAGTCGCCGTTCAAATAGCGGCGCAGGCCCTTGCGGTATAATCTTTCCGCCAGTCTTTTCAGGCGGCGGGGAGAGTATTTCTCCGGAAGGGCCACCGTCAGGATGGGAAGGCCCATGGGGGCCTCCACCTCATAGCGGGGCCGGAACCGATGTTCCTCCGTGCGGTAAAAATAGGCCACCATATGCCATACCTCCCTCTCTGGGAGGATATGCACGGAAGGAACCCGTTAAAAGCAAAATCCGCTTTTTCATGTTTCCTTTTTCTCTCTTACCTTCTCCAGCGCCGCCTGGAGCTGGAGATCGTCTCCGGCCCCCTCGCCCTGCTCCACCTCCACGTCCAATTTCACTCCCGTACCCACAAGAGATACCCCCGCCCCCGTGCGGTAACGCCCGGTGGACAGGTTCAAGGCCCCGCCGTTGGGCAGGGGGATGGCCTGCTGGGAATATCCCTTACCCGAGGTCGCCACTCCGATAATGGGGGCTCCCACGCTCTCCTGAAGCTGGGCGGCAAAGAACTCGGCGGCGGAGTAGGTACCGGCGTTCACCAGGGTCGCCATAGGCAGGTCTACGCAGCTTGCGTCTGAATCGGTCACCGTCTCCCGGCCCTCTTTGCCCTCTGAGCGGAAAATGGGGCCTTCCGGCAGAAGATCATCCAGCATCCGGGTCAGCTCGTCCACATAGCCTCCACCGTTGTTTCTCATATCAAAGACGAGGGCCGTGGCCCCCTGCTCCCGCAGCTCCTCCACCGCCGCCTTCACCTGGTCGGCACTGTGAGTATAGAAATTTTTCACTTGGATGTAACCCGTTTCCCCCTCCAAAAGCTCATAAACTACCGAAATGTTCTCCACCTGGGTTCGTTGGAGCTCCACCTCCCGCCTGCTTCCGTCCAGGCCCTGGACGGTGAGGGTCAGGGACGTCCCCTCCTCCCCGCCCACCAGGGTGGTTCCCTCCCCCAGCGTCTTGTCCGCCAAAGAAACCCCGTCCACGGCGGTAATGACCTCTCCCACGACGATCCCCGCCTCCTGGGCCGGAGCGTTTTCGTAGACCTCCAAAACGCGAAGGCCCACTCCCTCCGCTTCCTCCACCGTTACGCCCACGCCCACAAAAGAGTTATCCCTGCGTTGATTTTGAGCGGCGTACCCCTCGGCGTTCAGGTAATAGCTCCACCTGTCTCCGGTGCCCGCCACCATGCCGTTGAGGGCGGCGTCCACCACCTCGTCCGGGTCATATTCCCCCACAAACCGGGTCCGGACAAGACCCCAGGCCCCGGCCAGAGAGAGCACATAGGGCCCCAGGATCACCCACAGCAGAAGAACTGCGGTAGCCAGGGCCACCATGGCTCCTCCCAGGGCGGCCAGGAGCATTTGAGCGGCGGAGTACCGCTTTTCTTTTTTCAGCGTCAGCATGGATACCAGTCCTTTCCAGTCCAAAAAAGGAAAACGGGCGGAGGATGCCTCCGCCCGCCCTAACTCCGTCTTATGCCCGAATGTCAAACGTCATACCGGGGAACATGGTCAACGCATTCTGCCGCACCCCGTTTTTCCGTAGCTCCAAATGAAGATGGTTGCCCGTGGAGGAGCCGGTAGAGCCTACCAGGCCCAGCACCTGGCCCTGGCTCACAATGTCTCCCTGCTTTACCTTCCGGGAGCCCCGCTGCATATGGGCGTAGAGGGTGGAGACCCCGTTGCCGTGATTGATCACCACATATTCCCCATAGGAACTGGGGGCATAGGCCGAGGTGACCACCACACCGCCCTGGACCGCTTTGATTTGGGTCCCACCGTCAGCAGCAATATCCGTACCGGAATGGTTGTGGTACTTTTTCGTGATGGGATGGGTCCTGGGACCGAACACAGAGGTGACGATATTGTATTTGGCGGGCAGAGGATAGAGATAGCCCGTGCCGGGGTCAAAGGTGATCTGCTGGGCGGCGATCAGCTTATCCAGCTCCTTCTCCTTCTTAGAAATCTCGGCGGCGATCTTCTTTTCCTCCGCATCTGAGGCCGCAACCAGAGCTTCCGCCGCCGCGGCGTCCTTTTTCAGTCCGTCCAGGACGTCCTGGGCCTCCTTCACCTTGGCGTCCTGCTCGGAGCGCTGGGCCTCCTGCTGGGCTTTCTGCTCCTCCAGGCCCTCTCTGGCTTCGTTAAGGGAAGCCAAGGTAGCCTCCACTTCCTCCCGGGCCGCTACCAAGGTCTCCACCACAGAGTTGTCATATTCCATGATAAGGTCTACCATAGCCAGGCGGTCCAGCAAATCGGAAAAATCGCTGGCGGAGAAAAGCACCGACCAGTAGGAGATGTCCCCCGACTCCTCCATGGAGCGGGCCCGCTGGCAGAAGCGGGTATAGGCCGCCGCCTCTCTGTCCTGGGCCTCGGCAAGGGTGACCTCCTCCGCCCCAATAAGCTGAACGTATGTATCGATCTGGCTCTGGGTGTTGGCGATCTGAGTCTCGATGGCGGTAAGCTGCTGGACCAGTATCTGGTGCTGCTGCTGGGCCTGGGCCTTGTCGCTCTTAATAGCGTCCAGCTGGGCCTGCAGCTCCTTTTTCTTGGCGGCAGCGTCGGAGGCGCTGCTTTTCAGCCCGGATATCTGGTTTTTCAAATCGGCCTGGGTCACCGCTCCCGCGCTGAGGATAGCGGTGCTGAGCAAAGGCAGCAGCATAGCCAAGGCCAGCAGGACGCAAATCACAATACTGAACGCCCGGCGCTTGTCCATTTTTTGTTTTTGGGGTTTGTGCTGCGGTGTTTTTGACACTTTTTGTTCCTCCTTGGAAGATAAAGCAAAAACAGGGTGGAATGTATTACACTTGCAGGAATTTCCGGATCGCCATGACCGAGCCGCCGGTACCCACCACCAGCCCGGTGGCGGCAAAAATCCCCAGCACCCAGCCCCACATTTCCCCAAAGGGAATGGTACTCAAAAGCTGGAAGGTCTCCCCTGTGTCGATGGCCCGGGAGATAATGGCGTAGAGCACCCACTGGCAGAAGAAGGCCACCACCGCGCCAAAGAGGCCCAGAAGCATTCCCTCAAAGATAAAGGGGCCCCGGACAAAGCCGTTGGTGGCGCCGCACATCTTCATAATGGCGATTTCCTCCCGCCGGGTAAAGGTACCCAGCTTAATGGTGTTGTAAATAATGAACAGGGAAATGGCCAACAGCATGAAAATCAGGACCATTGCCACACCCGCCGCCACGTTGCGGACCAGTACAAAGCCCTCCGCCACTTCAGGGGCGGCCTGGTGGCCCTGGATGCCCTCAATGGCCTCCACCGCGTCGATGGTCTCCTGCATCAGACTCAAATCGTTCATATGGACAGAATAGCGGTCCCGGAATACCTCGGTGGGCAGTTCAGAGTACAGCTCCGCGTTCTGGTCACTGGCGTATTTGGCCGCATAGTTCTGCTGTGCCTCCTCCTTGGTGGTGAAGGCCACATAGGACACATTGGGGACGGCCTCAATCCGGCTTTGGAGGCCCATGGCCTGCTCCCGGGTGTAGGTCTCGTCCACGAAGGCCAAAAACTCGTTGTCCTGCTCCAGCTTGCCCAGCTCCCTCTCCAAGTTCAACGCCACCAGGGAGAAGGAGCCCATGATAAGCAGGCAGGCCACGATCATCATCACTGCGGCAAAGGACATGAGGCCATGGGTGAAGATGGAGTGGAAGCCCTCGGAAAAATAGTAGCCTAAATTAAATGATTTCTTCATTTTTATAGTACCCGCCCGTCTCGTCGCTGATAATGCGTCCGTTTTCAATGGCGATAACCCGTTTGGAGAACCGGTTCACCAGCTCCTTCT
>CANDEE010000055.1 GCA_947383685.1 uncultured Pseudoflavonifractor sp.
AGATCCTCGGTAGTGACTGGAGTTCAGACGTGTGCTCTTCCGATCTAAGAGCCGAACAACCTTGGGAGATCACCGTTGCCAAGGCCGCACCCTTCACCCCCATTTGAAGGAGAAATATGAAAATAGGGTCCAGTACCAGATTCACCGCTGCTCCCAATGCCACCGTCATCATTCCGATCCGCCCGAAGCCTTGCGCATTGATAAACGGATTCATGCCCAAACCTATCATGACAAATATCGTTCCACAGAGATAAATGGACAAATAATCATTGGCATAAGGAAATGTGGCATCACTGGCTCCGAATAAGTAGAGAATTGGCCGGCGAAACAGAAGTCCCATGACTGTCAGTAGACTGCCAAACAGGATAAGAAGGGTAAAAGCGTTCCCCATTACCCATTCCGCTTCCACCGTCTCTCCTTTCCCCCGATGGATAGAGCACAGAGGTCCGCCGCCCATGCCGCAGAGATTAGCAAAACCCAGGAGAATAGAAATCACAGGCAGACACAGTCCCAGCCCGGTAATAGAAAGCCGTCCCACACCTTCCAGGTGTCCCAGATAAACCCGATCCACAATGTTATAGAGAATATTGATAAGCTGTGCCATAGTCATGGGAACTGCCATTGACAAAATATTTCGAGACACTTTTCCCTGGGAAAAGTCATTCTGCCCCATATGTTCACCTCCGCTTTCTCAGAAAGTAAAAAAGACGGCCCCCAGCGGGAACCGTCCTTTTCTTTCTGACTTATGCCCGGGCCTTCTTAGCAATCTCAGTGAGCTGGGTAAAAGCGGCCTTGTCGTTGACTGCCATCTCCGCCAACATTTTCCGGTTGATAACTACACCAGCCTTCTTTAATCCGTTGACAAAGGTGGAATAGTTCATTCCGTTCATCTTACACCCGGCGGAAATGCGGGTAATCCACAGGGAACGGAAGTCGCGTTTTTTCAGCCGACGGCCTACGTAGGCATATTTCAGGGACTTCATCACTTGCTCGTTGGCCATTTTGAAGTGCTTGCTCTTGGCACCCCAATAGCCCTTAGCCAGTTTGAGAACTTTATTTCTGCGCTTGCGCGTCATCATTGCGCCTTTGACTCTTGCCATAGTATTCGAAACCTCCTATATCTGAGTGAAATATCAATTATTTATAGGGAATCATACGCTTGATCGTGTCCACATTGGTCACATCAGCGTACGCGCCTTTGCGGAGGCCTCTTTTCCGCTTGGTGTCCTTGCCGTGACCATTGAGCAGGTGGGATTTGTAGGCGTGAGCCCGCTTTACCTTTCCGGTCTTAGTCAGGTTGAATCTCTTTTTTGCCCCGGTATGGGTCTTGAGTTTCGGCATAATGATTTCTCCTTTATCGTAAAATGACTTACTTTTTGCTGTCTTTGGCGGTTTTCGCTGCCAAAAAAATGGACATATGACGCCCGTCCAGCTTGGGTTCCTTATCCATGGTGGCTATTTCGGCACACTGCTCGGCAAACTTCAGCAACAGGTCCCGGCCAATCTCGGTGTGAGCCATCTCACGCCCACGAAAGCGGACGGTTACCTTTACCCGGTCGCCATCGGCCAAAAACTTCTGGGCGTTGCGGAGCTTCACATTGAAGTCGTTGCTGTCGATACTGGGCGACATACGAACTTCCTTGATCTCCACTACCCGCTGGTTCTTCTTAGCCTCTTTCTCCCGCTTGGTCTGTTCAAATTTAAACTTTCCATAGTCCATCAGCTTGCACACAGGTGGAACGGCGTTGGGCGAAATCTTCACCAGGTCAAGGTTTGCCTCCTCCGCCTTCTCTAAAGCCTCTTGCGCGGACATAATGCCCAATTGTTCTCCATCGGCAGAAACCAGGCGGACTTCCTTGTCCCGGATGTCCTCGTTAATCTGATGTCCCTTCTCCTTACTGCTGATACAAATGCACCTCCTCCAAAGAAACACACAACCGCACAAAAAAACGGAGCCAAACGGCTCCGCAACACGACACAACCACACCGCAAAGCGGTGATTGTTTTCCATGTTGACCCCTTCGCCTATGGCGGGAGGTGAGGACAAAACCGTTCCTACTTTATTGTGCTTAGTTAGTATAGCAGTCTCCTTCCCCCTTGTCAAGCATTATTTTCCCTTGTCTCCCCAAAGCTCGTTTCGTTTTTAAAGCCAAGAAATGAGACGGCCCGGAGGATATCCTCCGGGCCGTCCTCTTTTTTACTGGATTTCCGTCACTTCATAGCCCGCGTCAGCAATGGCTTGCTTAACGGCTTCATCGGTTATGTCTCCAATGACATGGGCCGTCTTGCTCTCCAAATCCACCGAGGCGGTGACCCCAGGCAGGGCATTGAGAGCGTTGGTTACATGCTTGACGCAGTTTTGACACATCATACCCTCAATAATCACTTTCTTTTCCATGGTTGTTTCCCTCCTTTCTGCGTTTGAAAATGTTTCATGCGAAACATACGTTCTGCCCCCTAAATGATGGGGCTTAAACAGCTTCAGGCGTAGCGCGTTGGACACTACGCACACCGAGCTCATAGACATGGCCGCTGCCGCAATCATAGGATTGAGCTGCGGGCCGCCGAAAATTACCAGCACACCAGCCGCAATAGGAATGCACACTGCATTATAGAAAAAAGCCCAAAAGAGGTTTTGCTTAATGTTTCGGATCGTGGCCCGGCTCAACTCCACTGCTGTCACTGCATCCATCAAATCGCTTTTCATCAGAACTACATCGGCGGACTCAATGGCCACATCAGTACCCGCGCCAATGGCAAGACCCACGTCAGACCGGGCCAGGGCGGGGGCATCATTAATACCATCCCCCACCATAGCGACCTTTTTCCCTTGGGCTTGAAGATTTGCAATGACCTTTTCCTTATCCTGTGGCAACACTTCTGCCACAACATTTGTCAACTCTAACCCCTTTGCAATTGCCTGAGCAGTTCGGCTATTGTCTCCGGTCAGCATCACCACATCCAGCCCTAACTCCCGCATGGCTTTAATGGCGGCAGCACTGGTAGGTTTTACCGTATCAGCTACCGCCAAAATCCCGATTAGTTTACCATCCTGAGCAAAGTAGAGCGGCGTTTTTCCTTCCCCTGCCAACCTTTCCGCCGTATTTCCAGCAGTGGAAAGATTCACCTTTCTCTCCTCCATCATGGCCCAGTTGCCTGCCAAAAAACGCGCACCTTGGATAGAGGCGGAAACACCCCGACCGTGAATCGCCTCAAATTCCTCCGCCGGAACCAGAGGAATCCCTCTTCCTTCCGCCTCGGTAACCACTGCTTGGGCCAGGGGGTGTTCCGAGGGCTTTTCCAACGATGCGGCCACACAGAGCAATTCCTCCTCCGATGTTTCACCAAAAAGCCTTATGTCTGTAACCACCGGCTTCCCCTGCGTGACGGTGCCAGTTTTATCCAATACCACAGTTTGAATAGAACGCAGCTCCTCCAACGCCTCTGCGGATTTGAAGAGAATTCCGTTTTCCGCTCCCTTTCCTGTGCCAACCATAATAGCCACCGGGGTAGCAAGGCCCAGAGCACAGGGACAGGAAATCACCAACACCGCTACACCGGAGGTAAGCGCCTGGGAAATATTTTCGGTAAGAAAGAGCCATACAAGGGCTGTTACAAGCGAAATGCATATGACCGCGGGCACAAATACTCCCGCCACCTTATCCGCCAATTTTGCAATGGGAGCTTTGGAAGATGCCGCCTCGTCCACCAGGGCAATCATCTGGGCGAGTGTGGTATCATTCCCCACCCGAGTAGCTTTGAAAGTAAAGGAACCCGACTTATTGATGGACGCCGCCGCCACTTTGTCCCCCGGCGCCTTATCCACAGGAAGGGATTCCCCGGTAAGCGCCGACTCGTCAATTGAGGATACGCCCTCCACGATCTCCCCATCCACCGGAATGGACTGTCCGGGGCGAATCACAATCAGGTCACCCACAGCCACGTCCTCCACAGGGATTGTAACCTCTTTCCCATAGCGGAGAACCGTTGCCATTTTCGGCGCCAAATCCATCAGACGGGAAATGGCCTCTCCCGTCTTTCCTTTAGAACGGGTCTCCATATACTTGCCCAGAGTAATAAGTGTTAAAATTGTACCGGCAGATTCGAAATAGAGGTCCATGGACCACTTCTCCACTCGAAGCATATCTCCATGACCCAGTCCCCAACCGATTTGGTAGATGCCCACTAACCCGTAAATCACCGCGGCGGCAGACCCCAAAGCAACAAGAGAATCCATATTAGGAGAGCGGTGGAGTAAGGTCTTGAAGCCCACCTTGTAATATTTATCATTGATATATAGGATGGGCAGCAACAGCAGAAGCTGCGTAACCGCATAATTGATTGCGTTTTCTGGGCCGTGGAAAAAGTGTGGTATGGGAAGACCCACCATATGGCCCATGGTGAGATAGAAAAGCGGAATGAAAAAGCAGAATGACAAAATCAGCCGTCGCTTCATCCCGGCTAACTCCTCCTTCATATCGGGAACTCCCGCAGTGGGTACAGCCGCCGCTTTTCCCGCCTCAGTGGCCAATTGCGCTCCGTAGCCCGAGGCAATCACCGCATCAATAATAGAATCATTACTCTGCTGAGCCGGATCAAAGTCAACCTGCATAGAGCCACCCAGCAGGTTCACATTTACTGCTGAAACCCCCTCCAATTTGGAAACGGCTTTCTCCACATGAGCGGAGCAGGCCGAGCAGGTCATGCCTGTCACCGTAAATTTTTCTCTCATAAGGATACTCCTTTCGAGCCAACATAAAAAGTCACGGATTCCCTTCTGAAGCCCTTACTTCAAAATCTTGTCCAAGGTAGATATCAGCTCCTCCACTTTCTCCTCTCTGTCCTCTGCTGTAATAGCCTGCTGGACACATCCCCGCAGGTGAGCGGACAGTATTTCCCGGTTTACCCGGTTCAAAAGCGCCTCTGTTGCCATAACCTGCTGAGAGATTTCTATACAATAACGGTCATCCTCCACCATTTTAAGAATGCCATCTAACTGTCCTCGTGCTGTCTTCAACATTCGGGCAATCCTTTTTTCGTCAGCCATCATGAATAATACTCCCTCCCTCGCAACACTCCCCAGGGGTGTAGTGTTATGCTACACCTTTTTCCTTCTTGTGTCAAGAGGCATATCTCTAAAATACCCAATTCCCCACAAATAAACCCGGGCAGGGATTGTCCTGCCCGGGTTTTATCAGTCTATCCTTTATAACTTTTCCCTTTTTTCCAGGCTGCCACCACCGCATCAATGGCAGCTGCCCGAAGCCCACGTCGCTCCAACTCAGCTACTCCCTCAATCGTAAGGCCACCGGGAGAACACACAGCATCCTTTAATTTGCCGGGATGTTCTCCGGTTTCCAGTACCATTGCCGCCGCCCCCATAACCATCTGGGCGGCGTAGCGTATCGCCTCATCCCTGTGTAATCCAACTAACACACCGCCATCGGCCAAGGCCTCGATATACGGATAAACAAAGGCGGGACCACAACCTGCCACAGCATTATAGGCGTCAATCATATCCTCATCCATCCGCTCCACAAGTCCGGAGCAAGCCAATATGTTCTCAATATCTATAAAGTGTTTTTCCTTTGCAGTATATCCACCAGCCAGGGCAGTCAAACCTTTTCCAATTTCGCATGGTGTATTGGGCATAATTCTAAGAACAGGAGTGTCCTCCCCCGCCCACTTCTGAAGCTCTGCCAAGGATACTCCGGCAGCCACTGACACCAGCGTTTTTCCTCTCAGGGCAGATTCCAGCTCCCGGATCACTCCCTGAACCTGTTTGGGTTTTACACAAAGGAAGATATATTCCGCCGCTTGGGCTGCCTCCTGGTTTGTCGGATATGCTCTGCAACCGGTCTCCCTTGACAGTGCTTCCGCTTTTGCATAGGTGCGGTTGGAAACTGCCACCTCCGCCGCTCCCAAGCTCTTGCAGGCCGCTTTCGTTAGAGCACCACCCATGTTACCCACTCCGATAAATGCTACTTTTGCCATTTTTGTCACCTCAGTATACTAAATTTTGATAGAAAAATTATAGCACGTCTTTTTTCTGCGTCCACCGTCACCTTCTCCGTTTTATGGCATAAAGATAAAAAAAGGAGGTTTTTGTGTATGGAAAACCCTGTCAATACCGCACCTATGTCGTCTCCAACAGCTAAGGCTCTGCTTCATGGAGACTCCACTCACTCTCAACTTATGGGGGAGGTGCTGTTCTCTCACTATGGACGTGGCACTTTGGTGGTGGTCCGGCTGTTGGGACTGCCTTCACCAGGATTTTTTGGATTTCATATCCACGAAAAGGGCAACTGCTCCACGGGAGGCGATGTGCCATTCGCTCAGGCTGGCAGCCATTATGATCCTCATGGCGTTCCCCACCCCTGGCACGCCGGGGATCTGCCGCCTATTCTTTCCCTATCAGACGGAGTAGCATTGATGGCGGTTTATACAGACCGGTTTCAGCCCACAGACATAATTGGACGGTCTGTGGTTATACACGGTATGCCGGATGATCTGCTCTCCCAACCTGCCGGAAATAGTGGAGCAAGAATTGCCTGTGGTGTAATTCAGGCGGTATAGACTAAAAAAAGAGGGCCGAACAAGGTTCGGCCCTCTTTTTTTAGTCTAATTAAATCTCCAGTTCTCCAAAAAGGGCATTGGTTTCCGGGTCTTCCGCAATGCGGACAGCTCCCTGAACCTTGGCACCTTGAGCCATCATAATGGTGGCAGCAATCACATTGCCGGCCAGCAATGCACAAGAGGAGAATGTCGCAGCTCTGGCAATTTGCAGATTGCCCTTTACCTTACCGTCAGATTCAAAGTCAGTGGCCAACACATCCCCCACTACCATGGCGCCCGCATCCAGGGTCACAAAAGAGGTGGATGTAATATTACCCTGCACCGTGCAGCCTTCCAACACAACGGCTTCGCCCTTCACATCGCCCAGCACCTTGCCCACCACGCGAATGTTACCAGTGGCTTCCAAGTTCCCCTTCACCTTGCCCAAAACCTCTACATCACCTTCGGCACGAATATCACCGAAGAAGGTGGCTCCTGCCGCAATAACGGTGGCACCAGGACGGATAAAGGGAGGACGGATGGGTTCTTCCTCCACAGGGGAGAAATCCTCCACCGGCGCACGCTGCTCTGTGACGGGCGGCGTATACGGCTCCTGGTAAACCGGCTGTTCCTTTGCCTTGGGCTTTCCAAAAGGAAAGAAACTCCGCTCCACAGTAGAGGCAACCTTTTGCCGAGTTTCCTCCAACTCAACTTCGGGAGCCTTGGGCTCAGGAGCCCTGTACACCGGAGCTGCTGGACGAATGGGCTCTTTCCGCTCTACTGCAGGTTCACGCTCAATCCTGGGTTGCTGAATCACAGGCGGTTCTGGAGCCTTGGGTCTTTCAGGAGCCACGGGACGTTCCTGAACTACTGGACGCTCTTGCGCCACAGGCTTCTCCGGAACCTTGGGTTTCTCAGGAACTTCCACGGGACGCTCTTGAACCACGGGTTTAGGCTCCGGCTTCCGCTCAACGGGCTTGGCATCTTCAGTCTCCTCTGGACCAAAGCCTACTAAACCTAGAAGCTCCTTCATTGCTTGCCTCATATTGTCTTTATTGCCGCCCATATGCTGCACCTTCCCATTCCAATCTCATAACGCCCAGGTTTCCTTCTTTTCAGGGCGCCCCTTTGTAACTGTAAACTACCGGCAACACATCTGCTGTCAAGGGTTTAAACTGATACCCCTGCTCCTGCAACGAGGTGATAATTCCAGGTAAAGCCTCCGGAACGGCTTCCTTTCCCACAGTATCGCGCAAAAGCACAATTCCCCTGCTCTTATTCTCCATCCCGGAAAGTACGCTACTTTGAATCTGGCTTGCGTTAGCCCCACCCATTAAGGTATCTTCCCCGGTCACATCCCAGTCAAAAAAGATGAAACCCCGGCGAAGCATTTCGGCATTCAATTCCTGATAGAATCCACTGTTATAAGCGTTGATACTTCCACCAGGATAGCGGAAAATCTCTGCCTGAACTCCAGTTGTCTCATAAACCAAGTCAAAAATAGCCTTAAAATCCTCTAGAAAACCATCCACAGAACGGTAAATCTGCTGGTAAGAATCACTGTACCCGTTCAGTCCAATACTGTGTCCTCGGTCAACAATGGATTTCATCTGCTCCTTAGATACCGAATCAGCAGTCCCGGAGAGAAAAAATGTGGCTTTTACCTCATAATCGTCCAAGACATTCAGAATATTTTCTGTGTTATCTCCCGGAGTGCTGTTAAAAGTAAGATAGACTGTTTGCTCCTCATAAAGACGGTTTTCGGCTATCTTACCTGTGCTGTACAGGTCGGGATAGAGTTCCTGATACCCAATGGGAGCAGCTACCAAGTTTACAGTTTCATTTTGATTCTGGGTTGTACTCTGGCCGGGAACCTTCCCCGCTTCCGCCAATTGACGGCGGAGTAGAGAATTCTGCACTCCGAATACCACAGCGCACACTGTGGGAATGAGGATCAGGAGGGCAAGAAGAACAAGGATAAGCCTTTTGTAGAACTCGACGCTTAATGTTTTCATCCAACTCTCCCTCCCATGTAAGCCCCAAAAACTGACTTACATAGCTTAACATGATGATTATAAAGCAGATGGACAGAAAACGCAAGGAAAATTTGAAATTATTATGGCTATTTTTGAAACTTTTATGAAAATCCCGGATAGGTTATTTTACGCCAAATGCCATTGTTTCAGCCAGTTTTTTCAAAAAGGAGACTTTCATAAAGAAAATGTGAACTCAATTTCAGAATTTCTTCCCTTCTTTCTGGTACAATAAATTTTACAAACCTTTCAGACAAATTTAAGGTTTTCTGCCTATACTGGGTAAAAACAAGGAGAGGCGGGAATATATGCGTATTCTGATTGTAGAAGATGAGCTTCATCTGGCGGAAGCTTTGGGACAAATCATGACAGAACAAAAATATTTGGTGGATGTGGTTCATGATGGAGCTGACGGCCTGGACTATGCTCTTACTGGGCAGTATGACGCCATTCTTCTGGATGTGATGCTTCCCAAACTGGATGGATTTAAAGTTGCCCGCAGCCTGCGCTCCGCCCATATCTCTACCCCAATCCTTATGCTCACCGCCCGGGATGAAGTGTGTGATAAGATTTCCGGCCTGGACTGTGGGGCTGACGACTATATGACCAAACCCTTTGATCCCGGTGAGCTGTTGGCCCGCATTCGTGCCTTGACCCGACGGCAGGGAGAAGTCCTTGGCAACACAGTCGCTGTGGGTGATCTTACCTTACGTTTGGACGTACGCTGCCTTATGTGCGGCGACAATATGGTGCGTCTAGGTTTTAAGGAATTTGAGGTCATGCGGCTTCTTATGACCAACTCCCATACAGTTGTTGCTAAGGAGGATATCATTTCCAAGGTTTGGGGGCTGGATTCAGAGGCGGAAGATAACAACGTGGAGGTTTACATCTCTTTCCTGAGGAAAAAGCTTTCTTTCCTACATTCCGGCATCACTATCAGTACAGTACGGAAGATCGGTTACTTTTTGGAGGTACCCCCGTTATGATTAAGCAGCTTCGGCATAAATTTATTGCTACCAATATGCTTTTAGTCAGTCTTGTGTTGTTGGCAGTCTTTTCCATTCAGGCATTCAGTGCCTATCAGCGCGTCTGTGGGCAGGTTTATCAAGCGCAAATAATGGCCCTAAAACGTATTTCCCAGGAATCTCCTTTTGGCTTTGAGTTTGGCAGGCCCCACCGAGAAGATGGTATGCACCCCGATAGCAATTTCCCTACGGTTCCCATCTTTGCCGTAGAGATTAACATGGATGGGCAGGTCATTGCCATCCAGGAGGGACCTGGGACCACCGTGTCCCATGAAACTGCCCAGGAACTGGTCGATGCCGCCCTTCTCCGCTCCAGTGGACACGGAAACCTTTCTGGAGAAAGCCTCAGTTACCTTTTTCAGGAAATGGATGGACGGCAATTTTTTGCCTTTGCGGACAACCGCATCGTTTCTTCCACCATTCGCAGTCAGATTTTCACATCCGTACTTATCTGTGCCCTGGCCTTGTCTGGGTTCTACCTGATTTCTCGCCTTTTGGCCAAGCTCTCTCTGCGTTCGACAGAGCAAGCTTGGGAACAACAGCGACAGTTTGTGGCAGACGCCTCTCACGAGCTTAAGACCCCTATCACGGTTATATTGGCAAATGTCGGCATCCTGTTGACCCATCCTGATGATTTGGTGCGAGAACAGTCCAAGTGGATCGATTATATTCAGGATGAGGCCACTCGGATGAAATCTCTGGTAGATGATCTGCTCTTTCTGGCCAAGAGTGACGCCGCACGGCTACCCACCCATCCCACCCGGGTTCAGATGGAACAGATAGTATTGGGAGCCCTCCTTCCTTTTGAGTCCGTGGCATTTGAAGCGGGCGTTACTTTATCAGAAGAAATCACGCCTGAAATCACCCTACAGGGCAATGAAACCCAACTTCGCCGGCTAGTAGTCATTTTGCTGGATAACGCCGTAAAATATGCAGGAGAGCACGGTGCCGTTACCCTACGGTTAGACCAGGCGCAAGGCCGTATCCGGCTTTCCGTCCACAATACCGGTCCTGTCATTCCTCCTGAACACCAACCCCACCTTTTTGAGCGGTTCTACCGCTCAGATGCTGCCAGGGACAGGGCTCAAGGAGGTTATGGATTGGGCCTTTCCATCGCCAAAAGCATTACAGAGGGACATGGGGGAAAAATCACTGTTGACAGCACCCCCGAAAAAGGAACCACTTTTACGGTGCTATTTCCCAAGAAATAAATTCGGAATGCTTGACAAACCTTTTCTGTCCCGCTATAATGTTCAAGTGCCCCAAACGGGGCGCAAATGCGGATGTGCTGGAATTGGTAGACTGGCCAGCTTGAGGTGCTGGTGTCCACTGGACGTGCGGGTTCAAGTCCCGCCATCCGCACCA
>CANDEE010000056.1 GCA_947383685.1 uncultured Pseudoflavonifractor sp.
GTACTCATGAGAACCGCGCCTCTATCATGCTGAATTTGAGTGAAATATTACCACGGTATCCGAGGGATGTCAAGGGGAAATACAAAAACAAAGAGTATATATAGAGAAAAATATACGATTTGTATTAAAAATCAAGCTCCAAAAAGATGCTCCAGCAAAATTTTTAGGCCAATGAGGATGAGGACGGCTCCGCCAAAAAAGGTGGCCCGCATTTGAAAAAGCTGGCCCAGACGGTGACCCAAAAGGCCGCCCAGCATAGCCATAAGAAAGGCGACCACGCCGATGACGGCGGCGGAGAGAAGAATGTTCACGTCCATAAAGGCCATGGTGACCCCCACGGCCAGAGCGTCGATGCTGGTGGCAAGGGCCAGGAGAAAAAGGCGGCGGACAGAGAGGTCGGTGACCGCTTCCTCCTCGCCGCCGGAAAGCGCCTCCCGAATCATAGAGCCGCCGATAAGGGCCAGCAGGCCAAAGGCAATCCAGTGGTCAATGGCCTCTATGTAAGTTTTGACGCTGGAGCCTAAAAACCAGCCGATCAGGGGCATGGAAAACTGGAAAAAGCCGCACCAGGCGCCAATGCGGGCAGCCTGACGCGGGCCAAAGTTGGGAACGGCAATGCCGGTGGAAACCGACACGGCAAAGGCGTCCATGGCAAGGCTGAAAGCGATGAGAAGGGTTTGGAGCATTGTCGTCAACTCCCTATGGAGAATCTATCAAGCATAGTGGATGTTTTCTAATATACCACAGCCGTGTAACGGCGCTGTGGTATATTCAGTTCCATCAGGATAATAGCTGCTTGCGGCTATTATACCATATTTGAGAGAGAGGGACAATATACGAGGGGAGCAGGCGGCTTTGGCGGTAAAGTTCCCATGGGCATTTTTGCCTGCCCTCTTGACTTAAAAATAACATTCAGGCTATAATTTCCATGGCGGAAAAATAGCCTGTTCCGTCAAAATCAAACTGTACGTAAAGGAGAGAACGCAAATGAAAAAGAGGATCACCGCCCTGGCCCTGGCTCTTGTCATGGTCATGGGCACCGTCGCTCTGGCGGCGGGAGCCACAAAGTCCATTGATGTGGTGCCCGGCATCAGCCTGACGGTAGATGGGGAGAAGGTTACGCCGACCAACTCCGCCGGACAGCCTGTCGACGTCTTTGCCCACGAGGGGGCCACTTACCTGCCCCTGCGTTATCTGGCAGAGAAACTGGGCATGGCCATCAACTGGAACCAGGACACCATGACCGCTTCAGTGGAGACCGCTCCTGCCTTTGAAAAGACGGTGGACTGGGACGCTGAGTATGACGTTATCGTGGTAGGCCTGGGTGCTGCCGGCTGTGCCACCGCAATCACCACTGCGGATCAGGGAGCCAAGACCCTGGTGCTGGAGAAGGCCCCGGAGGGTCACGCCGGCGGCAACTCCGCTGTTTGTATGCAGTGGGTCTCCATGATGGATGACAAGGAGCAGGCCACCAAGTACATGGAGTCCATGCGAGAGGGCTTTTCCACCCCCACGGACGAGATGATCTCCGGCTATCTGGATGCCATTGCCCTCAACGAGCAGTGGCTGAAGGACCTGGGCGCTCCCCGGGTCACCCGCCACGAGTGGGCCGAGTTTCCCATGATGGAGGGTGTGGGAGGCCTGTTCATGCTGACCATCGACGGCAACATGGGCTTTGGTGCCGGTGTTGACGGCCTGAAGGGCAGCGGCGCGCTCTATAAGTTCCTCAAGAAGTGCGTGGAGAAGCGGGATGTGGATATTTGGTACGAGGCTCCCGCCCAGCACCTGATCCAGGACAAGGACACCGGCATTATCCACGGCGTTCAGGCCGAGGTCAACGGTCAGAAGGTCAACATCCGCGCCAAGAACGGCGTGGTTCTGGCCTGCGGCGGTTACGAGGCCAATCAGCGCATGGCCGAGGACTTCAACGACTACACCGATGCCACCTCTCTGGCCTATGCCATCTATAACACCGGCGACGGCATTACCATGGCCCAGGAGGTGGGCGCCCGTCTGTGGCACGTATCCAATCTGGTGGGTCCCAACATGGGCTACCGCTTTGACAGTGGTGCCATGACCTTCGGCCCCTTTGCCACCTCTGCTCTGGTCATGGCCAAGGATGGTACTGTATACGAGGGCGGCAGTGCCAGCAGCCACGGCAAGACCTATTTCTACGGCAACTATGTTGCCGCCCGTTACCCCAACTACACCTGGGCCGTTTTTGACGCTGATACCGTGAAGGCCGCTCCTCTGCACAACTCCTTCAGCGAGGGCAACCAGTGGGAAATTGAGCACGGCTACTTTGAGACCGGCAAGACCTTGGAGGAACTGGCTGAAAAGACCGGTATGCCTGCGGATACCTTCCAGGCTTCTATTGCGGAGTACAACAAAACGGCTGAGGCACCTGTCAAGAAGGCCCCCTTCTATGCCATTCGTATCAGCCACTCTGTGGGCAACACCCAGGGCGGTCCCGAGCGGAACATGGAGGGCCAGGTCATCAGCGCTACCGGCGAACCCATCCCCCACCTCTATGAGGCCGGCGAGCTGGGCGACATCTGGAGCCACTGCTATCAGGCTGCGAACAACATCGGCGGCGGCCTGGCCTTTGGCCGTATCTCCGGCAAGAATGCCGCAGCCGCCAAGACCGATAACTACCAGGGCAGTGTGATGGAGGGCAAGACCGCCTTCATCCCCACCGTGGAGGAGCCCAAGTATGAGGCCGGCGCCGACCAGTATATCGGCAAGGGCGAGGGCAAGAGCACTGTGCCCATCACTGTGCGGGTGACCAAGAAGGGCAGCGACATCACAAAGGTGGAGGTCCTGGAGTTCTGGGACACCCCGGGCTTCTCTGACCGGGCTGTGGACGAAACCATTGCCCAAATCGTGGAGAAGGATAAGGCCGTCGTGGATGTTGTTTCCGGCGCTACCATGACCAGCGTGGGCATTATGAGCGCCGTCAGCGACGCCCTTGCCCAGGCAAAATAAGCAAGCTATTTTCTTTGTAACAGGCGGGAGCGCCGGCCAGTGGCCGGCGCTCCCGTTCTGCTTTTCAACAAACGCTGCTTAGGCAGAGCGTTTTATAAAAGGGCAAGAGGCCTTAGGTAAACTGCCCGGCAGGCCAGAGGGTACAAAAAAGCGGCGGAAAACCGCCGCTTTTTTGCAAAAGGATTGGAGGATAGAATGAAAAGAAGATTGTCTCTTGCACGTGTTTAAGAATACCGGGGAATTGTTAAGAAGAAAATCCTCAGTTGTTACAAAAGGATTAAATCTGAAAAAGGGTTTCCCGCCTGCGGGCCTGGGCAAAAAAATCCGACAGGAGCCGCCCGCATTCCGGTTCCAGGGGCCCCCGGAAAATGCGGGGATGAAAGCCAAAGCGTTCCTCAAAAAGATTCAGCACCGAGCCGCAGGACCCGAGGGCCGGGTCCTTGGCGGCGTAGTGAAGCTCCGGAATACGGGCATTGAGGATGGCTCCGGCACACATGGGACACGGCTCCAGAGTGACATAGAGCTTGGCTTTGTTCAGCCGCCAGCCCCCTATGGTCCGGCAGGCCTGGCGAATGGCGGCCAGCTCGGCGTGACCCAGGGCGTCCCGGTCCATTTCCCGGCGGTTGCGGCCCTCGCCAATAATACGCCCGTCCTCCCAGACGATGACGCAGCCCACAGGGACCTCCCCGTCGGCCAACGCTTCCTTTGCCAGCTCCAGGGCGCGGGACATATAGCGTTCATCCGTCATGACGGTTACTCCTCCGTTTTCCCATAGTCCTCTACCATAAGCCGGGCAAATTTCAGGGGGTCCTCTCCCTTTTTCAGACGCAGGGTCAGGGCGGGCTTTTCCCCGGCGGAAAAGAGAATACGGCCCTTCCAACGCTCCTGGGAACAGAGGGTAGATACCCGGCGAAGGTCAAAGGCGTTGAGAGAAAAGACCACGTTGCTGCCCTTTTGGGTCATCTCCCTGATCCCGCAGTGGGCCGCATCCGAGCGAAGAAGGGCCACGGCAATGAGGTTATTTACCTGCCGGGGCGGGTCGCCGTAACGGTCAATAAGCTCGTCGGTCAGGTCATCGGCGTCATTTTCGCTGCGGATGAGGGCGATACGGCGGTAAAGGTCCATGCGCTGCTCTGCCGATGGCACATACCGGTCGGGGATGGAGGCGGTAACGGTCAAATCGGCGGAGCATTCGGCGGGGATTTCCGCAGCCTCCCCCCGCTCGGTGAGGACGGCCTCCTCCAAAAGCTGCAAATACATATCATAGCCCACGCTCATCAGGAAGCCTGACTGCTCGGGACCAAGCACGTTGCCCGCCCCCCGAATCTCCAGGTCCCGCATGGCGATCTTGAAGCCGGAGCCAAACTCGGCAAACTCCCGGATGGCCCCCAGCCGCTTGGCGGCGACCTCGCTGAGAACCTTGCCCCGGCGGTAGGTAAGGTAGGCGAAGGCCCGGCGGTTGGAGCGGCCCACCCGGCCCCGTATCTGGTGGAGCTGGGCGAGACCCATTTTGTCCGCGTCCTCGATGATGAGGGTATTTACGTTGGAGATGTCGATGCCCGTCTCAATGATGGTGGTGCAGACCAGCACTCCCACCTCGCCCTCGGACATCCGGGTCATCACGTCGTTCAGCTCCTCCTGGGTCATCTTGCCGTGGGCAATGGCCACCGTGGAGTCCTCTCCCAGCATCTCCTGAATGCGGGCTGCCGTTCGGGCGATGGTCTCCACCCGGTTGTGAAGGTAGTAGACCTGGCCGCCCCGTTCCAGCTCCCGGCGCATGGCGTCCGCCAGCACGGACCAGTCGTGCTCCATCACATAGGTCTGGACGGGCTGGCGGTCCAGGGGCGGCTCCTCCAGGGTGGACATATCCCGAATGCCCGAAAGGGCCATGTTCAGGGTCCGGGGGATGGGGGTGGCGGAGAGGGTGAGCACATCCACCTGGCGGGAAAGCTCCTTCAGCTTTTCCTTGTGGGTGACCCCGAACCGCTGTTCCTCGTCTACCACCAAAAGGCCCAGGTTCTTGAACTGCACGTCCTTTTGCAGAAGACGGTGGGTACCGATGAGAAGGTCTACGCTCCCCTCGGAAACCTTGCGCAGCGTCTCCTTCATCTGGGCGGGGGTACGGAACCGGGAGATAACCTCCACATCCACGGGGTACTTGGCAAAACGGCGTTTGGCGGTCAAATAGTGCTGGCGGGCCAAGACGGTAGTAGGCACCAAAATAGCGGCCTGCTTGCCGTCCAGCACGCATTTCATAATGGCGCGGAAGGCCACCTCGGTCTTGCCATAGCCCACATCCCCGCAAAGGAGACGGTCCATGGGCTTGTCCATCTCCATATCCCGCTTGATCTCCGCGATGCAGCGGAGCTGGTCCTCGGTTTCAGCGTATTCAAATTCTTCTTCAAATTCCTTTTGCCAGGGGGAGTCGGGGGAAAAGGCAAAGCCCGGCTGCCGCTGGCGTTGGGCGTAAAGCTGGATCAAGCCTTTGGCCAGGTCCTGGACCGCCTTTTTCGCCCGGGATTTCTGGCGTTCCCAGTCCCCGCCCCCCAGGCGGGACAGCTTTTTGGTCTCGTTTGCGTCCTCGCCGCCGCCAATGTATTTGCTTACCATGTCAAGCTGGGTGGCGGGAACGTAGAGGGCGTCGGCCCCGGCATAGGCGATCTTCACATAATCCTTATCTACCCCATCCACGGGCAGCTTGACCATGCCCTGATAGCGGCCGATGCCGTGCTGCTGGTGAACCACCAGGTCGCCTACGCTGAGGTCGGCGTAGGAATGGAGCTTTTCCCGGTTGGTGGGGGCCTTGGGCTTCCGCTTTTTTGCAGGGGCGGCGGTGCCCTCGGTGAGAATGGCAAATTGAATGGTGGGCAGCTCCATACCGGAGGAGAGACCGCCGCAGCAGATGATGGCCTGCCCCGGCAGGGGCAGGGAGGTGAGGGCAAAGTCTACCGCCGAGCGGACGTTCTGCTCCCGCAAAAGGGTTTGCAGGTTCAGACATCGCTGCTCGGTCCCCGCCAGCACCACGACAGCAAAGCCGGCAGCCAGGTAGTGGCTGAGGTCGGAGACGGCGGTTTCCAGGCTGACTCCATAGGAGGAGAGCTGCTTGGCGGTGACGGCAAGCAGCTGCCGGGGCCGCTGGGGAAACTGGGAGTGGGCAAAGGAATCCAGATAGGCTACGGGCCAGTTGTCCAGGGCGGCGGTCAGCTCCTCCGGAGTGAGGCAAAAGCGGCCCAGCTCTGGAAGGAGAGTCCCGCTCTCGCTAAGGGCGGTCACATCCTCGTTGAGCTGCCAGAGGTCGTTTTTGCACCGTTCCATAAACCGAGGCACGTCGCTGATAAGGACTGTCGCGTCCGGAGGCAGATAATCCACCGCCGTAGCCATCTGAGGGTAAATAAGGGCCAAATAACGGTCAATGGCGGGGAAGGCGAGGCCGTTTTCCAAGGCCTCCTTGTCCTGGGCCAGCGTGACCAGAAGCTGGTCGGGAGCGTTCCCCTTCTTGATGGCCGCCGCCAGCCGCTGGTCCAGGGCACGGGCAAGACCTATGGCCCCACCGGGGGCAAACTGGGAAAGCACCTCGGCGGCGGGGAGGATGCGGGCCTCCGAGAGCTGCTCGGTCCGCCGTTGGGTAGACACGTCGAACAGGCCCATAGAGTCTACCTCGTCCCCAAAAAACTCCATACGGACAGGCAGGGGATGGGCGGGGGAGAAAAAGTCCAAAATACCGCCCCGGAGGGCAAACTGGCCCACGCCCTCCACCTGGTCGCAGCGGGAGTAGCCCGCAGCGGTAAGGAATTCCGCCAGCTCGTTAAGATCGTACTGTTCCCCCATCTTCAGCACCTGGCTGGCCTTTGTCAGCAGCTCCGGGGGCATGGTGCGCTGCAAAAGGGCCTCCGCAGGGACCACCAGGAAGGGGACCTGGTTTTGACTCATGGCCCAGAGAGCCTGCAGGCGGCGGTGCTCCCACTGGCGGGAAACCACGGCGGCGTTATGAAAGGTAAACTCCCGGGCGGGAAGGGTCAAGACCTCCTCCCCGGAGAGGGCCTTCAAATCCCCGGCCATCCGCTGGCACTCCGCGTCGTCGGCGCAGAGCAGGACCACTGGACGGCCTGACTGCTGCCGCAGGGCGGCGGCAAAGTAAGCCCGGTGGATAGGGGACAGGCCGCTGACCGCCGCGGGGGACAGGCCGTTGTCCAGGGCGGCGGCGAGCTGCTGAAATTCCGGGAGCCGGGGAAGGGCGGACAGGAGCTGATTCATAACAACCTCCGGAGAGCAAAATAAGCGTTTGCCGGGAAACGCCAAATGCCCCCATCCCGGAAGGGAGGGGGGTGTTGGTGGATATAGTATACAACGGGAAAAGGACAGGGTCAAGGGAAAAAGAGGGGCCGCCCTTGTGGGCGGCCTCGGGTTTGTTATTCGCCAAAGGCCCGGTAGAGAAGGCTTGCCATCTCAGCCCGGGTAATGGGGGAGAGGGGGGCCAGCCTCCGGCTGTCGTCTCCCTGAAGAATGCCCTTGGAAAAGAGGACTGCCGCCGCTTCCCGGGCATAGGAAGCCAGGTCTTTAGCATCGGAGAAAAAGTCAAGATCGGCGGACTGGGGAAGGGGCTGGTAGGGCCGGGTCAGGTCGGATAAGGAACGGTAAATGATGACCAGGGCGTCCTGGCGGGTAATTTGGGCGTTGGGGAGCAGGCGGTTTTCCCCATCGCCCAGGACGAGGCCATGGGCGGCGGCCATAGCGGCCGCGCCGGACAGATCCCGGTTGTCCGGAAGATCGGAAAAGGCGGGAGCGGGGGCCTCCTCCACGGAGGGATAGGCCACATGGACCAGGGCGTAAATCAGCTCCATGCGGGTGGCGGGATCGCCGGGGCGGAAAATGGGCTGACCGGCGTTGGAGAAGACGGCCTTTTGCTCATCCAAAAAATCGGCGGCGGGGACGGCCCACTCCCATCCGGTCATATCCTGAAAACGGTCACCGGGGAGATTCGGTTGGACATCATCGGGGGAGACTGTGTCGGTGGGCTGGGCAGGAGTTTTGTTCCTGTCCGGATTCAGAGTGAGGGAGCCGGGGACCTCCGCGTCAGTGGAGCAGGAGGCGGTATAGTCCAGACGGACGGCTTTCGTTTCCTTGCCCGCGGGGACAAAGGTGACGTCATAGAGGTTTGGGTCCTTTCCGGAATACAGGACCTCCCCGGGAAGGACCTTTCGGGCGTCGGGAGTTTGGTAGTCCAGCCAGAGATAACCCTGGGCGGAGGAAGGGAGGCGGGAAAAGGAGGCGGACTCCAGCTCCTCCGCAATGTAGGTGGAGTCCCCAACCGTCCAGGAAGTCTTGTCCCCACGATAGCCCTTGGAGGTCCGGCACCAGACCCGTTCAGGGAGAAAATCCATCAGAGGGACGGGCTCCCCCTGGCGGACCACAGCGGTGTCGTTCATGGGAGAGTCCGGAGGAAGGTCCTCCGCCGCTTTGGGGACATAGAATAGGAGAACGCCGGAAACGGTTTCCTCCCTTTTGCTGGTCATGGTAAAGGTAAGCTCCCGCTGCCCGGTGAACCGGGAATAGGGGGTAAAGCAAATTTGGGAAAGCTGGGGATGCTGGTACAGGTAGTAGGGAGTATCGGGGGTAACGGCCTCTCCCTCGCAGGTAAGGCTCCCTACCCGGTTGGAAAGATGGGAAAAGGAGACGCTTACCAGCTCATGGCCCGTAGCCTGTTGGCAGAGAAGCCCAAGCTCCTTGGCGTCCAAAAAAACGGGTTGATCTGCCTCCGCCACACATAGGGCGGTGACGGAGACGGAAGCCTCCTCCTGGGCCAGGGCGGCGGGAAGAAGGGAGAAAAGAAGGCTCAGGGATAAAAGCAGTGGAAGAAGGCGGCGTTTCATGGGGAAGACTCCTTTCTGTTTTTGTTTATAATAAAATAATAGCGCAGTCTGGACAAAAGCGCAATAGGAAAGCAAAAAACCGCCCCATGAGAGGGTTTCTCATGGGGCGGCGACGGCTCAATTGAATTTTCCCATGGTGGCCTGGGGGCCTTCTTTGATATAGCACTCCACGGCCTGGGCGGCGTGGCAGATGGCCTCGTCAATGGCTTTTCGGTCCTCACCCTGGGGTTTTCCCAAAACCCAGTCGGCCATATCATAGTCGGGATGGGGCTTGCCGCCCACCCCGAGGCGAATGCGGGGGAACTCTGCGGTGTGAAGGTGGGCAATGATGTTTTTCAGGCCGTTATGGCCCCCTGCCGAACCGCCGGGGCGAATGCGGAGCTTGCCGGGGGGAAGGGCCACCTCATCGGAAAGGACAATGATGTGCTCCGGGGGAACCTTGTAGAAAGCGGCGGCCGGCTCCACCGCCTCGCCGGAGAGGTTCATATAGGTCACGGGCTTCATCAGCAGAACTTTCTCGCCGCCCAGGGTGACGGTGTTGGTGAGGGCCTTGAATTTCAGCCGCTGGACAGGGACGTCCAGACTGTCGGCAAGCCGGTCAAGGACGTCGAAGCCCACGTTGTGGCGGGTGCCCTCGTACTGCTCGCCCATGTTGCCCAGGCCAACTACAAGCCAGGTGACGGGACCGGCGGGCGTTCGGGAAAAAAACATGGCGGATACCTCCGGAGAAAGGGTGAGAATGGCAAAAAAGGGGCGGGGCGTATGCCCCGCCCCGTAGGGGATGAGAGGTTCAGTTGAACAGCTTGGAGATGGAAACCTCCTGATAGATGCGGTCAATGGCGTCGGCAAAGAGGTGGGCCACGGTCAGGTACTTGATTTTTTCACTCTGCCTGGCCCGTTCAGTGGCAGGAATGGTGTCCAGGAACACCAGCTCCTCAATGGGGCTTTTTTCAATGAGGTCATAGGCGGGGCCGGACAGGACGCCGTGGCTGGCGCAGGCGTATACCTTGGTGGCTCCGCCGATGTCCACCAGGGCCTGGGCGGCGTGGCACAGGCTGCCGGCGGTGTCCACCATGTCGTCCAGCAGGACCACCTGTTTGCCCGCCACATCGCCAATGATGTTCATGACCTCAGAGGAGTTGGCCTTCTGGCGGCGTTTGTCTACAATGGCGAGAGGCAGACCCAGCTTTTGGGCAAAGGCTCTGGCCCGGGAGACGCTGCCCACATCGGGGGAGACTACGATGGTGTCCTCCTCTTGGCCCAGGAATTTTTCGTGGAAATACTGGGCAAAGATGGGGCTGCCCAGCATATTGTCCACGGGGATGTCAAAGAAACCCTGGATTTGGGAAGCATGAAGGTCCATGGTCAGCACCCGGTCGGCTCCGGCGGCGGTGATCATGTTGGCCACCAGCTTGGCGGAGATGGGGTCCCGGGGCTTGG